>NZ_CP103833.1:0-323820 GCF_029774155.1 Actinobacillus arthritidis | reverse complement strand
TAACCATTTAAATGCCGCCGGCCATTCCCATGATTTTTCATCAATGACTGCTTTTGTGGTTGCAGGAAGCACACGTGGAATATTTTCCCAGAAACCACCACCGGTTAAGTGAGCGATTGCGTGAACATCGGCTTGTTTAATTAATTGAAGTACGGATTTTACGTAGATTTTGGTTGGTGCGAGTAAATGCTCGCTTAATAATTTACCGTCTAAAGTATCTGTTGCCGGATTTGCACCGCTAACTTCAATCACTTTACGGATTAATGAATAACCGTTTGAGTGTGGGCCGCTTGAGCCTAATGCGATTAATATATCGCCGGCTTTTACAGCAGAACCGTCAATAATTTCAGATTTTTCTACAACACCGACACAGAAACCGGCTAAATCGTAGTCCCCCTCGTGGTACATACCCGGCATTTCTGCCGTTTCGCCACCGACTAATGCACAGCCAGAAATTTCACAGCCGTCTGCGATACCTTTAATTACGTCTGCCGCAACATCAACTTCTAATTTACCGGTTGCATAATAATCTAAGAAGAATAAAGGTTCTGCACCTTGTACCACTAAATCATTTACACACATTGCGACTAAATCTTGACCGATGGTGTCGTGTTTGTTGAGGTCAATCGCTAAACGTAATTTAGTACCAACACCATCGGTTCCTGATACTAAAATAGGCTCTTTATATTTGGTCGGTAACGCACATAATGCACCGAAACCACCTAAACCGCCCATAACTTCAGGACGACGAGTACGTTTTACATCGCCTTTAATACGTTCGACTAATTCATTACCTGCGTGAATATCCACGCCGGCATCTTTATAACTGAGTTGTGTATTGCTCACAATTTAACCTCGACAAACTGAGTGATAACAAAAAACAGGTGGATTATAGCACAAGCAAACGTTTGCGGAAGAATCAAATATTAAGAAATTAGAAAGAATTGCAAAGAAAATGGCGATTCCAACAAAAATCATTATAATATCGTCTTAAAAGCGGTCTATTTTTGCAAAAAAATTGCAAATTCAGACCGCTTATTCTTTCTCGTGGTTCGAAAACCTCCCACGCCAAAGATTCTCTTTGAAACCAAAACTAAGGATACAAAATGAATTCAACCTCAAAAGCCGTCGTGATTTTTTCCGGCGGTCAAGACTCAACCACCTGCCTTTTCCAAGCCATTCAAGAATTTGGCGTGGAAAATGTTGAAGTGGTTACCTTTCAATATGGACAACGCCACGCAATCGAGCTGGAAAAAGCGACTTGGATCGCCAAAGATCTCGGCGTTAAACAAACGCTGATTGATACTTCCGTGATCAAAGCTATCACATCCAACGCAATGATGGAAGAACGTGAAATTAAGCAAGAAGGCAATACGCCGAATACCTTTGTTGACGGTCGTAATGCACTGTTTTTACTCTACACCGCTATTTATGCCAAAGGACAAGGTATCCAAACTATTTTTACCGGTGTATGCGAAACTGACTTTAGCGGCTATCCTGACTGCCGAGATGTGTTCGTGAAATCAATGAATGTCACCTTAAATCTAGCAATGGATTATAACTTCAACATTCGCACACCGCTGATGTACCTGACTAAAAAACAGACATGGGCATTAGCCGATAAACTTGGTGCGTTCGACTATATCAGACAGCATACCCATACTTGCTATTTAGGTGTGGAAGGCGGTTGTCACACTTGTCCAAGTTTGCGTATTACGTGAAAAAGGGCTTAACGAGTACCTTGCTGAAAAAAATAATCAGTAAACATTATCTTATTCTAGCCACAACGTGGCTGACTTATCTTTAACCTAGTACGAGGTTTCGTGCTAGGTCATAACCTAAAACAAGCGGTCAAAAATGTTTAAAATTGCAAAAGAATTTAGTTTCGATATGGCACATATGCTCGATGGGCACGACGGCAAATGCCAAAACTTACACGGACATACTTATAAACTTCAGGTGGAAGTGAGCGGTAACTTAGTTTCTGATGGAGCGAAACGGGGCATGGTGATGGATTATTCCGATTTAAAATCGGTGGTAAAACATGAAATCTTAGACCCAATGGATCACGCCTATATCTACGATTTAAATAGCGACAGAGAAAGTCAAGTTGCCAAACTGTTAATCGATTTAAACTCTAAAGTTTACGGTATTCCAAGCCGTACGACAGCGGAAGAAATGGCGAAATATATGTTTGAAAAGCTGGAAAAAGTCGGTTTACCGGTCAGTTTAATTCGTCTTTGGGAAACACCAACCTCATATTGTGAATATTCTCGTTAAACATTCCCATCTAAATAAATATAGAGCATAAATCTTAACCTCGATTTCCCCCTCTTTAGTAAAGAGGGGTAAGGGGAGATTTGTAGAAATTATGACAAATACTATTTTTACGACAACGACTTTCCCGATTGTCGAAATCTTTGAAAGCCTGCAAGGTGAAGGCTTTAATACTGGCTTACCCTGTATTTTCGTGCGTTTAGGCAAATGTAATCTTGCTTGCCCGTGGTGCGATACCAACTATAACGAATACGAAAAATGGAGCGTGGCGAAAATTCTTGAACGAGTAAAATCTTATTCCGCTAAGAGTATTATCATTACCGGCGGTGAGCCTACTATGTATGCCAATTTAAGCGTATTGCTCGATGTGTTTAAAGCAGAAGGTTATTGGCTAGCAATTGAAACAAACGGCTTAAAAGCCGTACCGAAACAGATTGATTATATCGCTACTAGCCCGAAACTGATGTATCAAGAAAAATATTTGAGAGAATGTATTTCGTTTGCCAACGAAGTCCGTATCGTAATGGATAAAGGCGATGTACAAGGTTTTTGTGAACAAATCGAAACACAAATTACCGCTGAACATTACTACCTTTCTCCTTGCGAAGTGGATGGCAAAATGAATTTATTGGAAACCATTACCCAACTCGGTATTTTGAATCAACGAGCGAATAAACCCAAATGGCAATTGAGTTTACAAACACATAAATTGGTTGGTATTGAATAAGTTTGTTTATAATAAAGCCCTCAGGTATCACTACCTGAGGGCTTGTAAATTATTGAGTAAAATTAACCGCTTAACCTAATTACTCGCTTTATTAATTAAAAATTGACTAAATAATGAAACAGGTCTGCCGGTTGCGCCTTTTGCCGCACCGGATTTCCAAGCTGTACCGGCAATATCTAAATGCGCCCAAGTATATTTTTTGGTAAAGTTCGATAAGAACTGACCGGCTGTAATTGCACCGCCTAAACGTCCGCCAATATTAGCGAGATCAGCAAAATTCGATTTAAGCTGTTCTTGATATTCTTCGCCTAACGGTAAACGCCATACTTTATCATCCGCTTGTTCCGCCGCATTTAATAAATCATTTGCTAGAACATTACTGGTCGACATTAAGCCGCTGTTGTGTGCGCCAAGTGCAATCATACAAGCGCCGGTTAAAGTCGCCACATCAATCACTAATTCCGGTTCAAAACGTTCTACATAAGTTAATGTATCACATAAAACTAAGCGACCTTCCGCATCGGTATTCAATACCTCAACGGTTAAGCCATTCATCGTTGTCAGAATATCACCCGGTCGATATGCATTGCCGTCCGGCATATTTTCGCAACCGGCTAAAACACCGATAACATTTAGCGGTAATTTCATTTCCGCCAACGCTTTCATTGTCCCGTAAACCGAAGCGGCTCCGCCCATATCGTATTTCATTTCATCCATCGCTTCAGACGGCTTAATTGAAATACCGCCGGAGTCAAACGTCAGTCCCTTACCTACTAAAACGATTGGTTTCGCATCTGGATTCGGGTGATTACGGTATTCAATGACCGATAAATATGCAGGATTATGCGAGCCTCGAGATACAGCTAAATAAGCACCCATACCTAATTGTTCCATTTCCGCTTCATCAAGCACAGTAGTTTTAATCGTTTCATACTCACTCGCTAATCCTTTCGCTAATTCAGCAAGATAAGCCGGATTACATACATTAGGTGGACAATTTGCGACATTTTTTGCAAAGGCAACACCAGTTGCGATTGCTTTTCCATGTTCCAACGCTCTTTCTGCCTCTAATAAATCTTTACGATTAGCGACATTGAAAATCACACGGCGTAACTCGCGACGTACTTCCGGTTTAATGCTCTTGAAATCATTATAGGCATATAAACTCTCTTGAATCGCTTCAATCGCAAAACGGACGTTCCAATAATTTGAACGAGCTTTAACATGTAATTCGGTTAAAAAACAGACCACTTCCATTGAACCGGTTTCATTAATGGTTTGCACCATTTTTTGAATAATTTGCTTATATTGACGTTCAGTCAATTCTCTTTCTTTTCCGCAACCGACTAATAAAACTCTATCGGCAGGCACATTCGGCACATTATGTAATAGCAAGGTTTGCCCTGCTTTACCGTCTAAATCACCACGGCGTAATAAAGCACTAATATAGCCTTCACTTAATTTATCCAGTTGCTCCGCCGCCCCCGATAAACGTCGAGGCTCATAGACACCGACAACTAAACACGCTGTACGCTGTTTTTCAACACTACCGTTTTTAACACTAAATTCCATTATTAGCTCCTGTGCTTCGAGGTTAAATCTAAGCCGACTCCGACTTAATCATAATGAAATAAAACTACCGATTTAATCCTAAAATTACAAGTAGAAAATAGTAAAAATGCAAACTTCATCGAAAAATCACCTTATTTTGAATAAAATAAGAAGTTTCTGTAAAATACCATAAAAGATTCATAGGGTTAGTTATCTGAAATTTTTATAAAACAAACCAAATACAACTCATTTATGCATACTTTTAAGCCCTTTGCCTTTTCAGACTGCGTTGTTTTATACTAAATAAGTTATTATTTATGATGAATTTATCAACAAATAAATTGTCATAATTAGCCCATAAAATCATAAATGGAACTTACAATGAAAAAATTAATGAATAAAACTTTTCTTACCAGCCTCGTATGCTTATTCGTCAATGCACCGGCATTAGCAGATGACAATAAGTTATTTAACCGCTACGAACAGGCAAAACTCCGTATTGCTTACGAAGGACAAGCGGGTGAATTACTACAGCAATTAGCCCAACGTTTAAAAGTCGGCTTTATTACTTATGAATTAGACACCACACGTTCAGTATCTATTCCAAACAACGGCGAAGTGACAATTAAATCACTTACTCAACAACTGGAATCGCAATTACCAAATGCAGATATTCGCTTTGAAAAAATTGGTTCACGTTTATTTTTAGTCGCATCAAATAAAGGGGGGAACCTCTGGTTGCTCAAGAATCAAGTGCTGAACAATTTATTGGGGAAGCGGTTTTTTCTACTGATGAAGAACAGGCTTTAACAACTGTTTCAACAGCAACAGAACAGCCAACTGAGCAAGATAGTGAGAGTGCGCAAAAACTACAGAGCATTATTGATTTAGTTACTAATAAGGAAACAATTGCTAAATCGAAAAATAAAGCTCCTCAATACAAAATTACGAGTAAAGAACAATTAGGTTTACAAAATATCCGAGTAACGCCTTTAGGTACTTTCTTAATGTTTGCAGATAACGTAAATGTCAAAGCGTTACAAGTAACAGGGAAATTTGAAGATATTGCACAACATGATAATTTAATTGCCATTGTGCATAAAGAACGTACCCCGCCAATGGAAATTGTAATTATAGATGGGCAAGGTAAAAAACTACTTTTAAGAAAATCAGTAGCAAAATCTAAATAGCAGAAAGCCCCGAACTTGATCTGCACCCCAAAAGTTGGACTAAACCTCCAACGAATTAAGGTGCAGATTTTTTATGACTAAATATAATCAACAATTCAAACAACAAGTCATCGAGTTTTATCTTCAAAATGACAAAAACTATTCATTCACTCAACGACATTTTCAATTATCCAAGAAAACCTTAACTCGGTGGATTGCTCAATTTAATCATAATGGAATCAATGGGTTAGCTGTACTGGGTAAGAAGCAAAAATACTCCCCCGAATTCAAATTAACCGTCATACAAGCGGTCAAAAAAGGGCAATTTTCTGCAGAAAGTGCCTCCCTTCATTTTGGCATTGCCAATTCAGGTTCGATTAGCCAATGGTTGCAAGCCTTTGAAAAACAAGGTATAAACGGCTTATTACCCAAACCTAAAGGTCGTCCGACAATGAAACCCAAATACCCGAAAATGCCTCCTCCACCTAAAACTGAAGAAGAACGCTTACGTTATCGTATTTTAGAGTTGGAAGCGGAGGTCGCTTACCTAAAAAAGTTGCGGGAGTTCAACCAACAAAAAATGCGGCAAAAGCGACCATCGTGAAAACGTTGCGGGTGAATTTTCCCTTAGAAATCCTCCTCTCTTTGACTGGTTTAAAACGCAGTACTTTCTTTTATCACTTACCGCTTAAAATCGATAAAAATGCAGTGATTAAGCAGAAGAAATATCGCTTAAGGACTTATTTAATAGTGAAATTATTGCCCATAATTTAGCAAGAAGCCCGAACTTTGAGCAAGTCATGCGAATGATAAAGCAAGCGGTCGCAAAACTGCCTCAGGACGCTAAACCGATTTTACATTCCGACCAAGGCTGGCAATATCAGATGGCAGGCTATCAAGACATGCTGAGAAAACATCATATTAGACAAAGTATGTCGAGAAAAGGGAATTGCTTGGATAATGGGGCAATGGAAAGTTTCTTTGGACGATTGAAAACGGAATGTTACTTTGGTAAGCGATTTGACACGTTCGAACAACTTGAGAAAGTGATTCATGCGTACATTCATTATTACAACAATGAGCGTATTCAAGTGAAATTAAAAGGACTCAGCCCTGTACAATACAGAACTCAGTCCTTAAATTAAACCGTCTAACTTTTGGGGGTCAGATTAAACTTCGGGGCTTATTAATTTACCGCCAGTAAAAATCCTTTCGTGATTTTTTGATGTAAAAAAGGTATGATTAACGACTTTTATAAGCGGTCTATTTTTACTAATTTTTTGCAAATATTCGTGCGGTTTCGCAAACATTCACAAAAATGTGTTTTCTTACTGATAATAATTAGTCAAAGCATACCGTTTACCCTATTTCTAGTTAAACCGTATTAACGGTTAACATTACCTCAATGAGAGTGTTATCGTGATTTTAAGTCGATATTTAACGAAAGAGATCTTCAAAAGCCAATTGGCGATCTTATTTATTTTGTTATTAATGTTTTTTAGTCAGCGACTGATTACCGTGCTAAATTCTGCCGTCAGCGGAAAAGTACCGACCGACTTAGTACTGAGTTTATTAGGACTAGGTATGCCTGCTTTAGCTCAATTTATGTTACCACTTTCTCTGTTTGTCGCACTACTACTGACCCTTGGACGCTTTTATGCTGAGAGTGAAATTACCGTGATGCGAGCGTGCGGTATCGGTCAAGGGTTATTAACAAAAGTTGCACTATTCCTATCAATTTTTACTACCGCATTAGCCGTTTATAACGTGTTTTGGCTTACTCCTTGGGCGATTAATAAACAAAGCGAAATGTTAGCAGAGGCGAAGTCCAATCCTCGTTTTTCCGCTTTATCCGCCGGACAATTTATGAGTGCCGGTGGCTATGTGCTATTTATCGAAAATATTAATAACGAGCAAAATAAATTAAACGATATTTATGTATTCCAACCGGATCAACAAAAGAAAAATCGCCCTTCCGTAGTAGTTGCGGAATCCGGTCAATTACAAGGTTTACCAAACGGCGATCAAATTCTTACTCTTGAAAATAGTACCCGTTATGAAGGGACAGCGGACGTTGTTGATTTTAGAGTATCTCACTTTGAAAATTACCAAGCCTATCTTGGTTATCAAGATGTGGATTCAAATGAAAAGTTAGTGCAACGCGCGGATTTTCATAAGTTAATAACTGATAAATCCAATGAAGCAAAAGCCGAATTACAATGGCGTTTCGCACTCATTTTTGCTGTGCCATTAATGGCTCTCTTAGCCGTACCGATGAGTAGCGTAAATCCTCGTCAGGGTCGTTTTGCCAAAGTGATTCCGGCGGTATTGTTGTATCTGATTTATTTCTTATTACAAAGCTCACTTAAATCTTCTGGTGCTTCCGGTAAGTTAGATGCGACGTTATTAATGCCGTTAGTTTCTATTGCGTTTTTAGTATTGGCATTAGTGATGAATTTTTGGGATACAAAATGGATGTCTGCTATTCGTTATTCTTTCGGTCGTCATAAGGCGGTGGCGTAAATGAATTTATTTGGTATGAATATTCTTGAACGTTATATCGGCAAAACTATTATTGTGATGATGTTTGCTGTGTTGTTAATGTCGAGTGGTTTAGTATTTATCATTAAGTTAGTCGAAGAATTTAAAGATGTCGGTAAAGGTTCCTATGATGCTTTAACTGCCACTTACTATTCACTTTTAATGTTACCGAGCGATATTAAAGAGTTTATTCCAGTTGTCGTCCTAATCGGTGGCTTATTAGGCTTAGGCAATCTTGCCAGCCGTAGTGAATTGGTGGTAATGCAATCTTCCGGTTTTTCTCGCTTTCGTATCGGATTAGCCGTAATGAAAACCGCAATTCCGCTTATTATCCTAACGATGTTTGTTAGCGAATGGGGGATTCCACAAACCGAACAATATGCTCGTAATATGCGTTCCATTGCACAAAGTGGTGGCTCAATGCTGGCAACAAAAGGTGGTTTTTGGGCGAAAGACGGTAATGATTTTATTTATATTCGTCATATTGAAAACGAACGTAAACTGAATAATATTTCGATTTATCACTTTGAAAACAAAATATTAAAATCTATTACTCAGGCGAATGATGCGACTTTTGATAATGGAAATTGGGCATTACAACAAGTACGGACCTCAACATTAGCAGAAAATAGTGTTCAGCAGTCGCGACAAGATAGAAAAGAATGGCAAACAACGATCACGCCAAGTAAATTAGGCATTGTATCGCTCAAGCCAGAATCACTGTCTATTTCGGGTTTATCCGATTATGTCGGCTTCTTGAAAGAAACCGGACAAGATTCCAAACGCTTCCAAATTGCATTTTGGCGTAAAGTATATCAGCCTATTTCAATGGCAGTAATGATGTTACTTGCAATCTCGTTTGTCTTTGGACCGCTCCGTAGTAGTGCAATGGGAACCAAATTATTTATCGGTATCATTGCAGGCTTTGTGTTCTATGTATCCAACATCGTGTTTGGCAATATGACGCTCGTCTTTTCATGGATACCGGTTGCTATCGGTGCGTTAATACCGAGTTTAATCTGTTTAAGCATCGTTTGGTGGTTACTGACCAAAAAACGTGATTAATCCATAATACAAGCGGTTAAATTTCTGCAAAATTTTGCAAAAAATTAACCGCTTTACCACGTGCGAGCCGTACGTGGTTATGAGGCTCTTCGAGCCAGTTGAGCCACTCT
This sequence comes from Actinobacillus arthritidis, assembly GCF_029774155.1. Lineage (NCBI taxonomy): Bacteria > Pseudomonadati > Pseudomonadota > Gammaproteobacteria > Pasteurellales > Pasteurellaceae > Actinobacillus > Actinobacillus arthritidis. Next base: position 314,380 of record NZ_CP103833.1, on the reverse strand, counting down.
GTGGCTCTCTCTACATATATCTTTCAGTTTCAAAACTGAGTTGTGTAACCTGACATAGGTTAAGTTTCTATTTCTATCTCAATCGTAATATCGTAATGACTCAACAACGTTTCGTTCATCTTAAAGTCCATAGTGATTTCTCTATGATTAACGGTTTGGCTAAAGTAAAACCGTTAGTCAAAACGGCGGTTGCCAACAATATGGTGGCAATGGCATTAACCGATTTCAGCAACTTTTGCGGATTGGTAAAATTTTATGGCGAAGCGTTAGGTTCCGGATTAAAACCAATTATCGGTGCGGATATTTTCGTGCGTCCCGAACCGGACAGCGAAGACTTCTTTGAATTAACTTTGTTGGCAAAAAACAACACCGGTTATCACAATATTACCCTTTTACTTTCAAAAGCTTATCAACAAGGTTATGTCGAATTTCCGCTAGTTGAAAAGGCGTGGCTTGCCGAGTTAAATGAGGGCATCATCGTGCTTTCCGGCGGACGCAACGGCGATGTTGGCAAAGCATTACTCAAAGAAAATGAAGCGGAAGCGGACGAATTAATTAGCTTTTACCAGCAATATTTTCCGAATCATTACTATCTTTCTCTTTGTCGTACCAGTCGTACGGATGAAGAACGCTATATTCAACAAGCGGTGCCTTTTTCACAAAAACACCAATTACCGTTAGTTGCGGTAAATGACGTGGTGTTCTTGAAAGAAGACGATTTTGATGCGCACGAAATTCGTGTGGCAATCCACGACAGCTACACCTTGGATGATCCGAAACGTCCGAAAAAATATTCACCGCAACAATATTTCCGTAGCGAACAAGAAATGTGTGCCTTGTTTGCCGATTTACCGCAAGCGGTCGAAAATACGATACAAATTGCAATGCGATGCAATGTAACCGTACGTTTAGGCGAATATTTCTTACCGAATTTTCCAACCGGCGATCTTTCCACCGAAGATTTTTTAGTGAAAAAATCACGTGAAGGTTTGGAAGAACGTTTGGCATTTCTGTTCCCGGATCCGGAAGAACGTAAAAACAAGCGATCTGTTTATGATGAACGTTTGCAAGTCGAGCTGGATGTTATTAACCAAATGGGCTTCCCCGGCTACTTCCTGATCGTAATGGAATTTATTCAGTGGTCGAAAGATAACGATATTCCAGTTGGTCCGGGACGTGGTTCCGGTGCAGGTTCTTTAGTAGCGTATGCGTTAAAAATTACCGATTTAGACCCGCTTGCCTTCGACTTGCTCTTTGAGCGTTTCTTAAATCCGGAACGTGTTTCAATGCCTGATTTCGATGTCGATTTCTGTATGGATGGGCGAGATCGTGTGATTGAACATGTTGCCGATACTTACGGTCGTCAAGCGGTTTCGCAGATCATTACCTTCGGTACGATGGCGGCAAAAGCGGTAATCCGAGATGTAGGCCGTGTGCTTGGTCATCCATATAATTTTGTCGATCGTATTTCTAAGCTGATTCCGCCCGATCCGGGTATGACATTAGCAAAAGCGTTTGATGCCGAGCCGAAATTGCCGGAACTTTACGAAGCCGATGAAGAAGTGAAAGACTTGATTGATATGGCACGTAAATTGGAAGGCGTAACCCGAAATGCCGGTAAACACGCCGGTGGTGTGGTAATCGCCCCAACCGCTATTACCGATTTCTCACCGCTTTATTGCGATTCGGAAGGGTTGCATCCGGTGACTCACTTCGATAAAAACGATGTGGAATATGCCGGTTTAGTAAAATTTGACTTCTTAGGCTTACGGACACTCACTATTATTAAATGGGCGTTGGAGATGATTAACCAGCGTTTAGCTCGAGAAGGCAAAGAGCCGGTACGTATCGAAAGTATTCCGTTGGATGATAAGAAATCGTTTGATCTGTTACTCGCTTCGAAAACAACGGCGGTATTCCAGCTAGAGTCACGAGGAATGAAAGATCTGATTTCACGTCTGAAGCCCGACTGTTTTGAAGATATTATCGCGTTAGTGGCATTATTCCGTCCCGGCCCGCTTGAATCAGGCATGGTACAAAACTTTATAGACCGTAAACATGGTCATGAAGAAGTTTCTTACCCTGATGCACAATATCAGCACGAATCGCTTAAACCGATTTTGGAACCGACCTATGGCGTTATTGTTTACCAAGAGCAGGTAATGCAAATCGCACAGGTGCTTGCCGGCTATACCTTAGGTGGTGCGGACTTATTACGCCGTGCAATGGGTAAGAAAAAACCGGAGGAAATGGCGACACAGCGTGAAATCTTCGAAAAAGGGGCGATCAAACAAGGTGTTGATGGCGATCTTGCGATGAAAATCTTTGACTTGGTGGAAAAATTCGCCGGTTATGGTTTTAACAAATCGCACTCTGCCGCTTATGCGTTGGTTTCTTACCAAACATTATGGCTGAAAGCACACTACCCAGCTGAATTTATGGCGGCGGTAATGACTTCGGAGATGGATAATACCGACAAAATCGTTGGTTTCTATGATGAATGTATCAATATGGGCTTAACCGTTGTTCCGCCTGATGTAAACAGTGGTAAACACCGTTTTTCGGTTAATGAAAAAGGCGAGATCGTGTACGGTTTAGGCGCAATTAAAGGTGTGGGTGAAGGCCCGGTTGAAGCGATTTTAGAAGCACGTGAAAAAGATGGTATCTTTAAAGATTTATTTGATTTGACCGCTCGAGTCGATCTGAAAAAAATCAATCGCCGTACCTTTGAAGGCTTAATTATGTCGGGCGCTTTCGATAAATTAGGCCCGCATCGTCTTGCATTGATGAAAAATTTAGAAGATGCACTAAAAGCTTCTGACCAACATAGCAAAATGGAAGCACTCGGACAAAGTGATATGTTCGGTGTGCTAACTGAAACGCCGGAAGAAGTGCAAAATGCCTATGCGAATACGCCGAAATGGTCGGAACAAACCATTTTAGAAGGCGAACGTACCACACTCGGTTTATATTTAAGCGGTCACCCAATCGGACGATTCTTAAAAGAGTTATCACACTATGCACCAGTACGTCTAAATGAACTACAACCAACACGCCGTGGGCAAGTGGTCACCGTTGCCGGTATTATTATGGGGTCACGTATCGCCGTAACTAAACGAGGTAGCCGTCTTGGCATTGCTACCATTGAAGATCGTTCTGGTAAATTAGATATGACACTATTCTCGGAAGCACTCGAAACTTACGGTCATCTTTTAGAGAAAGATCGTATTGTGATCGCTACCGGTTCGGTACAGTTCGATGATTTTAGCGGTGGGTTAAAAATGTCGGTGCGAGAAATAGCTACTTTAGACGAAGCTCGCGTACCGCTATGCGAAAAGCCTTGCTTTAGCGATTAGTCAAGAACAGCTCACACCGCAATTTGTAAAAGAATTACGAGAAATCATCGAACCGAATAAAGAAGGGACGTTACCGTTACATTTCTACTACCAGAGTCCTGAAGGCAGAGCCTTATTGCGAAGCGGTGTAGAATGGCGAATTACCCCGAAAGATGAAATGCTCGACCAGCTCAAAACTCTACTCGGTGAAAATGCCGTAGAACTGGAGTTCGAATAACAAAACAAGCGGTTAAATTTGCAAAAAAATCTGCAAATTCAACCGCTTATTATTTAATGAATTAAAGCTGTACCGCTAATTTCGCATAGGCTCGTTCAGCCTTGGCTAAGGCTTTTTCGGTATTTTCATCGCGAGCTAAGATGACGCCTAAACGGCGGTGACCATTTACTTCGCCTTTGCCGAATAAACGAATATTGGTACCGATTTCTTCCAACACTTTATCAAGATTGCCGAAAGTCACGTTATTCGACTTACCTTCCACTACAATCGCTTTGGAAGTCGCCGGGCTAATTTGATAAATTTCCGGAATCGGTAAGCCTAAAATCGCACGAGCGTGTAAGGCAAACTGAGAAAGCTCTTGCGAAGCCATGGTGACCATTCCCGTATCGTGTGGACGAGGCGAAACTTCATTAAAGATAATTTCATCGCCACACACAAACAATTCCACACCGAAAATACCACGACCGCCTAATGCTGTTGTAATGCGCTCTGCGGTTTCTTGCGCACGTTTTAATGCAAGTTCAGACATCGCTTGCGCACGCCAAGATTCACGATAATCGCCATCTTCTTGGCGATGCCCGATTGGTGCTAAGAAAGATGTACCATTTACATGACGCACGGTTAATTGCGTGATTTCATAATCAAATTTGATAAAACCTTCCACAATCACTCGTCCGCCACCAGCACGTCCACCTTCTTGTGAATAATCCCATGCCTGCTGAATCTGATCTTCGGATTTAATCACTGATTGTCCGTGACCGGACGATGACATAATCGGTTTAACCACACACGGAATACCAATCTCGGCAATCGCTTGTTTAAAATCTTTCAAATTATCTACAAAGCGATAAGGCGAGGTTTTTAAACCAAGTTCTTCTGTCGCTAAACGGCGAATACCTTCACGGTTCATCGTTAACTGCGTTGCTTTTGCTGTTGGTACAACGTTGTAACCTTCTTGCTCTAACTCAACGAGTGTCGCCGTTGCAATCGCTTCAACTTCTGGCACAATAAAATCTGGCTTTTCTTGTTCCACCAATGCACGTAACGCCTTACCATCCAACATTGAAATTGTATAAGCTCGATGAGCTACCTGTTGTGCCGGCGCATTTTCATAGCGATCCACTGCAATCACTTCTACGCCTAGGCGTTGTAGTTCAATTACAACTTCTTTACCTAACTCACCTGAGCCAAGCATCATTACTTTTGTCGCATTCGGTCTTAATGGCGTACCAATTACGGTCATTTTTTCTTCCTCTAAAAGTTAAAGCAAACGTTTGCGTGAATTATATAATAAAGCGGTAAGATTTTGTGAAAATTTTGTAAAATCTTACCGCTTATATATCTAAGCCCGGAAAATCTATTCCGTTTTTTCCGTTTCTACCGCTTTTATTTCTGCGGTGTCAATGTCTTCGACTTTTTCCATTGCACCTTGAATAGTGAGCTGAATTTCAACGGAGATTAATGCCCTTAAAATATCTTCCGCTTCTTTAGCCTTCTCAAGAATACAGTTTCCATCTGCATCAAAATAACCTTGTTCTTTCAAACAACTACTAAACGTTGAAAATAGTGCTTTATCGAAAAATTCCGGTGCATTGATACCATGTAAAATAGATAATCGTTGTGCAATCAGACGACTTTCTTTCTCTAATTCAATACGGCTGATTTCCGGACGCTCCAATAAAATACTCAAACTGATGTAATAACGTTGCAAAATCTCACGTATGCCGGCCGCATGTAGCTGTAATGTTCTAACACGCGAACGATTGATTTGTAACACGTCACTTTCATATTTCACAATACGCTGTGTAGCAAATTCATTAAGAATCGCTTCAACTTGTCCACGAATTTCACTGTCCTCAAAATGTAGGAATAATTCCGCTTTTAAGAACGGATAAATGCGATTTACTGTTTTGATAATCAGATCTTTAGAAACTGATTCGTGATGTAAAATAATGCTTGCCACCAATGACGGTAATACAAATAAATGTTGAATATTATTACGATAATAAGTCATCAGCACCGCAGATTCTCGATCTAAACGAATGATTTCTCCGAAGCTATCTTTCTCACTAATTACACCTGAACGAGGTAACGTAAGCACATGCTCAAGCATATCATCTGCACTTTCACTTGGAACAATCACATCTGATGAATAACTCACATTTTTAAATAATTGCAAATAGCTATTAACCTGCTCAATTAATTGTTCGCGAGTTAACGCTCTTTGGCGAGAAGCAAGTAGTATCGAACCAATCAGATTTTTCGCATTAATTGCGCGGCTTTATTAATATTAATCATAACTTGATGAGCTACCGCATCAACCGCTTCATTTAACCATTTCGGACGACTATCTTCCGTATGCGTATCTTTCCATTCCGGAAAGTGTTGATTTAAATAGTTATTTACTTGAATCGGCTCTGCAAAATTCACATAACATTGCCCTAAGTTTTTCAATTTTTTAATCACACGCAATACTAAACCGGCATTTTCTTTTTCTTTTTCCGCACCACGGAGTTCTTTTGCATAAGTATCAACTTCCAAGACGTGTTCGTAACCAATATAAACCGGCACAATACTAATTGGGCGAGTTAATCCTCGTTGCAATGCTTGTAAAGTCATTGACATCATCCCGGTTTTCGGCTCAAGCAAACGACCAGTACGAGAACGACCGCCTTCAATAAAATATTCAACCGAATATCCTCGGTAAAAAAGCTCCGCTAAATATTCACGGAAAATCGTTGAATATAGGCGGTTTCCTTTGAATGTACGGCGAATAAAAAACGCTCCCCAACTCCGGAAAATCGGGCCTGCCGGAAAGAAATTCAAATTGATCCCAGCCGCAATATGTGGCGGCACTAAACCTTGGTGATATAGTAGATATGAGAGTAACAGGTAGTCCATATGGCTACGGTGGCACGGAACATAAACAATTTCGTGTCCTTCTAATGCCAATTTACGTACTCTATCGCCATTCTGAACGTTAATGCCTTGATAGAGCTTATTCCATAACCAACTTAGCACTCTATCTGCCACACGTAAACTTTCATGACTCACATCAGCAACAATTTCATTCACCATTTTTTCCGCTTCTTGACGAGCTTTTTCAAGCGAAATCTTTTTAGATTTAGCTTCTTCCTCTATTGCCATCTCAATAGCAGGCGATTGAATAATTTTATTAAACATTGCCTGACGATCAGGTAAACGAGGCCCCATTGCGGAATAGCGTTGTTTTGCAAAGTGCATTTTAGCAACACGAGCAAGTTTTTGAGCGATCCCCTCATCAGCACCGTGTTCTTCTACCATATAGCGTAATGATAGTGCTTGAGAAAAACGTACAAAGTTATCTCGTCCAAACCAAATCATCGAAATAATACGTTGGAAATTACTCATTAAACGTAAATGCGGTTCAGATTCTTTACCCGGAGATCTTCCCCAAAGCACCGATGCTGGCACTAATTGCACATCTAAATCTTGATGAGTACGATGTAAATCTAAATAACGATAAAAAATGGATTCCGTCTCACTTTTAGCACCTTTCGATTTAAAGAAACGTCGTCCTTCATCTAAAAAGACGTAGCGAGGCAATGATTGACCGCCTACTTCGTTATTTTGTAATGGATCAGGTAAGTTCAGAGCTAAACAGTTTTTTTGAAGAATTAATAAATCTGTTTGAGAAGTGTAGGGTAATACATAAAGAATCGGTTGCTCTAAATTTAAACCGAGTTCTTTGATAGGATCAGTTGGAATAGAACGAGATTTCACTAATAAAGAAAGTGGGATATTTAACACTTTACGATAAAGATTTAAGAGGCTAGACATTGTTATATCCTTAGAATTGTTATGGTTTACGCCACCTAAGTGTACTCAATTTATAGTTTAGCATAAATTTAAGGAATATTTATGAATTTATCTAGTTACAAATTTCAAATTACTGTATATAATAACAAAAAATCTGTATATAAAGACAGCGAGGAAAAAATGTCACGTAAACACTTAACTGCTCGTCAGCAAGAAATTTTTGATTTCGTCAAACATCATATCGAAACAACTGGAATGCCTCCTACACGAGTTGAAATTGCACGTGAAATTGGTTTCAAATCACCCAATGCCGCAGAAGAACATTTAAAAGCGCTAGCACGTAAAGGTTATATTGAAATGCTTTCTGGTACTTCTCGAGGCATTCGTATTTTAATTGACAATGAAGAAGAAGCGACAAATGATGATGGATTACCTTTAATTGGTAAAGTAGCAACTGGTACACCGATTATGGCGATTGAACATGTTGAAAGCCATTATCCAGTAAACGGTGCAATGTTTAATCCAAATGCCGACTATCTACTAAAAGTAAATGGCAACTCGATGGAAAAAATCGGTATCTTAGACGGTGATTTACTTGCTGTGCATAAAACAAATTTTGCTCGTAACGGTCAAGTTGTGGTTGCTCGTGTTGATGATGAAGTTACGGTAAAACGTTTAGAGAAAAAAGGTGATCTCATCTATCTTCATCCTGAAAATGATGAATTAGAACCCATTATTGTTGATCCTCGCATTGAATATATCGAAATTGAAGGCATTGCCGTGGGCGTAATTCGTAATAATGCATGGATGTAAATCTCAATTATATTAGGAGAATAAAGTTACATTATTCTCCTAAATCTCTTTTATCGCCTTATGCAATTGTCTACCTTCTCACATTCCGAATCCGAATTGCTCGAAAAAGCGAACTGGCTTGCCGGTTTTACGCTTGGTGAAATCGCAAAACAATTAAATGTTAATGTTCCATCTGATCTTCGTAGAGATAAAGGTTGGGTCGGACAATTAATCGAAACAGCTTTAGGTGCAAAAGCCGGCAGTAAACCAGAGCAAGATTTTGCCCACTTAGGAATCGAACTAAAAACGATTCCCATCAATCATAAAGGTTTTCCACTTGAAACCACTTTCGTCAGTTTAGCACCGCTGACGCAAAATACTGGCATTACTTGGCAAACTTCACACGTTCGTCATAAATTACAAAAAGTGTTATGGATCCCAGTACAGGGAGAAAGACAAATCCCAGTTGCAGAACGTCATATTGGGCAACCAATTTTATGGATACCTTCATTTGAGCAAGAACAACAGCTTAAAAACGATTGGGAAGAATTAATGGAATACATTATTTTCGGGCGCTTAAATGAGATTAATGCCACACTTGGCGAAGTAATGCAATTACGCCCGAAAGGAAGAAATAGCCGTTCATTGACTACCGCAATAAATCAGCATGGAGAACGTGTTCAATCTTTACCGCTAGGTTTCTATTTACGTAAACAATTTACTGCTGAAATTTTACAGAATTTTTTACGTTCGCCCCTTTAATTTTGGGACAAGTATCGCTATGATTAGCACCTTTTAAATATAGGCAAGAGCCTATAATTTTTCTCTCGTTTTGAAGGACATCTTATGTTTGATTGGATTGCTAGCCCCGAAGCGTGGGTTGCCCTCTTAACCCTTACCGGGCTTGAAATCGTATTAGGTATCGATAACATTATTGTTATCAGTATTTTAGTTTCACGTTTACCTATTCATCAACGCCAATCAGCTCGTATTATTGGTTTAGCATTAGCAATGGGAACACGTATCCTGTTATTACTTTCGCTTGCTTGGATGATGAAATTAGTTGATCCGCTTTTCTCCATTGCAGGAATGCCAATTTCTGGTCGTGATTTAATTTTGTTACTCGGCGGTATCTTTCTTATTGTGAAAAGTGCAATGGAATTAAAAGAATCTATCGCGACTGAATCACATGAAGAAAAAGAGGATTCAGTCAAAAAAGCCAGCTTTTTGATGATCTTAGTACAAATTGCGATTTTTGATGTGGTCTTCTCGCTAGACTCAGTAATTACTGCCGTTGCAATGGCTGATGATATTCCAGTAATGGTTATTGCCATTATTATTGCAGTTGGCGTTATGATGCTAGCGGCTAAAGCAATTGGTGACTTTGTGGATAATAATCCGACGATCAAAAATCTCGCATTAGCATTCTTAATTTTAATCGGTGTGGTATTAGTTGGCGAAGGCTTTAATATCCATATTCCAAAATCAGCGGTTTATACTGCGATGGGCTTCTCGGTTGTCGTTGAATTGCTCAATATAAAAATGCGTAAAAACCAAGCGAAACATCAAAAATAGTTTACACGCCCTCATTTGAGGGCGTTTTATTAGGATCACATATGTTACTTGTTGATATTAAAGATAAGGAATTAAACCAAGAAGAAGTGGAAATCCTTGAACATCCGCTTATCTCCGGTTTAATTTTATTTAGCCGTAATTTTCACGATAAAGCTCAGTTAGAAGCCTTAGTAAAATCGATTCGCCAACGGGTAAAAAAACCGTTATTGATTACTGTTGATCAAGAAGGTGGCCGAGTGCAACGTTTCCGTGAAGGCTTTACTAAATTGCCGGCAATGCAAGCGTTTCATACACTTGCAAAAAATCCGCAAGAATCGACCGCTTTAGCTCAGCAGACCGGTTGGTTAATGGTCGCTGAAATGTTCGCCTTAGATATTGATTTAAGTTTTGCTCCAGTTTTGGATTTAGGTCATCAATGTAAAGCCATTGGCGATCGTTCATTCGGCGAAAATCCGGATATGATTTTGCCGATCGCCGAAGCCTTTATTGATGGTATGAGAGAAATGGGGATGGCGACAACCGGTAAACACTTCCCCGGTCACGGACACGTCTTAGCTGATTCGCATCTGGAAACACCGTTTGATGATCGTCCAAAAGAGTCTATTTTCAAGCACGATATTTTGCCGTTTAAGCGACTTATTGCCAAAGGTAAACTGTCTGCAATTATGCCGGCTCACGTAATTTATACGCAATGTGACAGTCAACCGGCAAGTGGTTCTGAATATTGGTTAAAGCAAGTATTACGTAGTCAGCTGAATTTTAATGGTGTGATTTTTTCCGATGATTTAGGCATGAAAGGTGCCGGTTTTATGGGTAATTTTGTCGAAAGATCGGAGAAAGCAATTCACGCAGGTTGTGATTTATTACTACTTTGTAATGAGCCGGAAGGTGTGATTCAAGTATTAGACGGCTTAAAATATCAACCGACTAAAGCCCAAACTGAACGCCATATTTCCTTAATGAAGCATAAAACGGTAAGTTGGCGAGAACTTGAATCTAGCCCTCGTTATCAGCAAGCACAACAACGCTTAATCGCATTACAAAACGAATGGCTGGAATATAAAGCACAACACTGTTAGTCAGCATCAACTTAGGGCATAACATGATATGCCCTAACAAACCTATATCACTTTCCGTTATTCTTTGTACAAATGATACTAAACTGCCCCCATTTTCAACAGCAACATTGTGTTTCATGCCAATGGTTAGAAAAACCGTATTCTACGCGACTTATGGATAAAGAAGCCGATCTTAAGCGGTTAATTTCGCCCTTTATTTTGCAAAATTTCACTAACATCTTACCGCCTGTTCAATCTTCACAAAAACAGTTTCGTAATAAAGCGAAAATGGTAATTTCCGGTAGTGTCGAACGTCCGATTTTAGGCATTTTAAAAGATCAAACCGATCCACAAAGTGGCATTGATCTATGTAATTGTCCGCTCTATCCGACTGAATTTGAAGTGCTTTTTCCGATTCTTAAAGATTTTATCGCCCGAGCCGGACTCGTACCTTATAACATCTCAAAAAAGAAAGGCGAATTGAAGTATATTTTGATCACGCAAAGCCAATATAACCGATCCGTTATGTTACGTTTTGTATTAAGAAGTGAACAAAAAAGACCGCTTGTTGAACGTGAATTACCAAATTTATTAGCTAAGTCGCCGGAAGATTCTGTGGTTAGCTTAAATATCCAACCACAACATGCGGCAATTTTAGAAGGTGAGACCGAAATCTTTCTCACAGAAAAAACCACGCTCGAAGAAAATTTTAACCATATTCCGTTATTTATTCGTCCGCAGGGCTTTTTCCAAACCAATCCGAATGTCGCTAGTCAACTTTATGCAACTGCACAAAACTGGATAAAAGATTTACCGATCCAACAATTTTGGGATCTTTTCTGCGGTGTTGGAGGCTTTGGTTTACATTGTGCCAAAACGCTACAAGAGAAGAATGAAAATGTACACTTAACCGGTATTGAAATTTCTGCTTCAGCGATCGCCAGTGCAATGAAATCAGCTGAGCAATTACAACTTAAAAATGTGATATTCGCTTCGCTTGACTCAGCACAATTTGCACTAAATGAGAAAGGTGTAACACCGGATCTAGTGATTGTTAATCCACCTCGCCGTGGTATCGGCAAATCGCTTGCAGAATTTTTAAATCAATTAGGTTCGCCCTATCTCATTTATTCCAGCTGTAATGCCCAAACTATGGTTAAAGATTTTGAAGTATTAAGCAATTATTCACTCCAAAAGGTGCAATTATTCGATATGTTTCCACATACATCACATTATGAAGTGCTAACATTTTTAGTGAAAAAATAATTATTTCCCTACCTTAATTTCGGTAGACGTTTATCTTTTTTACAAAATCTAGGTATAATTGAATGACTTTAGTTTCATTTATCCGTATTCGATCAAAGAACTATGAGATTTTGTGAGCTAACTCACTTTTTTACAAGACAAATGCGTAAAATGTCTTTACTATATCACTATTCTTTTTTTCATTAACTCTCAATTAGAGGATATTAACAATGGCTAAAATCGTTAAAGTAATTGGTCGTGAAATCATCGACTCACGTGGTAACCCAACAGTTGAAGCGGAAGTTCACTTAGAAGGTGGCTTCGTTGGTTTAGCGTACGCTCCATCTGGTGCGTCAACAGGTTCTCGTGAAGCATTAGAATTACGTGACGGTGACAAATCACGTTTCTTAGGTAAAGGTGTATTAAAAGCTGTTTCTGCAGTAAACAACGAAATTGCACAAGCTATCTTAGGTAAAGACGGTTCTGCTCAAGCTGAAATCGACCAAATCATGATCGATTTAGACGGTACAGATAACAAATCTAAATTCGGTGCAAACGCAATCTTAGCGGTTTCTTTAGCAACAGCTAAAGCAGCGAAGCATCTAAAGGTTTACCATTATATGCTTACATCGCTGAATTAAACGGTACTCCGGGCGTATACTCAATGCCATTACCAATGATGAACATCATCAACGGTGGTGAACACGCTGATAACAACGTTGATATCCAAGAATTTATGATTCAACCGGTTGGTGCATCAACATTAAAAGAAGCACTTCGTATCGGTGCTGAAGTATTCCATAACTTAGCGAAAGTATTAAAAGCTAAAGGTTTAAATACTGCAGTAGGTGATGAAGGTGGTTTCGCACCAAACTTAGCATCAAATGCAGATGCATTAGCATGTATCAAAGAAGCAGTTGAAAAAGCAGGTTATGTTTTAGGTAAAGACGTAACTTTAGCAATGGACTGTGCATCTTCTGAGTTCTATAACAAAGAAAACGGTTTATACGAAATGAAAGGTGAAGGTAAATCTTTCACTTCTCAAGAATTTACTCACTACTTAGAAGGTTTATGTAACGAATACCCAATCAAATCAATTGAAGACGGTCAAGACGAATCTGACTGGGAAGGTTTTGCATACCAAACTAAAGTTTTAGGTGGTAAAATCCAATTAGTTGGTGACGACCTATTCGTAACTAACACCAAAATCTTAAAAGAAGGTATCGAAAAAGGTATCGCAAACTCAATCTTAATCAAATTTAACCAAATTGGTTCTTTAACTGAAACTTTAGCGACAATCAAAATGGCTAAAGATGCTGGTTACACAGCAGTTATCTCACACCGTTCTGGTGAAACTGAAGATGCAACTATCGCTGATTTAGCGGTTGGTACAGCCGCAGGTCAAATCAAAACAGGTTCTATGAGCCGTTCAGACCGTGTTGCTAAATACAACCAATTAATCCGTATCGAAGAAGCATTAGCGGCAGCAGGTACACCTGCACCATTTAACGGTTTAAAAGAAGTTAAAGGTCAAGCATAATCTTATTTGATTAGTAATAAATGCCACAGAAATTTCTGTGGCATTTTTGTATTCAATCATCTAAAAACTAAAATAAGAAATTCAATTAAAAGGGAAAAACAATGTTATATTCTGTTTTAACTGACCAATTACTTATTGGTCAGGGCTACCGTAACGGAGCCCATTCTACACAACACGAACATCTCGTCGTAATGTTTGAGGATGATGGCGAAACCGGCTATTTTTATGCGATGGATTTACACCAGACAGAAAATCCTGTGGTAGACAGCTTATTTGTCTATAGCAAATCGGATATTGATGAGAAAACCTTAACGGAACCTCGCCGCTTAGAAATCTGCTGGTCGGAAAACGGCTATCAAGCGTTTTTATTACTAAACGGCTATCCGCACGCGGCTTTTGATTTTAGCCAGTTTGTCGGCTATAACCATACAAAATTCCCTCAACCGGAATTAGGCAGTATGTGGGTTCACAAAGAAACTAATGCTGAATTAGTTGAAAAGTGGCTGGGCTAATAAGTTAAGCAAGCGGTTAAATTTTGCAAAAAATCAGTAAATTTAACCGCTTTCCGATTTATTGACGATTGTTGCAATGTTCTCGAATCAAACTTAAAAATGCACCGCCGAAACGCTCCAGTTTCCGTTCTCCGACACCATTAATATCCAACATTTCCACCTCACTAAGCGGTAAAAATTCTGCCATTTCTTGCAAAGTTGCATCATTGAACACCACATAAGGCGGGATATTTTCTTTATCGGCGATTTGCTTACGTAAGAAACGTAAGCGAGCAAATAAGTCTTTATCATAACGAACAGAAGCCTGTTTCTGCACGTAAGCCGTAGCCGAGAATGTCAGACGAGGCATCGCTAATTCGAGCTTTTTTTCCGAGCGTAACACCGGACGAGCTTCTTCCGTAAGTTGTAACGCCGAATGATTCACGATATTTTGACGAATTAACCCCAAATGAATTAATTGACGAATAATACTCAGCCAGTAATCTTGGCTTTGTTCTTTGCCAATACCGTACACCGAAAGCTGATCATGATTAAATTGGCGAATTTTTTGATTATTTAAACCTCGTAATACACCAATCACATGATGTGCACCAAAAGTTTGCCCAGTACGATAAATAACTGACATCACTTTTTGTGCATCTAATGTGCCGTCATATTTACGAGGCGGATCTAAACAAATATCGCAATTTTTACAAGGTTCTTGGCGTGATTCACCAAAATAATTCAGCAATACTAAGCGGCGACAGGTTTGCGATTCTGCAAACGCACCAATCGCTTGTAATTTATGTTGTTTTATATCTCGTTGTTCACTTTCCGGTTCTTCCAATAACACTTTTTGCGACCACGCGTAATCAGCCGGATCATAAAATAACACCGCTTCTGACGGCAAGTCATCACGCCCGGCTCTTCCAGTTTCTTGGTAGTAAGACTCAATACTGCGGGGTAAATCAAAATGCACCACAAAACGGACATTTGATTTATTAATTCCCATACCAAAAGCAATGGTCGCCACCACAACTTGAATATTATCTCGCTGAAACGCATTTTGAACCGTTTCACGCTGCTGAACCGACATTCCGGCGTGATAGCCCATTACTGAAATCTTACGCGCCGCCAGTTTTTCAGTAATTTCTTCAACTTTTTTACGGCTGTTGCAATAAACAATACCGCTCTTGCCCTGTTGCTTACTGATAAATTTAGCTAGCTGTTCCATCGGCTTAAATTTTTCTTGCACTGTATAGCGAATATTCGGGCGATCAAAACTGCCCAGATAAGTATGCGGATCGGTTAAGCGTAGGTGTTGTAGAATATCGTGACGGGTCGTTGGATCTGCGGTTGCCGTCAATGCCATCAGCGGTACATTCGGAAAGGTATCACGCAAATTGCCGAGTAAGGTGTATTCCGGACGAAAATCATGTCCCCACTGCGAAACACAATGTGCTTCATCCACCGCAATCAGACTAATTTTGCATAGCGAAATAAAATGGAAAAAGCCTTGAGTCATCACTTTTTCCGGCGAAAGATAAAGCAATTTTAACTGACCGGAAAGAGCCTTCTGTTCGACTTGTTGCTGTTCTTCAAAAGTTTGGCTGGAATTTAAGAAACCGGCTTCGATACCATTGGTAAGCGACTGATCAACCTGATCTTTCATCAAAGAAATCAGTGGAGAAATAACCAAAGTGATGCCGTCTAAACAAAGTGCCGGCACTTGATAACAAAGTGACTTACCGCCACCGGTGGTCATAATCACAAGGCAATCTTTTCCTGCTAATACCGAATCAATCACTTCTTGCTGTCCATGACGAAAAGATTGATAACCGAAGACATTATTTAACACATCTTTGGCGGCAGGTTGAGATAATTGCATTGTGATTCCAATAAGATAAGCTAAAAAGAAATAGACAAGCGGTCAAATTTGCAAAAATTTTTACAAACACGACCGCTATTCATTTATTGATTAGAAACTAACTTGTTCGCCATGGCGAGCAAAGGCTTCTTCAAGGTGACTCCAAAAAGTACGCCCTTCTGCAGTAACCCATTCACCATCATGGAAAGCAAAATGGAAACCACCTAATTTGCTCGCAAGCCATAGCTCTAACATTGCTTCTTGTTTATTGATGATAATTTGCGATTCATCATCAAAGGTAAGAGTGCAAACTGCACCTTGAATTTCAGTATCGACACTTAAACCTTCGTCATCAATTTTTTCTTCGATTTGTTGCCAGACTTGTTCAACTTTTTGGTGAAATTCTGCTACGTTCATTTTTTTCCTCATTTAATCTCAATATGTTACTAAATATTATTTACAAAATTACGTTTATATTTAATATGGCTTTGGATATTTTTCTCCGCATCTTTTTTATCCCAAACTTGTAGTTCCCAAGGATAATAAAAGTTACTGGCATTTTTAAAGTAAATATGAATGCCTAGATATTCTTCTTTATCTCTCAAATACCAATTTTTTAAGCCATATTTATCTTTCCACTCATCTAAACGTTCCATAATCTCTGCGATTTCTTCACTAGAAACGATTATTCTCGCACCAAATATGTCATTCATAATGCTATTAACTGGATACGTTTGATTTTATCTAAAATAGATTCTGAGGCTTTTACTCGATAAAAATAAGGAATATCGTATAAATCCGCACGGAATAAATAATCATTGATCGATTCGCGTAAATTTAAACGGTAAGATAAAATATGCTCTGTTGGCACTTTAGCAAGCGTATGTTTTAAGTTTACTTTGGCAACTTTACCCGTTTCAAAATAATCTTCCGAAAAAGCTAAATGCGACTTATTTATTTCAACAATTAAACGCTCAATTTTTTCTAACATAACCTTACCCGATTTTTGGTAATTCAGTCATTGGCCAGCGAGGTTTAACACTCACACTCAAATCGGTAGTTTCGCCGTTTTTTAAACGTAGAAAACCGGTGTAAGCAATCATTGCACCATTATCGGTACAGAATTGTGGGCGAGGATAGTATACCTCTCCTTTTAAATTTTTCATCATTTCAGCTAAATCGGCACGTAATTGTTTATTCGCACTCACACCGCCAGCCATCACAAGACGTGTATAACCGGTTTGCTGTAAAGCTCGTTTGCATTTGATGATAATCGTATCCACCACTGCTTGTTGGAAAGCATGAGCAATATCACAGCGAGTTTGTTCGTCCAACTGTCCGCTCTCATTTAAATGGGCATTAATCGTATTTGCGGCAAAGGTTTTTAGGCCTGAAAAGCTGAAATCAAGCCCCGGTCTGTCCGTCATTGGACGAGGGAAAACAAAACGATTCGGTGTACCTTTCTCAGCTAATTGCGATACAGCAACACCTGCTGGATAATCTAAACCAAGTAATTTACCGGTTTTATCAAAGGCTTCGCCTGCCGCATCATCAATTGATTCGCCGAGAATTTCATACTGTCCAACGCCATCTACTTTGACTAGCTGCGTATGTCCACCAGAAATTAATAACGCTACAAATGGGAATTCTGGCGGATTGTCTTCCAACATCGGCGCCATCAAATGACCTTCCATATGATGTACACCAAGCGCCGGCACGTTCCACGCATAAGCAAGCGAACGAGCAATCGTAGAGCCAACTAGCAATGCTCCAACTAAGCCCGGACCTGCCGTATAGGCAACACCGTCAATATCATCTGCGGTTAAATTCGCTTCTTTCAATGCTTCTTGAATCAGCGGTAATGTTTTACGTATATGATCTCGTGAAGCCAGCTCCGGCACGACACCGCCGTAATCTGCGTGCATTTCAATTTGGCTATAAAGTTGGTTTGCGATTAAACCTTTATGTTCATCATAAATTGCTACTCCCGTTTCGTCACAGGAAGTTTCAATACCTAAAATTCGCATATTTTCGTCTTACTTATGAAATGGGAAAGGGGCATTATTCAAAAATAACGCCCCTAAACTTGCTAAACTTTCAATAAAATCAAGCAATTAGAATTGTTCACTGTATTCAGGCTTATTAATTTCAGGGAAAGTTTTATCTTTATTGGCTTCAATTAATCCGGCAACTTTCTCTGCTGAATCTTTTACGCCCATTTGCTCATAGGCTTTTTGCATATAGGTTAAAGCCTCATAGGTTGGCTTACTTTCTGGATAAAAACGCATCATTTCTTCTACGCGATTTACCACTGCGACATAAGCATCTCGCTCATCGTAGAATTTCACGATTGCTAATTCGTGTTCTGCCATACGATTAATCAAATATCCCATCCAATTCTGAGCATCACGGGCATATTGGCTTTGTGGGTAATGTTGAACAATTGTCTGGAAACTGCCATACGCATTACGTACACTATCTAATGCACGAGAAGCACGATTGACCCCAAAGAAATCTTGAATAAAGTTATCACCTAAACGTGCGTTGCTTAAACCTGCTAAGTAATAAACATAATCCATACTTGAACTATTCGGATAAGCACGTACAAAACGTTCCGCCGCATCTAATGCTTTGTAATATTCACCGATTTTATAATTTGCATAAATTAAACTTAATTGCGTTTGTTCGCCAAATGAGCTTTGTTGACCACCTTTAGTACCAACAGCATCTAAGTAACGGATTGCTGAATTATAATCACCGTCTTGTAAATAGGTTTGCCCTTTAGTATAGAGATCCTGTGCGGATGATTCTTCTAATTCTTTATTCGCACTAGAACAACCTACGACTAAAAGCCCAGCTAAGACTAAAGAAGCAAGAGAAGTAAATTTACGCATATTATTTTACCTATAAAAAGTGTGTGCAATGAAAAGTTAATGTACAATGGTTATGTTTGACCAATGGCATTTTGCTAAGTTCATACAAATAGTCTTATTTTATAGAACATCGCTAAATAAGCAACAAACAAATATTGGAATTTATATTTAATGACTCAACAAATGACCTTAACGGCAGAAGTTACTGCCGATTTATTAGGCTGTCGTCTTGACCAAGCACTTGCTCAACTCTTTCCGGACTATTCCCGTTCTCGTATTAAAGTTTGGATCGAGAATGATTTAGTAAAAGTAAACGGAATTATCGTCAATAAAGCACGTGAAAAGGTTTTCGGTGGCGAAAGCGTAGAAATCCAAGCGGAGATCGAAGAAGAGATCCGTTTTGAACCACAAGATATCCCTCTAAATATTGTATATGAAGATGATGATATTATCGTCATCAATAAACCGAAAGATTTAGTCGTCCACCCCGGAGCAGGGAATCCGGACGGTACGGTATTGAATGCGTTATTACACTACTATCCGCCGATTGCGGAAGTACCGCGTGCGGGTATCGTGCATCGTTTGGATAAAGACACAACCGGTTTAATGGTTGTTGCCAAAAATATTCCAGCACAAACCCATTTAGTGACTGCATTACAAAAACGCCGTATTACACGTGAATATGAAGCGGTAGCAAGTGGTGTAATGACACAAGGCGGTAAAGTGGATGAACCGATGGCTCGTCATCCAACTAAACGTACCGCAATGGCGGTACACCCTATGGGTAAACCGGCAGTAACCCATTATCGTATTATGGAACGTTTCCGCAACTATACTCGCTTACGTTTGCGTTTGGAAACCGGACGAACACACCAAATTCGTGTGCATATGGCACATATCGCTCACCCATTATTAGGTGACCAACTCTATGGCGGTCGTCCTCGTCCGCCCAAAGGCGCTAGCGAAGCATTTTTAGCTGTACTACGAGGCTTTCAACGCCAAGCATTACACGCAACTATGCTACGTTTAGAACATCCGATTACCGGCGAATTAATGGAATGGCACGCTCCGTTGCCGGACGATTTTGTGGAGTTAATTGAGGCGTTAAAAGCGGATTATCAGTTATATAAAGACGATTTAGACTATTAATAAAAAAGTCTGTAGCCTTGAACAGTTACAGACTTTTTCTTTTATGGTGAGTGAATCAAGCAAATAAAGAATATAAATACCGTTATAAATTCTAACATGCCAATCTGTTTGACGTTTAAGCCGAAACTTGGCACAAGTGCCGCTCGCATAAATCCAATTAAATAGGCAAAATACAACCAGTGATACCCCAACCACCAATAAATCATTGCTAATAATAAATGCAAGCCTAAGCTCAATTCCATAAATAGCGGATTCTTCCTCTCTCTGACCATACTTTTTACATAAAAGGTTGTGGCAACAAAGAATAAAGTCGGATGAATCAAGATTGCCCAGTCATATTCCATACTCATTAAATACCCGCTTGCCATACCAATCACACCAAAGGTCAATATACCAGCAAGATCGTTATTAAGATGACGTTCGTCTTTTTGCTTTGCATAATAAGTCTGTACTAATCCAAGCGGTAAAATAATCAGTAAAAATTGCAAAATATTCGGCTTATCCATAATCACCGGTAAGGCGAAACCAAGGCTTAGAACAAAATAAATCATTGCCCATTTTTTATTACGAGCGGTCGGTTTTTTGCTAAATAACGAAAGATAAGGATAAGAGAAAAGGTAAAGAAACAGCCAAGAAAGGGCAAACCAAAAATATTGCAAGCTAAAACCGCTTTTAAAACCGGCATATAAGAACGGCACAAATGCCATCACTAACGCTCCGTGTTGATTTGATATAACCGGTTTATCTTTCAGCATAGTATCCTCACTTAAAACAAAAGGCGACTAAAATAGTCGCCTTTGTATTCTAAGAAAAATTAGAATAATTTTCTAGCCGCCTCAAATAGCTCTTCTTTGAACGGACGACGCATATTAGTAATTGCATCAATAATATCGTGATGCACTAAATTCTCGTTTTTAATACCGATACAACGACCACCGTAACCTTGTAATAATAAGTCTACTGCATATACGCCCATACGAGATGCTAAAATACGGTCGAACGGACAAGGCGCACCACCACGTTGAATATGACCTAATACCGTTGCACGAGTTTCATGACCGAAGCGTGCTTCAATTTCTTTAGCTAATGCTTGAACATCCGTCATTAATTCAGTAATCGCAATAATTGCGTGACGTTTACCTTTGCTAAAACCGTCTTCAATATTACGCATTAATGATTCTTTATCTAAACCTTTTTCTGGCACGATAATGTATTCACAACCACTTGCTAATGCCGCACTAATGGTTAAATCACCACAATGACGTCCCATAATTTCTACGATAGAAATACGTTGATGTGAAGTAGAAGTATCACGTAAACGGTCAATCGCTTCTACTGCCGTTTCTAATGCAGTTTGATAACCGATTGTGTAATCCGTACCAACGATATCATTATCAATCGTTCCCGGGATACCGATACACGGATAGCCAAATTCTTCGGTTAACAGTTTAGCTCCCATATAAGAGCCGTCACCGCCGATAACCACTAATGCGTCAATTTCATATTTTTTCAATGTTTCAACGGATTGTTTACGCACTTCCGGATCTTTAAATTGAGGGAAACGTGCCGAGCCTAAAAACGTACCGCCACGGTTAATCGTTTCAGATACAGAACGACGATCAAGTTTGATCACTTTATCGTTATATAAACCGTAATAACCGTCTTGTACACCATATACTTCTAAGCCTTCGTTTAATGCAAGACGCACCACACCACGAATCGCGCTGTTCATACCCGGTGCATCACCACCACTCGTTAACACGGCAATTTTTTTGATTTGTTTAGTCATTTTAGACACCTTTTGCTATAAATTTAAAATTGTAAAATAAATCGGAAATTGGCGTGAAGATTACCTTATTTAGGGTATTCGTTCTAGCAAAATTTAAATTTTTTTTGATCTAATCCACTAAAATATCTAGGGCTAAATCCAAGGCATTAAACAATCGTTCCAAATCTACACTATTGTTATAATGAGCTAAGGAAATTCTCAGCGTACCGCTTTGTTTTAAATAAGTTAAATAGGGTTTAGCACAATGTTCCCCTGCCCGTAAAGCAATCTTACTCTCTGCCATGACTGCCGCAATATCGGCATGATGAATCCCCACAAAGGTAAAACTGATTGTAGAACAGCCTTGTTGTGAAAAAACTTGAATATTTTTATAATTTTTTAATCGCTTGTAAGCCGTTTCTGCCAAGTTACTTACTGACTGATTTAAAGCATCAAAATCCCATTGTTTCAACCATGCTAAAACAGTACCAAAGCCAATAATCCCCGCAATATTCGGAGTACCAGCCTCTAATCGATAAGGTAAATCAGCAACAGAAAGCGAGGATTCTGATACATCATTCAGCATTTTACCACCGAAAAATAGCGGTCGGATTTGCTCTAAACTTTGCAATTTGCCAGTTAATACGCCGACTCCGGTCGGCCCATACATTTTATGTGCGGAAAAAGCATAAAAATCCGCACCCAGTTGTTGTACATCAACCTTTTCACAACAGACTGCTTGGGCACAATCTAATAAAATCTTTGCATTTGAATGTTGGCGAATGATTGGAATGAGTTGCTCAATAGGCTGGCGTACACCAGTAACATTTGACACTAAATTCAAGGCAATAATTTTAGTTCTTTCAGAAATATTTTTCTGTAAAGCGGTCGGATTTAACTGAAAATTTGTGTCTAATGGCAAAACGATTAATTTCGCTTGCTTACGCTGTGCTAACTGTTGCCATGGAATAAAATTCGCATGATGTTCAGCAACCGAGATGATGATCTCATCATCAGCTTGTACTAAATGCTCTAAACCATATGCCACTAAGTTAATCGCATGAGTTGTACCACTTGTCCAAATAACGGCATTACGAGATTCCACATTAAAACGAGCGGCAACTAAATCTCTTGCTCGTTCATAAGCTTGGCTTTGAGCAAGATCATATTGGTCGCGATGCACCGAACCTGCCGAGGTATAAAATTCTGTAGTGCTATCAATCAATACTTGAGGTTTTAAGGCGGTTGTCGCTGAATCCAGATAGGTCCATGCGGCTTGTTGCTTAAAAAAAGGAAACTGAGCTCTAAATGCTTCCGTTTGTTGCATATTCATTAATGCTTTGCCTCTCGATACAATTTATTACAAGGAATACCGTCGTGATTACCATCCATTGTTTTGGAACCGCATTGGTCAAAATAACGTTTTGCATTTTGGTAATCACTAAAATCGCTACAATGTAAGGTCTGACTACAATCAATCGCCTCTGCTTTAGCAAGCGGTCGTTTTTTCCAAATATCTTGCCAATTCCAGCCCCAATCAGACCGCTTGTCATGACTATGTACCTTTCGCCATTCTGCCGGGTCAATAGGCGATTTATCTTGCCATAAGCCTATCTCCGCTTTTTTTGCTTTTAGCATCGTCTGCTCATAAATTGGTTGCGTTTCACGGTACGCCCACGCCATACCTTTTTTGACCAATAACAAATTGATATTACGATCCTGTTCGTCATAAACGACTGCTAAAACACGCTGATAGCGATCATAACCGCTATTATGTAATGTCACTTGTTGTTTAAACACTAAATTTGCTAAAGCTTGTTTCGCTTTCTTGCCGTAAGGTTGGGCTGATTCCGGTGCATCTATATATAATAAACGAACTTTAAGTTGTGTACGTTTATGCAAACACGTCAATGTATCGCCATCGGCGATACCAACCACTTTACAACGTATTCCTTCATTTGAATCAGCATAAACACTCGATGTAAACAATAAATTAAAAGATAAAAAAATTAAAAAATAGCTAAATTTCATATAAAAATAAAAAAGTGTAGGTTTTACCCTACACTTTAACAGATTTTCAATCACTCGGCGTAAGCCTTATTCAAGTTCGCCGTTTTTTAAACGGAAGAAATAATTTTTAGTTTCTTCAATAATCACTTTACGTAATGCGATCAATGCAATCAGATTTGGAAATGCCATTAAGCCATTTACGATATCCGCAATTGTCCAAATTGTATTTAATTGTAAGAACGGTGCAGATGCAATCAATAAAATAAATAGTAAACGATAGAATTTAATGCCTTGCGTTTTACCATTCGTTAAATAAACGAAGCAACGTTCACCGTAATAACACCAACCTAAAATCGTCGTAAATGCGAAGAAAATTAAACCGATCGTCACAACCACGGCACCGAACGAACTTTCTAAACCCTGGTTAAATGCTAAATTGGTTAATTCTGCACCTTTAGCTTCACCGGTCCAAGCTCCAGTTAACACAATAACTAAACCGGTCATAGTACATACAATAATCGTATCTAAGAAAGTACCCGTCATTGAAATTAAACCTTGACGCACCGGCTCTTTAGTTTGCGGCTGCTGTAGCGGCAATCGGTGCAGAACCTAAGCCTGATTCATTCGAGAAAATACCACGTGCAACCCCTAATTGAATCGCTTGCATCACCGTGAAGCCGAATGCACCGCCTAATGCCGCTTCCGGATCAAATGCCGCATGCACAATTAATACAATCGCATCCGGCACTTTTTCCGCATTCATAATTAACACGCTGACCGAAGCAATCACATAAGCGACAGCCATAAATGGAACGACAATCGTTGCGATTTTAGAGATGCGTTTAACCCCACCTAACACAATCGAAGTGACTACTAAAGTTAAAATAATTGAGCTAAATACAACCGGCACATCAAAGGTCGATTCTAATGAGTGAGTAATCCCATTTACTTGTGGGAATGTACCGATCCCTAATAATGCAACCAATACACCGAAGAAAGCGAAGGCTTTTGCCAACCATTTCCACTTTTTACCCATCCCCATTTCGATATAATACATTGGACCACCGGCAATAAAACCGTCTTTATCACGACCACGGAATTTAATCGCTAATAAGCCTTCCGCATATTTGGTCGCCATACCGAATAACGCAATCAGCCACATCCAAAATAATGCACCCGGCCCGCCTGAGTGAATAGCGGTTGCCACACCGACAATATTACCGGTACCGATTGTTGCGGCAAGTGCAGTAGAAAGTGCCGCAAAAGCAGAGATATCTCCCGATTGTCCCTCTCCTTTTTCAGGTTTAAACATATAGATAAATGCTCTACCTAACTGGCTAAATTGAATCCCTTTTAAAGCGAAAGTTAAATATAAACCGACACCGGAAAGTAAAATTAAAAGAGGGGCGCCCCAAATAAGGCTATTGATTTGATTAAGAATTGCGTCAAATGACATTTGTTGGTTCCTCGTAAAATTTGATTACAAGGAAAGAAAAGCAGACTATAGCGGTTAAATTTTGCTAAAAAAATGACAAAAAACCACCTATAGAAAAATAGGTGCACTTTTCTCCCCTGTCCTTTTGCCTGAGCGTTTCATACTTACGTACTTGCGCCTTCGGCGTCCATTTTCCATTGATATGGATTGGATCTCTCCAAGGGTTCGTCCAGTAACTGTCCTCGCTATCGCTAGCACCTGAAAGATTTTACCTCGTCGGTAGAGTTTTCACTCTTCTCCAGCTACCTTCATCCGAACGTATCTTTTATAAAAAAGAATAAATTGAATTCTACATATTCTTTAATAATCGTCAATAGTTCTGAAATACATTTTTACGCAAACGTTTGCTTTTTGATTATAGGTTACACAATATAATAAAAAAACGACCGCTATCATTAATAACGGTCGCTTTCTTCTGCTAATCATTATGGTTATTAATCCGAGAGATTTCTGAAACATCTCCCAGCAATATTGCATAACGGCGGGTCGATTGACTGGATTCTAATGCAATTTTTAATGCCATCGTCAATGGTACGGACAATAACATACCGACCGTGCCGAGTAACCAGCCCCAAAATAATAAGGAAAGAAATACCACCAATGTTGATAATCCCAAACGTTTTCCCATCATTCTCGGCTCTAACACATTACCAAACAGCATATTTATACCGACGACTCCGGCCAATACGCCGATACCTATCGAGAAACCATTTAACAAGAGAGCTTGCAACACTATTGGAATCCCAGCTAAAAATGAACCGATATTAGGAATATAATTAAGTAAAAATGCAAGTGTTGCCCAAAGTACGGCATATTGTACATCAAGCATAACCAGTAAAATCCAAATTGAAATGCCGGTCAAGGCACTCACGACGGTTTTCACCCCTAAATAGCCGATTACGCCGTCTAGGACTTGATTAAGATAATATTCTTCATTTGATAAATCATCATCGGGGCTTAGTGCTAACGCCAATTTATATTTCGCCATTGGTGATTCAAATAACATAAAAATGACGACAAGAAAGAGTACAAAAATATTCGACACTACGCCGGAAAAGCTCAATAACAAACGGCTAACAAAATTCATTACCACGCTTGGATCAAATTTACTAATTATGTCTTCTTGGGTCACGCTAACTGGTAAATTATAGGCTTTAATCAAAGCGAATATCGTATCTAAACGCTCAGTGAGTAATACTTTGTATTGTGGAATTGATGCGGTAAATTCCTGAATTGCACTATTAACCATACCGGCAATAAAAAAGAACACCAAAATAATCAAGCCTAATAACAGACTGATTGCAATACCTAATGGTATACGGCGATTCGTCATAAATTTAATAATCGGCGAACAAATAATCGCAATAAATAACGAAAGTAAAAACGGAATAATAATTTCGCCCGCCATTTTTACACCGGCAAGAATGATAATGATTGAAGCCGTAGCGACTAAGACTTTAGTTAATGATGAAGTGTGTTCCATAATTCCCCAAAAAATGAGCCAGGATAAAAAATAAGCGGTCAAATTTTAATATTTTTTGTTATAAACACTAAAACCCAACCGCTTCCTATTTTTACTTATATTCTGAATGATACTTTTGCTTCATATCATTAAGTACTTCCAGCATCTGTTTTGCTTGCACTAAATTCCCTTGCTGAGCTTGCTTATCTGCTTGCTTCGCAACATCAATTACTTGTTGCATTGCCGCTTGATAACCAACAAAACGTTCTTGATCACCGTCCAGACTAGCCGGCATCTTCTCTTTCGCTTTTTCAGCTTGCTGTAAAAATGCCGCGATAGAAGTTTGGAATTGTTCCGTTGTCTCCGCATCTTGCAATACATTTAACTGTTTTTTCATTTGGAACATTTCCATCATAACTCCCTTTGAAAAAGCCATACTCGAAAATGCCAAAACTGTCGCTACAACTAGCCATTTAAATTTTTTCATAATTTTCCCACATTTCAACGAAATGAATTAAGCACAAAAAGTCGCATTCTAATCTATCTATTGCTTGCTAGAAAGCGATATTTCTTGGAAAATAGACACTTTTACGCCTTCCACTTGTGGGAGGTCCTGACTTGTTATCAGAAGAGAATAAACCTATGTCCGAATTAAAATACCCTAAACCCGAATTACTTTCGCCTGCCGGCACCTTAAAAAATATGCGCTATGCTTTTGCTTATGGTGCAGATGCCGTTTATGCCGGTCAACCTCGCTATAGTTTACGTGTCCGTAACAATGAATTTAACCACGCTAATTTACAAATTGCGATTGATGAAGCACATAGCTTAGGCAAAAAATTCTATGTGGTGGTGAATATCGCGCCGCACAACTCAAAACTTAAAACCTTTATCAAAGATCTAAAAGTTGTGGTGGATATGAAACCGGATGCGTTGATCATGTCCGATCCTGGTTTAATTATGTTAGTACGTGAAAACTTCCCGGAAATCGATATTCATCTTTCGGTACAAGCGAATGCGGTAAACTGGGCGACGGTAAAATTCTGGAAACAGATGGGACTTACTCGTGTCATTCTTTCACGTGAATTATCATTGGAAGAAATCGAAGAAATCCGCCAGCAAGTGCCGGATATCGAGCTTGAAATCTTCGTACACGGTGCACTTTGTATGGCATATTCAGGTCGTCGCCTATTATCCGGTTATATCAATAAACGTGACCCGAACCAAGGTACTTGTACCAACGCTTGCCGTTGGGAATACAAAATGGAAGAAGGCACAACCGATGAAGTCGGTAATATCGTGCCGCAATCTGCCGTTCAACGTTATGAGCCGGAAATTGAAGTGAAAAATATTGCGCCGACATTAGGCGAAGGTTCACATACGGATAAAGTATTCTTATATACTGAGCCAAACCGTCCGGACGAACAAATGACCGCATTTGAAGATGAACACGGTACTTACTTTATGAACTCCAAAGACTTACGTGCCGTACAACACGTAGAAAGATTAACCCAAATGGGGGTTCACTCACTTAAAATTGAGGGACGTACTAAGTCATTCTACTACTGTGCACGTACTGCTCAAGTTTACCGTAAAGCGATTGACGATGCGGCGGCAGGTAAACCGTTTGATGAATCATTAATGGATACTTTAGAGTCACTTGCACACCGTGGTTATACCGAAGGTTTCTTACGCCGTCATACGCATGATGAATACCAAAACTATGAATATGGCTACTCAATTTCTGAACGCCAGCAATTTGTCGGTGAATTTACCGGTAAGCGTAACGCCGAAGGTATGGCTGAAGTGGCGGTAAAAAATAAATTCCTTGTGGGGGATTCGGTAGAAATGATGACGCCAAAAGGTAATATCGTATTTAAAATCGAACGTATGCTAAACCGTAAAAACGAACAAGTGGAAGCGGGGCTTGGTGATGGGCATTTTGTCTTTTTAGACGTACCGGCGGATATCGATTTGGATTATGCCCTTTTAATGCGTAATCTTATAGACTCTAATACAAGAAATCCGCATAAAGCGTGATCGACTTCACAAAATTAATCAGAAGTATGTAAATGTTACACGTTTGTTATTGAATTTGAATGTTGAATACATATAATTTTGTTCAATACTCAAAGAAGTATGACTCCATAATAAGTTTTGCCCCTCTGGAATGAGGGGTTTTTTTATGTCTATTTTTATCTAATTTGTGAATTTAATTAAAAGATCTTGCTTTTGCTTCCGTATATTCTTAATTTTTCAGTATAATATTTCATTTTCATTACACTTTTTTATGTGGGACTCTTATGCTAGAGAAAATTAAAAATAATAAAAGCCAAATCTATTCGGGACTAATTGCTTTGTTTTTTATTTTAATACTTCAATTTAAACTTAGTTACAGTCTTATCCCTATCTTATTAGCATTATCCGGCATAGCATTACTCGTATCGGACATAAAAAATAACTCCTATCATTTAGTAAAATCCGATAAATGGCTAATTATCACTTTTATCTGTTATTTCTTACTCTTCGTCATATCGTTTATTGTACATAAAGGAAAAAGTAGCGAATTAGAGCTTGTCGCTCGAGCTTTATTAGCCTTACCTATTTTAGCGATATTTTATAAACACCAGCTCAAACAACTATGGATTGTTTATGCGATCTTAATTGCTGGAATTGGTATCGGTATTACGAGTATGGTCCAAGTATTTGGGTTTAACTTTATCAGACCGTTTCCCAAAGTTATGCATATTCAAGCTGGAGACATCGCCATGTCATTAGCAATGTTTTCATTCTGCACATTATTTTATTTTTATACACAAAAAAAGCGTTTCGCCATGTATTTCAGCCTAATTGCAGCATTATTTGCTATTATTGCCAGCTTTCTCACTACTGCAAGAGGAGCATGGGTTGGTGTACCGTTCGTACTATTCATTATCTTTTGGCTTAACCGTAAATCACTATCAAAATGGCTTATCTCAGGCGTATTATTAATTACGCTTACCGGCGGCATTTTTACTAGTGAGACAATTCACAAACGTTACCTTGATGCACAAAGTGATATTATGGCTTACGTCGATGGTTCAAATAAAAGTACCTCAGTCGGTGCTCGTTTTGATATGTGGAAAAGTGCTGTTCTTGGTATTCAAGAAAAACCTATCTTCGGTTGGGGACTCCAAGGTGTGAAAGAAATGCGCAAACAGCATTTTTCTGAAGGAAAAATCTCTGAATATGCCGCAAGTTTTGGTCATGCACATAATCAATATCTACATGATGCTTCAACTAGAGGCATCATAGGGCTTATCGCATTACTTGCGACTTTATTCGTGCCGCTGGCTTTATTCTGGACTCGCTTAAAACAATCAGAACCAAGTTCTCTCCCTCATTTATGGGGGGTATTGGGGATTACCCATATTTTATTAATGATGAGTTATTTTTTGACTCAAGCATTTTTATCGCATAATTCGGGTGCTATGTTTTATTTTATTACAACCGTAATTTTCTTAGGCTTACAAAAAGCGACCTTAAATAAACCGCTTACGGAGACACAATAGTGTTACGTTTTTTCTATACTATTTTAAGCTACATTATCCAACCGTTTATTTTATTAATGATGTGGAAACGGGGTTATAAGCAACCGGCTTATCGCCGTAGACTTTTAGAACGTTACGGCTATTATAATGAAAATGCAAAACCAAAAGCTAAAGGAGTGATAATTCACGCCGCTTCCGTCGGAGAAGTTATTGCCGCAACGCCACTGATCAAAGCGATTCAAACAAAATATCCAAAACTTAAAATTACGGTAACAACGGTTACTCCTACCGGTTCGGCTCGTGTGCGAGCGGCTTTTGGCAGTAGTGTATCCCATTTCTATCTGCCTTACGATTTACCGGATGCGGTCAATCGTTTTCTGAAATTTATCGATCCTAAATTAATTATTGTGATCGAAACGGAATTATGGCCAAATCTTATTCATCAAGCACATCTGAAAAAAATTCCGTTTGTAATTGCCAATGCAAGATTATCCCCTCGTTCAGCAAAACGTTACGGCTGGATTAAAGCCGGATTAAAAGATATGCTAACTAAAATTTCATCCATTATGGCTCAAGATGCTGTAAGTGCAGAGCGTTATCTTAACTTAGGTTTTCCGGCAGAACATTTAATTAATACCGGAAATCTTAAATTTGATTTAGAAATTACTCCCGAGCTACGCCAAAAAGTAGAAAGCGTTAGAAAAGAATTAAAATTATCTACTCGCTCAGTTTGGGTTGCAGGTAGTACCCATGATGGGGAAGAAAAACTCGTTTTAGAAGCACATAAAAAATTACTCGAAATATGGCCTGATTTGGTATTGATTTTAGTCCCTCGTCATCCTGAACGCTTTAATCAAGTTAAAGAATTATTAAGTAAATCTGAATTAATTTATGCTACACGTACTAGCAAATTACCACTAAAACCGCAAACACAAGTGCTGTTAGGCGATACCATGGGAGAAATGATGCTCTTTTATGGACTGGCTAAAATCGCATTTGTTGGCGGAAGTTTAGTCAAACACGGCGGACATAATCCATTAGAGCCGATTGCTTTTGAACTTCCTGTCATTTCTGGTGTACATACGTTTAATTTTCCAGAAATATTCTCTAAATTACGTTATGTTAAAGGTGTAGTTGAAGTAAAAAGTGATGAGCAGGATTTGGCCCAAGCTGTACATTTCCTACTGAGCAATCCTAAAGTCGGACAAAAAATTAGCCAAGCCGGTTTTGACGTATTAAAAGAAAATCAAGGTGCTTTGAAACGTCATATCAATCTACTTTCGCCTTATTTAGACACATAATATAGGACAGAAAATGAGTTATACCGTTATCTATGCAGGAACTTTCGATCCGATTACCAACGGACATTTGGACATTATTGAACGTGCAAGCACAATTATTTGGTAAGGTAATTGTCGCTGTGGCCAAAAATCCAAGTAAGCAACCGTTTTTCTCACTCGAAGAACGTACCACATTAGTTCAGCAAAGTTGTAGTCATCTAAGTAATGTGCAAGCGGTCGGATTTAGTGGATTACTTGCAGATTTTGCCGTAAAACATCAAGCAAAAGCGTTAATTCGAGGTATACGGGGAAGCGATGATATTGAATATGAAATTCAATTAGCACAACTTAACGAAAAATTGGCCGAGAGTTTAGAAACGATTTTTCTTCCCCCTGCCGTACAATGGCGTTATCTGTCCTCTACTATGGTCAGAGAAATTTATCGACATCAAGGAAATATCGCACAATTTGTCCCATACCCGGTTTTAAATGCATTAAAAGAAAAGGAATAAAGATGAGTAAATTAGATAGTCAAAATTTAATTTGGATCGATCTTGAAATGACTGGACTAGATCCTGAAAAAGAACGAATTATTGAAGTAGCAACTATCATAACGGATAAAGATCTAAATATTCTTGCGGAAGGTCCTGTCTTAACCGTACATCAATCTGATGAATTACTGAATAAAATGAGTGATTGGTGTATAAAAACGCATACTGAGAACGGCTTAATCGAGCGTGTTAAACAGAGTAAATTAACCGAACGTGCAGTTGAATTACAAACGCTGGATTTTTTAAAACAATGGGTGCCAAAAGGTGCTTCACCGATTTGTGGTAATAGCGTACCGCAAGATAAACGTTTCTTATATAAATATATGCCGGATCTTGCTGATTACTTTCATTATCGTCACCTTGACGTGAGTACATTAAAAGAGCTTGCTCGCCGCTGGAAACCACAAATTCTTGAGCAATTTACCAAAAAAAATACCCACTTAGCTTTAGATGATATTCGAGAATCTATTGAAGAACTTAAATTTTATCGTACACATTTCATCAATTTAGAGAAATAATGAATCAGATGTCACAAGTAACATTTTATTTTCCTACCGAAGAACAAATGCTAATGTTTGGGCAACAATTTGCCCAAACAATAAAATCCTACTTACAACAAAATACGGAACATTCACTAGTCATTTATCTAAATGGGGAATTAGGTGCAGGGAAAACTACCTTAACACGTAGTATTGTGCATACCTTTGGACATCTGGGGAATGTAAAAAGCCCAACTTATACGCTAGTAGAAGAATATCATTTACCGCCATTCTCACTTTATCACTTTGATTTATATCGATTAAGTGATCCTGAAGAATTAGAGTTTATGGGGATTCGTGATTATTTTCGTCCACAAACGCTTTGTTTACTGGAATGGGCAGGTAAGGGAAAAGGAATGATTCCGGATGCGGATGTTCTAGTTCAAATCGATTATGCTGATAAAGGTCGAAATCTTACTCTTATCCCTCAAAATGAAACAGGAAAACAAATTTTAGCAAAATATCAGGAAAATTAGACCGCTTAATAAGGAAGAAGATGAAAAAGTTAGTAAATTATCTCGCTATGAGTTTATTTGGCTTAACCATTAGCCTAACAAGTTATGCGAAAACTGTTGTTGTGATTGATGCAGGACATGGTGGTAAAGACCCCGGTGCGATTGGTAAAACGTTGGGTATTAAAGAAAAAGAAGTGACATTAGGGATCTCAAAAGAATTAAAGGCGTTATTAGATGCTGATCCTAATTTTAAAGCAGTAATGACACGTAAAAGCGATTATTTTATTCAACTTCCTGAACGTACTGAAATTGCGAGAAAAAATCGTGCTAATTATTTAATATCAATCCATGCAGATTCTTCCCCTAATTCAGCCAGCCAAAAAGGGGCTTCAGTTTGGGTACTTTCGAATCGCCGAGCAAGTGATGAGATGGGTAAATGGCTAGAAGATCATGAAAAACAATCCGAATTATTAGGCGGAGCCGGTTCGGTATTATCGAATAATAATGAGCGTTATCTCAATCAAACCGTACTTGATCTCCAGTTTTCACACTCTCAACGTTCAGGCTATGAGTTAGGTAAAAGCGTCCTTTCCCGTTTGGGGAATGTTACTGCCTTGGCGAAAAATGCTCCTCAACATGCGAGCTTAAGTGTATTACGCTCTCCTGATATTACCTCTATCTTAGTGGAAACAGGCTTTTTATCGAATACAACGGAAGAGCAACAACTGGCTAATCCGGCTTATCGCCGTAAAATTGCTCGAGCAATTTATAATGGATTAGTTAATTACCGTTCAAAACATTACGGAAGTAATAAAACGACAGTTTATCAAGAGGTGAAGGAAGAAGATAAGATTCAAAAATCTGATACCGTTCGTACAGCAAAATTATCAGATAAACAAGAACCAAAAGAGAAATCTAAAGAACAATTATCTGATAAGAAGCCAGAAAAATCATCTAAAGATAAACCAGCTCAGGAAAAGGCTAAAGAGCCGGAAAGTAAATCTAAACAGACAAATGATGAAAATTCAAAACGTACTGACCCAAAAAAATCTACAAACGGATATCACATTGTTCAACAAGATGAAACGCTCTACTCTATTGCTCGAGTTTATAACACGACACCGGAAAAATTGAGTAAACTAAACGATATCAAGAACAATAAGATTACCGTAGGCAAAAAACTCAAAGTGCAATAACATTCAATAGGCGGTTAAATTCATATATTGTAAATTAACCGCCTATTATCTGAAAACAAAAAAACCTCACTGAATAGTGAGGTTTTTTATCAAGAATCCCTAAATCCCTAAAGATTAGCCCATACCGTATTTTTTTAATTTTTTACGTAATGTACCACGGTTAATACCTAACATTGTTGCCGCACGGGTTTGGTTACCACGTGTATATTGCATTACCATATCCAACATTGGGTGTTCGATCTCAGATAATACTAATTCATATAATTCTGTTGGATCTTCACCGTTTAATTGAGATAAATAATTTTTTAATGTCGCTTTCACATTATCACGAAGTGGTTTATTCACTTGTTGAGCTTGAGCATTTAACATTGATACCGTTAATGGGTTTTGTACAGGTTGTTGTTCTAACATTGTCCTCTATCCAACTAAAATAAGGATTCTAACGAATCGATTCTATGAAATCTTCCAATACTATTAATTGCTCTTTTGCTGAATCTAACGTATTGAAAGTACGTCTAAAATTTGAGTCCGGCACTAATTGATCCATATACCAACCTACATGTTTTCTCGCAATACGGTAACCTTTCTCCTCACCATAAAATTGATGAAGTTCTTCGATATGCTTGAACATAAGTTGGCATTTATCCATAAGAGATAAATCAACAATTTGCTCGTTCTCTAAAAATTGTTCAACTTCCTTAAAAAGCCAAGGGCGACCAAAACTGCCTCGACCAATCATGACCGCATCTGCGTTAGTATAATCTAAGACATATTTTGCTTTTTTTGCAGAAGTTATATCGCCATTAGCAATAACCGGAATAGATATTGCCTGCTTTACTGCTTTAATACTGTCATATTCGGCTTGCCCTTCAAATAAGCAAGCTCTCGTACGACCATGTATGGTTAATGCTGAGATCCCAGCTTTTTCCGCAATCTGTGCAATCGCTAAGCAATTTCTATTCTCTTGATCCCACCCCGTTCTAATTTTTAATGTTACAGGAACATCAACAGCACTAACAACAGCATCTAAAATACGAGCAACTAAATCCGGTTCACGTAATAAAGCAGAGCCTGCCATTTTTTTGTTTACCTTTTTTGCTGGGCATCCCATATTAATATCAATAATTTGAGCACCATACTCGACATTTACTTTTGCCGCCATCGCCATTTCAGTCGGATCAGATCCTGCAATTTGTACTGCATTTACGCCAATCTCTTCATGATGAGCAAGTCTCAATCGAGATTTTTCCGTATGCCATACATCAGGATTTGCGGACATCATCTCTGAAAAAGTTAAACCTGCTCCAAGTTTACTACACAAACGGCGAAAAGGCTGATCGGTAATACCTGCCATAGGCGCAAGGAAAATACGGTTTTTAAATTCATATTGTCCAATACGCATTACTTTTCCCTATAAGTGATTAAATTTAAAACAAATTTAACAAGACGAAAATCCAAATAAAAAGTACGGCTAAAAAACCGTACTCTTTCATCAATCTTTGTCAGCCTAAGCTGATTTTGAGGTGCGTATGATACGCACTTTTTCCTAAATATGGAAGTCTATTTATTCGACAATTGTTAAAAAATTTAAAATTCTTAAAGATTTTTGCCAAAATGAGAGGTCTTACAGTTTTTTGACCAAAGTAATTTTCCCTAGGTTTGTTGTCCACTCTAACTCCGCGATGACTGCTGGATAAAAATGTACCGAATCTTGATGCATCGTTAAATTTGAGACTAAATCATATACAAGAGGTAAATGGGAAATCATTAATATATTTGTTGCACCTTCTGCACGTAAAAAATCTAAATAATTCAATACATTTTCTAAATTACCCTCTGGGGTAATGCCATCCCAAATTTCTAAATGACGTTTTATGCACATCTCTTGATTTACATCAATCTTAGCGACACCTTGTAACAAATATTCAAAGGTTTGTTTCGCACGAATAAAAGGACTCACTATAACTTTATCTAATTTTCGCTCAGTTGCCATTAGCCGTTCAGCAAGCCAAATACCTTGCTCTAGAGCCATTTTCCGCCCATTTTCAGTTAAAGAGCGTTCACTATCCGTTAACGCATTAAAACCGGCTTCGCCATGTCGCATAACCCAAATATTCATTGTAAAACCTCATTACTGTATTTAAACCAACACGATTTAAGCGTATAATACTTCACGTTTTAGGCGTTACAATAGCGTCTATAAAAGAATTTTTAATTTTCAAATAAATCTACCATTACGGAGTCTATCAATGTCAAGAAAACTCAGAAGAACTAAAATTGTTTGTACTATGGGACCTGCTACAGACCGTGGCAATAACTTAGAAAAAATTATTGTCGCTGGTGCGAACATGGTTCGTATGAACTTCTCTCACGGTGTACCGGAAGATCACATTGAACGTGCAAATAAAGTACGTGAAATTGCGGCAAAATTAGGAAAAACAGTTGCAATCTTAGGTGACTTACAAGGTCCTAAAATCCGTGTATCAACTTTCAAAGATGGTAAAATTTTCTTAAACATCGGTGACAAATTCACATTAGACGCTGATTTACCACGTGGTGAAGGCCACCAAGATGCGGTTGGTTTAGACTACAAAAACTTACCAAACGATGTAGTACCGGGCGATATTCTTTTATTAGATGACGGTAACGTTCAATTAAAAGTACTTTCTGTTGAAGGTGTAAAAGTTCATACTGAAGTTACTGTTGGCGGTCCGTTATCAAACAATAAAGGTATCAATAAATTAGGTGGCGGTTTATCTGCACCTGCATTAACAGACAAAGATAAAGAAGACATCAAATTAGCGGCGAAAATCGGTGTTGACTATCTTGCAGTATCATTCCCACAATCAAGTGCGGACCTACACTATGCTCGTCAATTAGCACAAGAAGCCGGTTTAAATGCGAAAATTGTTGCAAAAGTAGAACGTGCTGAAACCGTTGCAACTGAAGAAGCAATGGAAGATATTATTTTAGGTTCTGATGTCGTAATGGTTGCACGTGGTGACTTAGGTGTTGAAATCGGTGATGCGACATTAGTTGGCGTACAAAAACGTTTAATTCGTCGTGCACGTAAATTAAACCGCGTAGTGATTACTGCAACGCAAATGATGGAATCAATGATCAAAAAACCTATGCCGACACGTGCAGAGGTTATGGACGTTGCAAACGCAGTATTAGACGGTACGGATGCGGTAATGCTTTCAGGCGAAACGGCAAACGGTGATTATCCTATCGAAACCGTTAAATCAATGGCTGAAGTATGTTTAGGTGCTGAAACAATGCCAAGTATCAATATTTCTCGTCACCGTATGGAAGGCAAATTTGCAAGTATTGATGAAGCGGTTGCAATGTCAGCAATGTACACAGCAAACCACTTAGAAGGCGTTTCTGCAATTATCGCATTAACTCACTCAGGTGAAACCGCTAAATTAATGAGTCGTATCAGCTCAGGTTTACCGATTTACGCATTATCTCGTAACCAAAAAGCATTAAATCTTTCTGCGCTTTACCGCGGTGTAACACCGGTATTCTACGATGAAGAAAGTCGTACGATCGATGGTGCGAAAAAAGCACTTGCATTATTAAAAGAGAAAGGTTATTTAATGTCCGGTGATGTTGTGTTATTAACACACGGCGATGAATTAAAAGAAGGCGGTACAAATACTTGCCGTATCTTAACAGTTGAATAATCACTAAATTCATCCTAAAAAGCCCACGCCAATGCGTGGGTTTTTGTTATATTCATCAATAACTCTGATTTGCAAATTTTAATGAAAAAACAACCGCTTAATATCTGTATTTTACGCCTCTCCGCTATTGGTGACGTATGCCATACTCTTGCTGTCGTGCAGGCGATTCAACGCCAATATCCCAATGCTAAGATCAGCTGGATAATCGGCAAAACCGAAGCTATGCTGATGCAAGGTTTGGAAAATGTCGAACTGATTCCTTATGATAAAAAAACCGGCTGGAAAGGAATATTTACACTTTGGAAAACACTGGCCGATAAGCGGTTCGATTTCCTGTTAAATATGCAAACCGCTTTTCGAGCCTCAATGATTTCATTAGGCATTAAAGCGACTAAAAAAATCGGTTTTAATCGAGATCGTGCACGTGAAATGCAGTGGCTTTTTACTAATGAAAAAGTGGAAATGACATCTTCTCCACATGTATTGGATGGGCAAATGATGTTTGCTAAAGCAATAGGCGTAACGGATTTAACCCCTCGTTGGTCGTCGCCTTTAAGCCAACCCGATCTTGATTACAGTGTCGCTTTTATTGATAAAACTAAGAAAAATGTCTTACTTTCGCCTTGTTCCAGTAAAAAAGAAAAAGATTGGGGTGCAGAACCTAATGCAGAAATCGCTCAATGGCTTATCGCTCAAAATATTAATGTAATCATTGCCGGTTCTCCTTCTGCTTATGAAATGGAAACCGCCAATAAAATTCAACAACTTGCACCGAATTGTATCAATATTGCAGGAAAAACCAGCCTAAAACAACTTGTCGCCTTAATTAAACAAGTTGACTTAGTTATCTCTCCCGATACAGGGGCAAAGACATATTGCAACCACACAATCGACACCTGTTATCGGCTTATATGCAATTCATAATCCTCGCCGTACAGCGCCTTATAATGATCAACACAACGTTGTATCAGCGTATGATCAAGCTATTCTTGATTATTATGGAAAACCATGGAATGAGTTACCTTGGGCAACTAAAGCAAGAAGTAAATCAGGCGAAAAATTAATGGAACGCATTACTGTTGACGAAGTGAAGAAAAAAATAGTTGAAACTCTGGCTGTAAAATTGTAAAGTAGCACTGTATTATTTTTTTTACACATACAGGAAACAAAAATGAACACCGTAGTTAACCAAGATAGCTTACATAATGTAAATATTACTGACGAAAAAGTATTACTCACACCGGCTGAACTTAAAGCAGAATTTCCATTACCAGAACATCTGCGTAAACAAATTGAAACATCACGTCGTGAAATCTCAAATATTATTCATAAACGTGATCCACGCAAACTGAT
The DNA here is from genome assembly GCF_029774155.1 of Actinobacillus arthritidis. Taxonomy (NCBI): domain Bacteria; kingdom Pseudomonadati; phylum Pseudomonadota; class Gammaproteobacteria; order Pasteurellales; family Pasteurellaceae; genus Actinobacillus; species Actinobacillus arthritidis. The sequence goes on along the minus strand of NZ_CP103833.1, from coordinate 275,091 downwards.
TGTTATCGGTCCCTGCTCTATTCACGATCCGGTTGCGGCTATCGAATATGGAAAAAAATTAAAAGCATTAGCCGACACCGTTTCAGATAAACTTTATATCGTGATGCGTGTTTATTTTGAAAAACCACGTACAACCGTAGGTTGGAAAGGCTTAATCAACGATCCGAAAATTGATGGGACTTTTGATGTTGAAACGGGTTTACGTGTCGGACGTAAACTATGCCTAGAACTCGCTGAATTAGGTTTACCACTTGCAACTGAAGCATTGGATCCAATGACGCCACAGTATTTAGCGGATCTGTTTAGTTGGTCTGCGATCGGTGCTCGTACAACCGAATCACAAACACACCGTGAACTCGCTTCTGGCTTATCAATGGCAGTCGGCTTTAAAAACGGTACGGATGGCGGTTTAGCAGTGGCAATCAATGCGTTACAATCTGCGACCCAAAGCCATAGCTTTATCGGTATCAACCAAAAAGGTCAAGTAAACCTATTACACACCAAAGGTAACTCAGATGGTCATGTCATTTTACGAGGCGGTAAAACGCCAAACTTTGAAAAGCAATATGTGGAAGAATGTGAATTAGCATTACGTAAAGCAGGATTACCAGAAGCAATTATGATTGACTGTAGCCACGGTAACTCCAATAAAGATTATCGCCGTCAACCATTGGTAGCGGAAAATGCCTTAGAACAATTATTAAATGGTAACAGTTCAATTATCGGTTTAATGATCGAAAGCCACTTAAATGCCGGTAATCAATCATCAGATCAGCCGTTTAGTGCAATGAAATACGGCATATCGATTACCGATGCTTGTATCGACTGGCAAACAACCGAAGACGTATTAACAAATTTTGCTGAAAAATTAAGACAGTAAAATAATTTAGTCGGATCTAGATAAATAGAAGAAGCGGTCAATTTTGCAAAATTTTATGCAAATTTGACCGCTTGTTTAAGGACCTATCCTGACAGAATGAAGGAACAATCAATGACCCCATTAAATCCTTTACGAGAAAAAATCGACCGAGTTGATCAGCAATTAATCCAGCTGTTTGCCGAGCGATTAAAATTAGTCGCCGAAGTAGGAAAAGTAAAATCAGAACACGGTATTCCTGTATACGCACCGGAACGTGAAACCGCAATGATTGCCGCTCGCCGAGAGGAAGCGGAAAAGCAAGGTGTGCCTGCTGACTTGATTGAAGACGTATTAAGACGTGTCATGCGTGAATCTTATGCAAATGAGAATAAGCACGGCTTCAAAACAACTAACCCAAATATCAATAAAATCGTAATTGTTGGCGGTAAAGGTAAATTAGGTGGATTATTTGCTCGTTTTCTTGGGCTTTCCGGTTACCAAGTCGAAACATTGGGCGACAAAGATTGGGACAATGCGGAGCAAATTCTTAGCGGTAGTGATTTAGTAATTGTCTGCGTGCCAATTAACAAAACGTTAGACACGATTGAGCGTTTACAGCCGTTCCTAACTGAAAATATGATTCTAGCGGATTTGACCTCAGTAAAAGCTCAACCGCTTGAAAAAATGTTAGAAATTCACAGCGGTCCGGTGGTTGGTTTACACCCAATGTTTGGGCCGGATATCGCTTCAATGGCAAAACAATTAGTTGCCTGCTGTCACGGACGTTTTTCTGAAAAATATGAATGGTTGATTGAACAAATCAAAATCTGGGGAGCAAAAATCGAAGTGATTGATGCCCACGAGCATGATCACGCAATGACTTATATTCAAGCTTTGCGTCACTTCTCAACGTTTACTTTTGGTCTACATTTATCTCGTCAATCAGTAAAACTCTCACAGCTGTTGGCTCTTTCTTCACCGATTTATCGTTTAGAATTAGCCATGATAGGACGTTTATTCGCTCAAGACGGTGGCTTATATGCAGACATTATTTCGGATAAACCGGAAAATCTCGCGGTAATCGAATCACTGAAAGACACTTTTACAACCAGCTTATTGTTCTTTAAAAACAATGATAAAGCCGGTTTTATTCAGGCATTTGAAGAGGTCCATCATTGGTTTGGTGATTATTCAGAGCAATTCTTAAAAGAAAGCAGAATCTTATTGCAACAAGCGAATGATAATCGTAAATAGTAAAAAAGCTCATCTGCTAAGATGAGCTTTTTCCTTATTGATTTACTATTGCTTGAATTTTCTGCTCAATGCCTGTCGCATCTAAGCCTAAATCCGTATAGCTTTCCGCCTGAGTTGCTTGCGGCACGAAGAAATCAGGAATACCAAGCATCACAAGCGGTCGAATTTTACCGATTTTTTGCAAGTATTCATTCACTGCACTACCAGCTCCACCCTGAATCGCATTTTCTTCCAAAGTCACTAATAACTCATGAAAATCCGCTAACTCCGCTACTAATTGTTCATCAATCGGTTTCACAAAACGCATATCTACCAGCGTGTAATTATGCTTTTCTGCCACGATACGTGCTTCATTTAGCAATGGTCCAAAGTTTAAAATTGCCACTTTTTGCCCTTGCTGAATCAGCTTGCCTTTGCCGACTTCAAGTGCTTGCATCGGTTCTAACGCCACACCCTTCGCATTACCTCTTGGGTAACGTACCGCTACCGGTGTATTCATACGATAAGCCGTATAAAGCATTTGACGCATTTCATTTTCGTCTGATGGACACATAATCGTCATATTCGGAATACAACGCATAAAGCTCACATCAAATGCACCTTGGTGAGTTTGCCCGTCCGCACCGACAATCCCAGCACGGTCAATCGCAAAAATCACCGGTAAATTTTGAATAGCGACATCGTGAATCAGCTGATCGTAAGCACGTTGCAAGAAACTTGAATAGATTGCCACCACCGGTTTATAACCGGCAATCGCCAAACCGGCACCAAAAGTCACCGCATGTTGTTCGGCAATCGCAACATCAAAATATTGTTCTGGGAAACGTTTTGAAAACTCCACCATGCCCGAACCTTCACGCATTGCCGGTGTGATCCCGATTAATTTGCTATCTTGCTCCGCCATTTCACATAGCCAATTACCAAAAATATCCGAATAAGTTGGAATCGTTTTTGATTTCGGTAATTGTCCACAAGTCGGGTCAAATTTAGGCACGCCGTGATAGCCAATCGGATCATTTTCCGCCGGCTCATAGCCTTTACCTTTTTTGGTACGAATATGTAAGAACTGCGGGCCTTTTAGCTCACGCATATTGCTAAGCGTTTTGACCAGCTCATCAATATTATGACCGTCAACCGGGCCGATATAGTTAAAACCCAGCTCTTCAAACAAGGTACTTTCCGGCGAGATCACCCCTTTCATATGCTCTTCACTTTTCTTCATGAAGTTTTTAATGGTCGGGACTTTATCCAAGACTTTTTTACTGCCGTCACGCACGGTCGTATAGATTGAACCAGAGAAAATTCGTGCTAAGTGATTATTTAATGCACCGACATTCTCGGAAATTGACATCTCATTGTCATTTAAAATGACTAACATATCCGTATGCATCGCACCTGCATGGTTCATCGCTTCAAATGCCATACCGGCAGTAATTGCACCATCGCCGATCACACATACGGTTTTACGTCCGGCATTTTCTTTTTCCGCCGCTACGGCAATACCGACACCGGCACTAATTGAAGTAGAGGAATGACCGACACTTAACACATCATAGAGGCTTTCTTCACGCCAAGGGAAAGGATGAATACCGTTCTTTTGACGAATGGTATGCATTTGGTCACGACGACCGGTCAGAATTTTATGCGGATATGCCTGATGACCAACGTCCCAAATGAGTTGGTCAAAAGGTGTTTGATAAACATAATGCAAAGCTACCGTAAGCTCTACCACCCCTAAACCGGAGGCTAAATGACCGCTTGTTTGGCTAACCGATTCCAGTAAATAAGCACGAAGCTCATCTGCCACAGGCTGTAATTGCTCTTTTGCAAGCAAACGCAAATCTTCCGGAGAGTTGATTTGACTTAACAGAGGATATTTGTTTTGCATAGTGTTTTCTTATTTAATTTAACCACAAAGGAAAGAATTAACACGGATATTACAAAATAATTGGAGAATTTCACCGCTTATTTGCTTTACCCGTGTCATCTCTGGTTTAAATTTTGAATTAATTTTTAAGATCTTCGGTTAATGTCGGCTGAATCGTATTTAAGATCTCTTTTACCACACGAGCCTGACCTGCAACAACATTACCTGATTTTAAGTAATCCGTACCGCCAACAAAGTTTGTGACGATTGCACCCGCTTCACGTGCGATTAAATCGCCTGCAAGACAATCCCACGGTTTTAAGCCGATTTCAAAGTAACCATCCACACGATTTGCCGCCACATAAGCCAAATCAAGTGCGCAGAACCAGTACGGCGGAAATCCGCCACACCGTTATTCATTAAGCCTTCGAGCATATTTAAGTGCGCAGGGCGATGTTTAGTCGCTTTGAAAGGGAAACCGGTCGCAAGTACAGTACCGTTTAAATCACGGCGATCTGTTTCTACACGTAAACGAAATTCATTGAGTTTTGCACCTTCACCACGTACAGCAGTGAAAAGCTCATTACGGATTGGATCGTAAACAACCCCTACCGTTGTACGGCCATTTTCACGTACCGCAATCGAAACTGCAAAATGAGGTAAGCGTTTCACGAAGTTAGTTGTGCCATCTAATGGATCAATCACCCATTGCACATTTTCATTTTCGCCTGCCAAAATACCTGATTCTTCGCCAACAATAGCGTGATCAGGATAAGATTTACGGATCACTTCGATAATCGCCGCTTCCGCCGCTTTATCAATTGCCGTTACGTAATCATTTGTACCTTTTTGAGCCACTTCGATTTCACTCGCGGCTTGCTCATAGCCTTTAGCAATAATATTGCCTGCTTTTCGTGCAAGACGAATAGCAATGTTTAACATTGGGTTCATAATTCCACCAGATTTTAAAGAACATAAAAAGACGACTGATTATAAATAAACTCGATAAATAAAGAAATAACAAGCGGTCTGATTCTCAAAATTTTTTGCAAAAAAGCGATATTTTACTATGCGAATAAACTATAATAGCCCGAAATTTTCCCTAAGGAACGATAGAATGAAACCAAAATTTAATGAAAATAAACCTCGCTTTCAAACCGTTGATGAGCGCCGAGATAACAAATTCCAAACAAAATCAAACCGCTTTAACGATGAACATCACTCAAATCGCCGCGAACAGCGTAATGATCGTTCTTCAAACCGATTCGAAGATAAACCTCGTTTTGACAAACCTAAATTCGCTGGCGACAAAGCCCGCTTTGAGCGTAAAGATCGCCAAGAAGCTCGTGAAGTGCTTTACCCGACAAGCGCAAAAAAAGCTAGCGGCGAAGGTAATGTACAAATTAGCGTAAAAGGGGGCAATAGCACAATTAAAGAGAAAAAAACCGGCCCGCTTTCTCCTCGTGCACCAGAAAAAATTAAGAAAAACCGTGCGGAAGAAATGAAAGTATACGGCGAAAATGCTTGCCTTGCATTGTTTAAACAACGACCGGATGCGATTGTGCGTTTATGGGCAACTGTAGAAGGTGCAAAAAAGTTAGGCGATATGCTTAGCTACTTAGCCGAACACAAAAAAGCTTACCACGTGGTAGATCGTGCCGAAATGGAACGTGTCACCGGCACAGAACACCACGGCGATGTCTGTTTATTAGTCAAAAAAGCCGTGCCGTTCTCATTAGAAGGTTATTTACAAGTGCCGCGTAAACGTGATTGTTTAGTCTTACTGGATGCAGTGAACAATGCACAAAACGTAGGCGGTATTATTCGTACTTGTGCGTTCTATGGTGTAAGCGGTGTAATTGTAGAAAGTGCCGATACGCTTAATTCAAGCGCTGCAAAGACGTGTTGCTGAAGGTGGTTTAGAATTTGTTCGTCCGCTCGAAACTAAACATAAACAAATCGCACTGACGCAATTACGTAACGCCGGCTATCAAATCATCCATTTAACCCGCAATAAACAAGCAAGATCACTGGCAAAAACGAAATTAGCTACAAAAACAGTATTCGTATTAAGTGAAATTCCGGCACAAGACGCTGAGTATCCGGAAGATACCACCGTACAGCTTTCTTTTGAAAACCCGTTAAACAGCGGCCTAAATGTAGCGGTAAGTGCTGGTATCGTGTTGAATCAATGGTATCAAACGCATATCGTTTAAGATTGAAACTAAAAAAACAGGCTTACGCAAAAACGTAAGCCTGTTTTACTTTGGAGCTTTGTTAGCTTATTAGCCCTTTTATTCCATCAAAAATTAAAATCATACCGAATACAATAAAAATCATACCGGCAACATTATCAATATAGCGACTATATTTTGTATAAAATTCTTGTACCGGTCGGCGAGAAAATAACAATGCAACTAATACAAAATAAATTAGCGTTGAAAATACAAACAAAAATAATAAAAGAAATAGATCAGAGGTTTGAATAAATTGAGCAAGGAATGCAGATACCACACTCGTAAAATAAACACCTGCCTTTGCATTAAAAATATTGATCAATAAGCCTTTTTTAATTTCAGTCACATTATCTAACTCTCTAAGATTCGTTGGCTCATTCGTAAAGGTTGCATTTTTTGTAACCCTCACCATAAGTGAACCGATATAAAATAAATATATGCCACCAATCGCCATAATCAAAAATTGGAACATTGTACCAATCGTATTACTCAACCAAGCCAAACCAAAAATAGCAAAACTCGCCCAAAAGATGATCCCTAATGAAATCCCGATCGCCGCTAAAATGCCCGCCTTAGTTGAATGACTTGCAGATTGGCGTACTACATAAAAAAAGTCAGGACCGGGACTGGCTAAGCCTGCTAGATGAACCAACAGAATGGTAAGCATATACTCTCCTAAATAAAACAATAAATTAAATGTAAAGCAGTTAGTGCATAAATTGCGGCAAGAATATCGTCAAACATAATACCTAAACCAGTTTCTAATTTTTCATCAAAATAACGAATCGGATAAGGTTTTAATACATCAAAGAAACGAAAACAAATAAACGTTAGTAGATAAGCTAACCAATTGTATTCAGGCAAAAATGCAAACATCAGAAAAATTGCCACAATTTCATCCCAAACGATACGCCCGTCATCATGTACATTTAGATCGCGACTGGTTTGCTCACAAATATGGCAACCGGCAATAAAGCTCACAAGAGTTAAACCAATAAAGAATAAAGCACTCGTGGTCAAATTCCACAATAAAATAGCAATCAATACACCGGCAAGCGCCCCCCAAGTTCCCGGTGCCGGCTTTAATAAGCCTGAACCAAAACCACAAGCAAGTAAATGAATCGGATTTTTTAAATTAAAATTTTTCATCGTTTTATACTGATTTAAAATGATCAAAACCAACTTGAGCCGGTAACGGTACTTGTTTACCATTTTGGCGTAAAATCAGACCGCTTGCCGCCGAAATGATCCTACCGATACAGCTCACTTTAATCCCTTGAGAACGTAAAATTTGTTCCATTTCCGACCGCTTGTCATCCGATACGGTAAAACATAACTCATAATCTTCCCCACCGGTTAAAGCGAAATGAAGTGCTTCTTGTTCACTATATTTAGCCATTAAATGGCTAGAAAGCGGTATATTATTCAATTCAATTTCAGCCCCAACTTGGCTACGATCTAAAATATGCCCTAGATCCGCTAATAAGCCGTCTGAAATATCGATTGCACAACGGGAAAATGCTCGTAGTGCCAGTCCTAATTCCACTCTTGGCGTAGGTCGTAAATGGCGTCGTACTAAATAGCAGTCGGATTCGTCCGAAATTTTGCAATTATTCAACAACAGCGATAAACCGGTCGCACTATCCCCTAAACTGCCGGAAACAAAAATCCAATCACCGACTTGTGCTTGATGTCGAAACAATCCTTGATCTTTCGGTAAAATACCTTGTGCTGTAAGCGTTAGCGAAAGTACCACCGGTAGTATCATCGCCGATCAAATCTACCTGATAGCGATCTAACACAGCAAATAAACTGTGACTGAACTCAGCAAGCCATTGGTGATCAATTTTCGGAAGCGTTAAAGCTAAAGAAACCCAAGCGGGAGTTGCACCCATTGCGGCTAAATCACTTAAATTAACCGCCAATGTTTTATAAGCTAAATCCGCGACAGAAATGGACGGAAGAAAATGCGTTCCCGATACCAATGTATCGGTAGTAATGGCTAAACGCTCATTCGGTTTTAAAGTCGTAACCGCACAATCATCGCCTATTGATAAATCCACGTCCGAACGTACCTTATTACGTTTAAAATATTGTGCAATGACTTCAAATTCCGTCATTTTTCCTCCGCTATATAACAAAAAAGAAGGTGAACCTTACGCTCACCTTCTTCTTATCCTTCAATTATTTACGACCTAAAGCCGGTGCTAATTTATCTAAAATACCGTTAATATATTTATGGCTATCGTCTGAACCGAATACTTTCGCCACTTCAATACCTTCATTAATCACCACTTTATAAGGTACATCAAGTTCATATTTTAATTCGTATGCCGAAAGACGTAAAATAGTACGTTCAATCGGATCAACCTCATCTTCCGCACGATCTAAAAACGGACGAAGTACGCCATCAATCGCTTCTATATATAAAACCGTACCGCGTAATAATTTACGGAAATAAGGCAAATCAACACCATTCATATCTTGGTCTGTGACAAATGATAATTCAACTTCTTCTACACTATTTTGCGATACATACCAAGAATAAAGAGCCTGAACCGCACACTCTCTGGCACGGCGACGTGGAGAAACTTTCATAAAACCTCTGCGTTTATCATAAAGAGCAAAATGGCGGCATTTAAATAAACCGCCACACAAAAATTCGTACGCAATCAATAAACAACTTATTGCGATTTAAGCGAGAGATTTTAACACAATTTATCTTATTTTGGCGGTAATTTATGTGAAGAATGAGAGGAAATTTTCTGTTTTCCACTTTTAACAATATAAGGTGTAACGAAAATGACTAACTCACGCTTACTAACTCTGTTACTGGAATGACTAAATAATTTTTTAAGAAACGGAATTGAACCTAAAATTGGCACTCTATCCTCACCTTTTGCGGTTAAATGCTGAAAAATACCGCCAAGTACAATGGTTTCACCATGTTGAGCGAATACTTGCGTATTTAATTCCTGTTTATCAATCGTGACTAAACCATGCACGGTCGAACTGGTTGAATTTGGCGAATTTTGTGTCACAACTAGATCGAGCAAAATTTGCTTATCATTTGAAATATGCGGCGTGACTTGTAGCCCTAAAACGGCTTCTTTAAATTCGATATTTTTCACTTCATCTTTACGGTTATAAAGTACATATGGAATTTCAGTTCCCTGTTTAATACTTGCCGGTTTTTTATTGGTAGTCAGTAAACGTGGGCTGGCAATAATTTCTACATCGTTTTCTTGTTCTAAAGCGGTTAATTCCAAATCAAGTACGCGTCCATTAATTTTAGCCACCTGTAACGCAATAGAAGCGGCGTTATTTACCGGAAAATTGACGTTTAAATGGTTAGTATCCGGTAATCCATTCACTTCAAGAGAACCGGCAATTTTATGATGTCCATTTGTCGGCGAAAACATTCCCCAACGTACCCCAAGTTCTTGCAAATTCTCACTGCTTATTGTGACTATTCTCGCTTCAATCGCAATTTGTTCGGTCGGTTTGTCTAAATTTCTAATTAATTTTACGATATTTTTCATTGATTCCGGGCTATCTTTAATAATTAAGCTATTACTGCGATCATCAAAATGTAAATAACCGTTTTCTGATAAAAAATTACCGCTACCTTTAGTTAAAGATTCAATCACTTCCGTTGCTTTGGCATAATCTAACTTAATAGTTTTAGTAATCAATTTAGGTTTTAATAATTCCGGATTTAATCCCCTGTTAGGATCCTTATCGTCTTTTTTATGACCAATAAAATAGATTTGGTTTTCATACGCACTGGTCAACTTATTTGATCGAGTGATACTTTTTAACACACTATCAAAATCACTATTTTCAATTCTTAACGTGGTATTCGTTTCAATATTGTCGCTTAACACAATATTTTTGCTGTATTCTTCCGCCAAATAACTCAGGATTTCTGAAGTCGGTGCATTCCTCAACGAGATAGAAAAAGCATATACGTAAGCCGATGAAAACATAAAAAAGAGTAACAAAATCATTCTTTTCATATTTTCCTCCTATAACTTTAAGGTAATAGAAGTCGGAGATTGACAATTTTTCTCTGTTTGCCAATCTATATAACTTATTGATTTTAAATCAATATCTATAATCTGAATATGTTCATCGACTAACCAATCATTAACTTGCAGATCAAACAGTTGCTTTTGCGAATCCATAAAAATCGCTTTATATTTATCTTGTTTTTTGAGTACGCCGATAAATTTCAATTGGGTTAATTTGGAAGGTAAATAGCGATTATTTCTTGGTGAAGGTGCTGGACAAGCGGTTAAATTGTCGGAAGAAGCTGCAATATTCTTCTCTGCTGAAAATACCGAATTTTTATCTTCTAATTGTTCACCGTAAAACGGATCAGCACTACTCACAGATGAGAAAAATAAGAAACTTAAAAGATACTTATTCACCTTTATCCTCCGTAACAATAACACTCGCCCGTAGTTGCAACTGCTTCTCCTGTTCCAATTTGATTAAATGAATTTCTCTAAATTTTAATGGCTTCAATTTCGATAGCTTTCTAATGAGCTTAAAGATAATTGATACTTGATGATTTAACGAAAAGTAAATGGATTTTCCCTGTTCTAAATTCCATTGCATTTGTTCCAGTTTTACTTGATAAGCATTGAAGATGCTTTGTAATTGCTGGTTAAGTTGGCTCACGTATTGTTCTTTCTCTTTCAAATGATTCTGATGTTGGCTAAGACTTTGATATAGCTTCTGCTTTTGTGTAGTATCTTGAGATAATTGTTGTACTGTAGCTAATAATTCTTTTTGATATGAAGATTGGGAAATGTATTGATAAGAGGGATAGCTTACTATTGATATAAATACGCTTAAACAAACCGCTCTAAAATAGAGTTGTAGAAAAGATAAAAGACGGAAAATATAACTATTTGGTAATAAATAAAGCCTATTAAGTGAAAACATAATTTACTCCCTTAAGGTAATATTAAAACTAAATTCAAGTTGATGTTGATCATTTATCTGAAAGTTAACTAATTCAAAACCAAATACTTTTTGCTCGGAAAGATATTTTTCCAGCCTTTCAAATTGATCCGAATGGCTAAAAATACCGACTATTTTCATCGTTGGCATCTCGTTATATTCAAAAATGACTTCTTCTATACCACCTTGCGGTAATGGCAAATCTTGTAAAAGCGTCAAATATTTAGCAATATGCTCCTCCGTAAATATTCGTCCTATATTTATAGGAGGAGAACTTCGAGATCGTGCCAATTTTCCGTTTAAATGTACTAATTCTTTTTTAAGATATGCAACTTGGTTGACAAGCGGTCTATTTTGTTGATTTATTTGTAAAACGGTTAATTGCAAGTAAATTGCTAAAGTGACTGCAACGATAGCTATCAGAAATAGATAAATCCCCTTTTTATAGATGTTTTGCTTCCATTGCTTCGCTCGATAATCTGTTAAATTTATCCCTTTCCATTCCATAAACTTGCCCCTAATGCGGTCACATATAAAAACGGATCTTTGATTGAGTCGTCTAATTCCAGTTGCTCCAAACGACAATTTGCTAAGGTAAGATCCGTATTAAATTCAATTTCTTTACCGGTAAGTCTAAAAGTTCTATCCGTTAAAGCATAAATTCGATTTTCTTGAGCCAAATCGGATGAGGAAAGCGCATTAAAACCTCGAACAAAGCAATAAAGCTCACAATCTAGAATGGTATCAGCCCGAATCATCAATGTATGGGCATAACTCTTACGTAACGCATAAACAATCACTTTAACCAACCCTTCTTTTTCAAGAGGAAAAAGCTGGTAATCAAAATAAACCTCTTCAAGCGAAAGCGGTAATTCTTGTTGTAGCACTTGTAAAAGTTGGCGATAAATCATCGTTTGGTCATAACGTATCGGTAAAAAAAGATATTTTCGCCAAATATATTGAAAAGGAACAGAACGAACAAAGACAGGATTAGACGGAAATTCGACCGCTTTCGGTAATGAAAAAGAGTTATTCTCTATTATGCTTTGCCAATAGCACATTCTCTTATATTCATTATCAAAACAGAAACAGCGATAAGCCTGATTCTCACTAACCCCAACCAAACAATTTCTCGTTGTTTTTTTCATCATTTTGGTGAATTTTTTCACAATTTTGTTCCTTTGAATCGACTTTATGCAATTTTTAAGCGGTTTTTTTGCGATTTTTGTCTTATACTTACTTTTTAATTTTTTAATTGTGTTTATATCTTGGCGATAAGCTTCAATTTCGTCATTTACCAAAAGAGAATTTTTCGATGAAGATCGCAAAAATAATACTTAGTGCTTTACTTTCACTGCTGATTTTAGGTGGTGTAGCCGCAGGTATTACTTATATTCATATCAAAGAAAGTTTACCCGATGTATCCAGTTTAAAAACGGTGGAATTGCGAGCAACCTATGCAAATCTTTACTGCTGACGGCAAGTTGATTGGTGAAGTAGGCGAACAACGTCGTATTCCAGTTAAATTGGCTGATATTCCCCAAACATTGATCGATGCCATCATTGCAACCGAAGATGTCCGTTTTTATGAACACAAAGGCATTGATCCCAAAGGGATCGCACGTGCGATTTGGCGTTCTAGCCAAGGGGATACTCAGGGTGCAAGTACAATAACTCAGCAATTAGCTCGTAACTTTTTCTTAACACCTGAGCGTAATCTTGAACGTAAATTAAAAGAAGCTATTCTTGCTTTAGAAATCGAAAAAGTGCTGAGCAAAGATGAAATTCTTGAACTTTACCTAAATAAAATTTATTTAGGCTATCGTTCTCACGGCGTTGCAGCAGCTAGCCGAAGACTTATTTTGGTAAAAATCTTGACCAATTAACCTTGGGAGAGATAGCAATCATCGCTGGTTTACCAAAAGCACCTTCCACAATGAACCCTCTTTATTCGGTAAAACGTGCGGAAAACCGCCGTAATGTCGTATTAGGTCGAATGTTGGAAGTTAAAAAAATTACTCAACAGCAATACGAACAAGCGAAAACTGAGGAAGTTAAAGCGACATTTTACGGTACTGCGTTAGAATTTAGAGCCGATTATGTTACCGAAATGATTCGTCAAGAAATGGTAAGACGTTATGGCGAAGATGCGACCTATAATAAAGGCTTTAAAGTATATGCGACCGTCCTCTCTACCGACCAAAAAGCGGCACAGGATGCATTGAAAGAAAATCTTATTAATTATGATATACGCCACGGTTGGCGTGGTGCTGATAAACTTTGGACCGGAAAAACCGCTTGGGATGATGAAAAAATTATTGAGCATTTGAGCAAATTACCAAATTCAGATCCCTTTACCGGAGCTGTAATTATTGGTATCGCTAAAAATGGTTATACAATTTTATTACCAAACGGAGATAAGGACGAATTACCTAAATCTAATGCAGTTTTCGGGCGACAAATTAAACTTAACGTAGGTGAGCAAATCTGGATTCGTAAAGCTAAAAATGGAAAAGAATGGATTCTCGGTCAAATTCCGGAAGTCAATTCTGCCTTAGTTTCGTTAAATAGTGATAACGGTGCAATCGAGGCAATTGTCGGTGGCTTTAGCTTTGAACAAAGCCGCTTTAACCGAGCTACTCAATCTCTCGTACAAGTCGGTTCATCGATTAAACCGTTTATTTATCTTCGCGGCAATGAATAAAGGTTTAAGCCTTTCGACCACATTAAGTGATTCGCCAATCACAATAACCAAACGTGGGCAAAAACCTTGGACACCTAAAAATGCGGATAACCGCTATGAAGGTCCATTACGTTTACGCGTCGCATTAGGTAAATCTAAAAATATGGTTGCAATCCGAGCATTACAAATGGCTGGGGTAGATTATGTTGCCGAATATCTAGAACGTTTCGGATTCAATAGAGATCAATTTGTTGCAACTGAAGCTCTTGCATTAGGTGCCGCATCATTCACACCATTAGAGATGGCAAGAGGCTATGCCGTTTTTGACAATGGTGGATATTTAATTGAGCCTTATATCATTGAGCGTATTTTAGATAATCAAGGCAATGAACTATTTAAAGCAAATCCTGCTATCGCTTGTTTAGAATGCAATCTGCCAGTGAAATATCCTGAACCAGATTATTTTGACGGTGTAAAAATTCATGATGAAGCACAAATTCAAGCTATTTCTGCTCAAGATGCTGAAGACAATAACGAAAGTGATGATAGTCCAGCAGAAAGTGAAGGAGAGCCTGAAATCAAATCTTCTGTCAAAGCGAATGTGCCAAGTTTAATGACTGAAGCCGCTCAGAACAGCACTGAAGTACGATATGCACCAAGAGTCATTAGCGGAGAATTAGCATTCTTAATGCGTAGTATGTTAAATAGTGCGATTTACGGCGAGCCAGGGCAAAGCTGGAATGGAACCAGTAAAGCTTTGGCATCCGAATTTAAAAATCGTAAAGATATTGGAGGTAAAACCGGTACGACAAATAATGCTAAAATCACTTGGTATGCCGGTTTTGGAGCAAATATTGTTACAACCGTATATGTCGGTTTTGATGACAATAAACGAGATTTAGGTAAAAGAGAAGCAGGTGCCAAAACTGCAATGCCCGCTTGGACTAAATATATGAAGGTCGCTCTTGCAGATAAAAAGGATCGTATCATTGCCACCCCACCTAATATTATTGAAGTAAAAATTGACGCTAGCAGTGGTTTTCTTGGTAACAATTTAACTGAGTACTTTATTAAAGGAACTGAACCAACTAAAAAATATATTGTGGAAAAAGCCTATAAAGTACTGCAAGAAACAAAACCAGGCTCAAAACCGCATTTAGAGCAACGATTGGGACTACCGCCAAAAGAGTTACTAAATTCTCCGGGGAGCTTTGAATTATTCTAAAAATAATTTATAAAATTTTAGGGTTTCTTTCCCTATAAGGTTGAAATTAGGTATGATTTCTTGCGATAATCTTACCTAATTATCTTTGGGCAATTTGTGGTATTTAATACGATTTTACTCAACCGAAAAAGCACTCTTGCAACATTTTTCGTAAAGCAGACCGCTTGCTATTGCTAAAAATAAAGCAATTAAGCACCAGCGGTCGTTTTCTTTCCACAAATTGATAGTTATATAAATTTAGAATATTAAGAAGAAATAAAAATGGCAGAAAAACGTAATATTTTCCTTGTAGGGCCTATGGGTGCTGGTAAAAGCACCATTGGACGTCAACTTGCACAGATGTTAGGTATGGAATTTATTGATTCTGATAACGTAATTGAAGAACGTGCCGGTGCTGATATTGATTGGATTTTTGATGTTGAAGGTGAAGCAGGATTTCGTAAGCGTGAAGAGCGTATTATCAATGAATTAACGCAAAATCAGGGGATCGTGCTTTCCACTGGCGGCGGTTCAGTTCTTTCAAAAGAAAACCGCAATGTATTATCGGCACGAGGTATTGTTATCTATTTAGAAACCACTGTTGACAAACAATTTGAAAGAACGCAGAGAGATAAAAAACGTCCGTTACTTCAAACAGAAAATCCTCGTCAAACATTGGAAGAATTGGCACAAATTCGCAATCCTTTGTATGAAGAAATTGCTGATATTACATTACATACAGATGAACAAAGTGCAAAAGTTGTTGCAACTCATATTATTGAGTTGATTGATAACTTACAGTAATGAGAGAGGCAAGAAATGTTACAAGTAAATGTTGAATTAAAAGAACGTCGTTATCCGATTATTATTGGCTCAGGTTTATTAACGGATCCGAAAAGCTATGCCCCGTTAACCTCAGGCGATAAAGTTATGATTGTATCTAATCCGACAATTGCCGAACATTATCTTGCCGCTGTTCAAGATACACTGAAAAGACTCGGTTGTAGCGTTGATTATGTGCTGATTCCTGACGGAGAAAAATATAAAACCTTAGACTCTCTGAATATGATTTTTACCGCTTTATTAGAAAAAAATCATAACAGAGATACCACACTTATCGCATTAGGCGGTGGTGTTATCGGCGATGTTGCCGGTTATGTCTGCGACCTCATATCAACGTGGTATCCGTTTTATTCAAATACCGACGACGTTATTAGCTCAAGTGGATTCCTCTGTAGGCGGTAAAACAGCGGTTAATCATCCTCTCGGTAAAAATATGATCGGTGCATTTTACCAACCAGCTACCGTTATTATTGATACGAATACTTTACAGACATTACCAAAACGTGAAGTGAGTGCCGGTCTTGCTGAAGTGATCAAATACGGGGCGATTTTCAATATTCAATTCTTTGAATGGTTAGAACAACACATTCATAATCTAGTAGCATTAGAGCAAAGTGCATTAGAATATTGTATTCAACGCTGTTGTCAGCTAAAAGCAGATGTTGTAGCTCGCGATGAAACAGAAAAAAGTGACCGTGCTTTACTTAATTTAGGGCATACATTTGGTCACGCGATTGAAGCTCATATGGGATACGGTAACTGGTTACATGGTGAGGCCGTATCTGTAGGTATGTTAGAAGCGGCGGAATTATCTCGTATTTTAGGCGACTTATCCGAACAAGATGTAGCTCGTTTAGAAAAATTGCTTGCACAAGCCGTATTACCGACAATATCTCCAGATAATATGGAACCTAACCAATATCTCCCTTATATGTGGCGAGATAAAAAAGTATTAGGTGGACAATTACGTCTAATCTTACTGAAATCGTTAGGAAATGCTTATGTCAGTGCTCACGCATCAGAGCAACAAGTTCTGTCTGCGATTGAACGATTTACCCAACATTAGTTTTAATGAGTAATAGAAGAGCTTTTTTAAAGTGGGCAGGAGGAAAATATCGCCTAACCACTGAAATTCGTAAATATTTGCCCCCTCAGCCTGCTCAGGGGGCTTGTTTCGTTGAGCCCTTTGTAGGAGCTGGCTCCGTATTTCTTAATACGGATTATGAACGCTATTTGCTTGCCGATATCAATCCTGATTTAATTAACTTATTTAATACCATTAAACATAATGTGGAACATTATATTCAAGCGGTTCGTACACTTTTTCTGACACCCGAAGCCAATACGGCTCATTTTTATTACGCTCGCCGTCAGGAATTTAATACCTCATCGGATCCATTTAGACGCTCCGTGCTATTCCTTTACTTAAACCGCTTCGGTTTTAATGGACTTTGTCGCTATAACCAAAAACACGAATATAACGTGCCTTTCGGTGCTTATAAAACACATTATTTCCCCGAGAATGAATTACGATTTTTTGCGGAAAAAGCACAGAAAGCCGAATTTATTTGTGCCGACTTTGAACACGTATTTGCCTACTTAAACCAGAATCCGGACAATTATATTGTATATTGTGATCCGCCTTATGCACCTCTGCAACAAGAAAGTAATTTTACTCATTATGCTGGAGGTGGATTTAGCCTTTCTCAACAAGAGAAATTGGCACAATTAGCCAAACAAGCACAACAAAATAATATACCTGTACTCATTTCAAACCATGATACGGTTTTCACTCGGAAAATATACCAAGGTGCGAAAATAAAAAAAATTAAAGTTCAACGTTCTATCGGACAAAATGCTAACTCTCGTATCAAAGTTAACGAACTATTCGCACTTTTCTCTTAATTTACAAACATTTCTAAAAATTTAACCGCTTACATATCAGCGGATAACAGCCTGACTTAGGAGTAATAATGGCAAACAAACCTGTAGAACGCCAATCTTGGTCAAACCGATTGGCTTATGTAATGACCGTTGCCGGTGCAACTGTCGGTTTTGGAGCAACTTGGCGTTTTCCTTACCTTGTAGGAGAAAACGGCGGTGGTGCTTATGTCTTTCTTTTCTGTGTGGCTATGATCGTAATTGGTATCCCAATGATCTTAGTTGAAAATGTTATCGGACGCCGTATTAAAGTAAATGCGATTGATGCCTTTAGGGGGACTGCCAATGGTAAGCCGATTCATTCCAGCTGGAAAATTTTAGGTTATATGGGGTCGCTCGGTGCTTTTGGCATTTTGGCATACTATATGGTATTAGGTGGCTGGGTACTTAATTATATCGGTAGCTTAGTAAGCGGTTCTTTAGATCTCTCTAGTCCGATCAGCGTTGAAACTACTGCTTCATATTACAAAGAAAGTATCCAAAATAGTCCTTTAGCAATTATTGGTTATACCTCAATTTTTGTATTAGTTAACTATTTTATTTTAGTTAAAGGCATTGTGGATGGTATTGAACGTTCCGTGAAATACCTTATGCCTTTACTTTTTGTCTTCTTACTTATCATGGTAATTCGTAATGTCACACTACCGGGAGTCGCTGAAGGTATCTCTTTTTATTTAATGCCTGATTTTTCAAAAATCACACCAAAACTTTTTGTTTTCGTATTAGGACAAGTATTCTTTGCATTAAGTTTAGGCTTTGGTGTGCTTATCACTCTTTCAAGTTATCTTGATAAGAATGAAAATCTAGTTAAAACAGCTACTATTACCGGTATTATGAATACACTCATAGCTGTACTTGCCGGTTTTATGATTTTCCCATCCTTATTTAGTTTCGGTGTTGCACCAAATTCAGGACCGACATTAGTATTCCAAAGTTTACCAATTGTATTCTCTAATATGTGGGGCGGAACTGTTTTTGCGATCATATTCTTTAGCTTATTAGTTGTGGCGGCACTCACAACCTCATTAACTATTTATGAAGTAATTATTACTGCTTTACAAGAAAAAACTAAGATGAGCCGTAAAAAAGCAATTGCGGTAACATTAGCAACCATTTTTATCATCGGAAATATTCCATCGGTACTAGGAGATAATATTTGGCAGAATATCCGCATTATGGATAAAAGTATTTTTGATGCATTTGATTATATTAGTGGTAATATATTATTCATTCTAACTGCTTTAGGTAGTGCTATTTTCGTGGGATTTGTTCTGAAAGATGAAGCAAAAACCGAATTGGGAGCAGGCAAAACCTTTACCACAATTTGGTTTAATTATGTAAAATTTGTGATCCCGATTATTATTCTAGTGATTTTCTTTAACTCACTTTAGTACAATCAAAGGGTTTTACCCCAAAATTAGATTAGCTTAATTAAAGGACTAAGTTCTGATTGTACAGATACTTAGCCCTTTTAATTTTACTTGTTTAGTAGCAAACACAGTAGACAAAATAGTTAAATTCTCTTAACTTCCGAGTATCTTCACAATAAGCGGCTTCATTCGCATAGCTATCAAGATAAACATTATCCATCTTGTGGATTTCTCCGTAATACGTTCCTTTAAAGCTTGTGAAATATCTTTCGGTAAGATTATTGATTGGCTTAATATACGCTTAAACTAATTTTTTCACCCTATCCGTATTCTCAGAGAAAATTGGAAATGCGATAGTTCTCTTTGCTCCAACTAACCGCGGATTAGAAAGAAGTGTCTTATTCTAAATAACACTCAAGCATGCTCAATACCACATATTAGATTGGTATTGGCCTTGAGCATCCATACGTCCTACTTTCTTATTCTTTGGACGTTTAGCAGAATGCACATAAGTGCCACCAATATGGTGTGTCGCCTGAATCTTAAAAAGCTCACGTTAAACAGTCAAGCTTTCACGAATCTTATGTGCAAGGGTAAATATGATCTTATACTGTATATTAAAATTACGAAAAAGTTGGCAGGCTAAAATGCCCTTAACCCTATTTTAACATTAAGAGCATCGAAAATTTTACTGCGGTTAAGGTTGAATCTCGTTCTTTATGCAACTGCTATATAATACCGAAATTTCCTACAAAATCAGACCGCTTTTATAGAGTATGAATTGTAGTTAAGCACCCAAATTTACTTTAGCCGCTTCAATCGCTTCACGGACACGTTCCGGGTTTACCCCACCTTTCGCACTACGTTTTTCTAAACAGGATTCTAACGAAAGAATCGGGTAAACGTCTTCATCGATCACTGGGTGGAACTGTTTAAATTCCGTCACGCTTAATGCTTCTAACGGTTCACGTTTGCTGATCGCATAGACTACCGCTTCACCTACAATATGATGCGCTTCACGGAATGGAATACCCTTCGCCACTAAATAATCCGCAAGCTCGGTCGCATTCGAATAACCTTGCCGCGTCAGCTTCACGAGTACGTTCTACGTTTACATTGATATCTTCCAGCACTAACGCACCAATCTCTAAGCAAGCCTGCCAAGTTTCCATCGCATCAAAAATGCCTTCTTTATCTTCTTGCATATCTTTGTTATAAGCAAGCGGTAAACCTTTTAAGGTGGTGAGCAAGCCTGATAATGCGCCGAAAACACGTCCCGATTTACCACGAATTAACTCACACGCATCCGGATTTTTCTTTTGCGGCATTAATGAAGAACCAGAGGTGACACGATCCGATAATTCCAAGAATGCCGATTCACCGCTATTGAAGAAAATGAGATCTTCAGCAAAACGTGATAAATGCACCATACTGATCGAGGCTGTTGAAAGTAGTTCCAACACGTGGTCACGATCCGAAACCGAATCCAAACTGTTACGTGTACCGATCGCAAAACCGAGATCCTGCGCAAGTACATCACGATCGATTGAATACGCCGTGCCGGCTAATGCGCCTGAACCTAACGGACAAGAGTGCATCCGTTTATAAGCATCGGTTAAACGGCTGAAATCACGTTCTAACATTTCGTAATACGCCATACACCAGTGAGCAAACGTAATCGGCTGTGCACGTTGTAAATGGGTGTAGCCCGGCATCATCGCATTTTGATTGGCTTCGGCGGTTTCGACCAATTTGTGCTGTAAGTTACGGATACGCTCTTGCAATACGACCGCCTGAACCTTACACCACATTTTCATATCCACCGCAACTTGGTCGTTACGGCTACGACCGGTGTGGAGTTTTTTACCTAAATCACCGACTTTTTCGATCAGTTTTGATTCAACCCAGCTATGAATATCTTCCGCATCATCACGTAAAATAATCGCAATATTCGGCTCGATTTCCGCACGTAATTCTTTTAACGCTACCACTAATTGTTGGTGTTCTTGCTCGGTTAAAATGCCAACCGAAGTAATCGCTTTCGCCCAACCGATTGAACCGTCAATATCTTGTAATGCTAAACGATAGTCAAAACGTAATGAGTCATTAAAAAATTTGAATTTTGCATCAGCTTCTTGTTTAAAACGTCCACCCCAAAGTGCCATATTGTGTTCCTTTTCGCTTCTTTAATCTTATTAAAAGATGTCCTGTACATCTGAATAGAGATATTTTGCATAAATATGCAAAATTATTCAATAATTATTTATTGCAAGCGGTTAAATTTCCCCATTTTTTTACCATTTGTATTATTTATATACAAAGATTTATAAATGTAGGCGAGTTGGGTGCGGAGATCAAGCACTTTAACGACTATTTTCGGAAAACAAAAATTGTCAATTTTTACTTAAACAGACCTTTACTCGCTAGTGTTTTACCCACTAAAGATGTGACATTTTTACGTTCGATCATTGCTTGAGTTTGCTTTAAATAGGCTTGAAAGTGCGGTGTATTACGGTGCTGTTGGTAAGCGGTTTCATTCGCATAAATTTCAAAAAAACGCCACGCATTCGGCTGATCTTTGAGTGTGGCGCGTACATTAAAATCACGCCATTTTCTTTTGCCATCGACTGTTGCATCTCGTCTAACACTATCGCTTTAAAAGCTTCATTTTGTGCCGGTTTTACGCTCACTTCAGCTAAATTGATGAGATAATCACCGTTTTCAAATGCTGTAAGCGGTTGTTTTTCCAATAAAATTTGCGAATCTAGTGGCATGACTTTACGACCAGTTACTGCAGTTTTAGCAACTTCAACAAACTGTTTGAAATGTGATGCGTTAGTATGTGCTTGATAAGCGACTTTATCTTGGTAAAGTTCCAAAATCACATTTTTGCTTGGCTCATCTTTTTTCACAGTATGGAACATTGCCAGCGTGCCGGCTTCAGTTTGAATTGACGTGCCAAGATTTATTTTACCCACCGCATCAATCGCTTGCTGTTGTTCTGGTTTAACCGTTAGTTCAAATAGACTCATTTTTTGATCAGCATTACTCATTGTCGATACTCCCAATAAAAAAGTGGTAAGTAATCTTTTCATTATTGCAAACTCCTAATTAAGCTGTTCACACGCTCTGCGTGTTTTTTCGCTTCTTGTTTTTGGGCATTAATTTTTTCTTGATTTTCACGGCTGGTGTAGCCGATGCCGTTAGTGTAGATAAAACCTACATAATCAAGGTTGCAGAGTTTTGCCATCATTTCAAACTGCGGCGCAAGCTCTTCCATTGTATGCTCAAAAAAACCGTCTTTTTGATAAAGTGCTGATGGCGCACCTGTGGTAGTGGAGATAATCAATTTTTTGCCCGCTAATTTGGCGGTTGAACCGTGAGCGAAACCGTGTTCAAACACCTCGTCTAACCATAATTTCATTACGCCAGAAAAACTGAACCACGAGAATGGGAACTGGAACACGATAATATCGGCATTGAGTATCGCCGCCTGTTCAGCGGCAATATCAAACGTACCATTTTTAAATAGTTGATCTAATTTTCGGATTTCCGCATTCGGCAATAATTTTGCCGTTTCATCTAAAATCACTTGGTTAGCGATAGAGGTTGTTAAATCAGGGTGTCCTGAAACGATAAGCACATTTTTCATGTTGAGATCCTTATTTTCCTGCAAATTCACTAATATTTGCGGCAATTAATTTCGGTTCAAATTCACGGATGTCATAGCTGGCTAAGTTTGGGTAGTAACAATCTTCCGCTAAAATTTGATCCAACTCCGCACGGCTGTCAGTGTGAGCAAAAATCACGCCAGCATTAGCTTGATCTTTGAATGGTCCGAGCATTAAAAATTTTCCCGCTTGAAAGTATTTTTTGAACCATTCTACGTGTTCAGCAAAAAGTTTTTCTTGTTGTTCTGCGGTTACATTGTTATTTACAGCAATGTTGATGATATACATTTTGTTGTCCTTTATTCGTTGAAAGTGTGGCTATTTTAACTTAATGATTTTTAATGATAAGATGATGAATACTTAATTTATTCTTAGGTAAAACTACACAATGAATAGCTCAATCTATAACGCACTTACCATTTTCCATACTATTGTTGCTGAAGGATCTATCTCAGGGGCGGCACGGAGATTGCAAATGACATCACCTTCAGTGAGTCAGTCGCTGAAACTGCTTGAAAAGCATATTGGTTTGCCTCTTCTTAATCGAACGACTCGAAGAATGGAATTAACCGAAGCAGGACATCGTTTAATTGATAGCACTCAAAATGCCTTGCAATCGCTTTCAACTGCGGTGGAAACCGTGCAAGATTTGAGTGAGAAACCAAAAGGGTTGGTTCGTATGACCGTGCCACATATCGCTTACTGGTTGTTGATCGAACCGAGATTAGGGGAATTTGCTGAGCAATTTCCAGATATTCAGTTGGAAATTTCAATCAATGACGGCACAGTGGATATTCTGAAACAAGGCTTTGATTTGGGATTTCGTTTTGGGAATCAGGTTGAAGAGCAAATGGTTGCCAAAAAGCTGACCGAGCCGTTTCGTTTAGGCATTTACGCTTCAAAAACTTATCAGCAGAAATATGGATTACCTAAAACAATCAATGGCTTACAACAACATAAACTAATTGGTTTTCGCTTTGCAACCAGTAACTGTGTTATGCCATTAACATTGCAAGATAAAGGGGAAAATCTTCGTATAGAAATGCCAATGCCGATGATCGTTAATAGCTTGGTGGTCGCAAAATCCGCTATTTTACAAGGGGTGGGAATCGGACGTTTTTTTGAACCACTTATGGCAATTCAGCCTGATAGGCAAGAGTTTATACCTGTATTAGAAAAACATTGGCAAACTTTTGGGGCGTTATATCTTTACTTTATGCAAGCACAGCCAAAAAGTAGGGCGAATTAAAGCGGTGATTGAGTTTTTTACCGCAACTGAATAAAAAAACAAACTGCACTTTAATAGTTAAGCTTAATAAGAAAACGAACTAAAGTGCAGATTTTTATAACAACATATAAGTCATTTTACAAATGAGGGCTTACTTTCTTCACCAACTAAGCAAATAAATCGTTTAAGCCTTCAATAATGGTCGGGTGGGTAAAGATCTGGTTTTTGATATAGCTTGCCGGAATGTTGTAGTCCATCGCCATTTTAAACAGATTGATAATTTCATGCGCTTCCGCACAGAATAACGTTACACCTAAAATTTCGTCCGTATCCGCATCAATAATGGCTTTCAGCAATCCGTCTGTTTGACCCAATACTTTGGCTTTTGGAATCATTTCGGCTTTCATTTTCTTCACAATTACATTGTGCCCCGATTTTTGTGCCGCACTTTCGGTTAAACCGATATGCGCAAACGGTGGCTCGGTAAATACCGCTGTCGGGAATACCGCACGATCATCACGGCTACGTTTACCTTCCGCAAATAATTGGTCTCGCACAATGCGGTAATCATCTAATGAAATGTAGGTAAACTGCGCAGAACCGGCAACATCCCCCATCGCCCAAATATGTGATTTACCTGCAACACGTAAGTGTTCATCGGTAATGATTGCGCCTCGCTCATTTAGCTTAATACCGGCATTTTCAAGTGCTAAACCTTGCGTATTGGCACGGCGACCGATCGCCACTAATACTGCATCGGCAATAAATTCACCTTGATTGGTGACTACGGTAGTCGAATCTGTATTTTCAACAAAACGTTCCGTTTGCACAGCTAAATGCACTTGGATACCTTTACGATTCAATACATCAAGCATCGCTTCTGCCATATCACGATCTTCACGTGCTAAGAAAGTATCGCCATTCTCTAAAATAGTAACTTGGCTACCAAATGCTTGATACATAAAGGCAAATTCTAATGAAATATAACCGCCGCCAACGATCACAAGACGATCCGGACACTCAGTTAAAGATAGAATGCCGGTACTGTCATAAATTCTCGCACCATCCGCACCTTCAATCGCTAAACGATTTGAACTCGCACCGGTATTGATAAAAATTTTATCGGCACGTACTTCAAACTCGCCGTCACGACCGTTTAATAACACGGTATGTTCGTCTTTAAAACTCGCTTTAGCGGTAATAATACACACGTTTTCAAGACTATCTAATTTTGCAAAGTTTGCTACTCGTAATTTACCAATTAAGCCGTTTTTTGCCGTCATTGATTGATTAAATAACGCAACTTTATCAGATACATTTTGCCCTTTCTGTCCTTCTACCAATAATTTTTTAGAAGGAATACAACCGATATTGATACAAGTGCCGCCATACATTGCTTCACTTTGTTCCACCAAAATTACCGATTGCCCTGCTTTAGCTAAATCCGTCGCTAGAGTTTTACCTGCTTTACCAAAACCAATCACCAAGTTTTCTACTGTAATATGCTCCATAAAATATCCTAAAACCTAATAATAAAAAAAGATTTTTATAAGTCGCAATATATAATTAAACCTTACAAAAAAGCGGTCGAATCTGCAAAATTTCTTGCAAATTCAACCGCTTGTTAAACTCATATCGACTTATAAGTTAATTTTTTGTCCTTTGCTCGCACTTTCAAATGCCGCTTCGATAATCTGTAAAACTAGCGTCACTTCCGCTACTTTTACAACTGGCACTGCACCAGTAGAAATTGCATGATATAAATCATCAAATAGCTTTTGATAACTCACTTGCACATTTGGATAAGGCTGACGGATTATCTCCCCTTCAATTTCCGTATGTAATATACCCCATTCTGCTTCCGATTCTTCATTCCAATTTCCAACTGGTTGTACACCTCTATCTAAAAGCGATTCTTGAATATCTACCCCTTTTTTCACATAAGAACCGTTTTTACCGTGTAAAACTAGAGCAGGGTTTGGTTCGCGTGCATATTTAGAGGCTTGCAGTGCAACCTTTAAACCGTTTTCGTAATAGAGATGTATATCAAAGTTATCATCTACTAAAGCTCCGTCATGCTGATAACGAATATCGGCAAATACCGCTTGTGGTTTGCCAAATAAATAAACCGATTGATCAATTAAATGTACACCTAAGTCATAGACTAATCCTGTTCCACGATCACCCACTTCTTTCCAAGCCTTTGGATTTTTACCTTTCGCATAACGATCGAAACGAATTTCACAATCTACAACTTCACCGACTAAATTTTTATCTAAAATTGCTTTTGCCGTAGCAATATGACTGTCCCAACGGCGATTTTGATAGACATACAACACCACATTTTGCTGTCTAGCTAACATTTCAAGTTCTAATGCTTCCATAGAACTTGCCACTAACGGTTTTTCAACCAGTACGTGTTTACCGGCTAATAAGGCACTTTTTACCATTTCATAATGTGTCTGATTTGGCGTAGTAATCACAATCAAATCAATGTTCGGCGTAAGTAATTCTTGATATTCATGCACAATATCCACATTTGGCAACCATTCCTTTGCACGTTCGGTTGTTCTTTCATACACCTTTTGAATACAAAAACGTTCATCATTTTTGAGAAAAGGAACATGAAACAAACGGCTGGAATAACCGCTTCCGGCAATTGCAACATTAATAGTTTTCATAGTTTATGTCCTTAAATAAAGAAGATAAGCATGAGTATAGAAGAAAAAAGTAAGTTAAGATCTTTTTTATTTGATGTTAAACAAATAATTATATAATTCATCCAAAGTGCTTTTAGCTTTTCTCAAAGACCAGCTGATAAGCTGATCTTTTTCTAACTTTTCAATTCTTATCAAACCTTTATATATTTTATGTTATTTTTATAACTGTTTTTCACACTAAATTTTGGAGGTTATATGGCAAGCAGAAGGGGCAAGCCAGCTAACGAGCGTAGTGGCTTTGCTTGGTGCGGCAATTATTGCCGTACCGATTTTTAAACGTATCGGTTTAGGTTCAGTATTAGGTTATTTAGCCGGCGGTTTAGTCATTGGACCTTTCGGCTTCGGCTTATTTAGCGATCCGCATACCATTTTGCACGTTGCCGAACTCGGCGTAGTCATGTTTCTGTTTTTAGTCGGATTAGAAATGCGACCTGCACATTTATGGGGATTACGCAAATATATTTTTGGCTTAGGTAGCTTTCAGGTAGTGGGTGCGGCGATTGCACTCACCGGTTTAGTGATGGCATTCGGCTATTCATGGCAAGTGGCATTTGTCAGTGCGAGCAGGTTTCGTGTTAACTTCCACCGCGATTGTGATGCAAGTATTAAGCGAACGGGGGGAAATGACTTCCGAGCGAGGCCGCAAAATGGTTTCTATTCTGTTATTTGAAGATATGTTGATTGTGCCACTACTTGCTGTCGTTACCTTTTTATCACCAATTCATTCAGAAACGACCAGTACGCCAATTTGGCAAAAAATTGCGATTGCCGTGTTTGCAATGGTTTTCTTATTTATTATCGGCACCAAGGTGCTAAATCCATTCTTTAAAATGCTGGCACGTACCAAAATCCGAGAAATGATGACTGCCGTGGCACTTTTCGTGGTGCTTGGCTCTGCATTATTAATGGAAGTGAGCGGACTTTCAGCGGCAATGGGGGCATTTGTCGCCGGCGTATTGCTTTCTACTTCCAGCTTCCGCCACCAATTAGAAGTCGATATCGACCCATTTAAAGGCTTATTACTCGGCTTATTTTTCCTTGCGGTCGGGATGTCGCTCGATTTAAATGTGGTGTGGGATAACTTAGGGCTGATTATCTTCGGTGTAGCATTGATGATGCTAATTAAAGGTGGGGTGATTTTTCTAGTCGCTCGCCTTTCTGGCAGTAACAATTTAGACGCACACGACCGTGCAATCGTAATGGCACAAGGTGGTGAATTTGCGTTTGTATTGTTTGCGCAAAGACACGCACAAAAAGTGATTGATGACACGGTACACGCCAATATGACGGCAATTGTGGTGTTATCGATGGTCTTCACGCCGTTAATGATTATTGTAAGTCAGAAATTTATTGCACCTCGTTTGCAAAAAATTGATGAAATTAAACCGCATGATCATATTGAAGAGCAAAACCCGATTATCTTGGTCGGCTTGGGCCGCTTCGGACAAGTGGTTAATCATCTATTACAAATGACAGGTTATCACCCGACCATTATTGAACTGAACCCAAAACTTATCGCCGCAATGAAAAAACGTGGCGTAAAAAGTTATTATGGCAACGGCGCTCACCCTGATTTACTTAAAGCGGCAGGCATTCAAACCGCCCAAATGCTGATTGTCGCGATTGATAATCCGCAACAAGCGTTAGAAATCGTGAAATACGCACGCGCGTGAACCCACATATTAAAATTATTGCACGGGCTTATGACCGTTATCACGTTTACGACTTGGTACAATCCGGTGCAGATATTGAAGTGCGAGAAACTTTTGACAGTGCATTACGTACCGGCAAACAAGCGTTACGCGAACTCGGCTTGGATGCGGATAAAGTGCATGAAATCGGTAATATGTACTTCGGCAAAGATCGCCATAGCGTGAAACTTATGTCAGAAGTGTACGACCCGAAAATCGAGCGTTTCAAAAACGAAGAAATGTATCGTATCGCTCTCGAACAAGACCAAGAAATTATGGCGGAAATCCAGAAGATTTTGGCGAGAGAGTAATATTTACAAGCGGTTAAATTTTGCAAAAAGTTGGCAAATTTTAACCGCTTTTTTATTTCCTATTACTGATAACTCAATACACTTACCCGTTTAATTTATAAATAAAACTTTTGGTAATTATCTAAAAAGTTTAAAGTATAATTGAAACTTTTTGAAATTATCACTATAGTATCAATTATAAATTAAGGGAGGGTTATGAAAAAAGATTTAATCTTTCGTAGAAAATACCTGGAAAAAGTTCGTCCATTTATCGGTAAAAGCTTAATTAAAGTCTTCACCGGACAACGCCGTGTTGGCAAAAGCTACTTACTGTTTCAGATTATGCAAGAGATCCAAGTTGAGGATAGAAACGCCCATATCATTTATATCAATAAAGAAGATCTTGCTTTTAGCCACATCACAAATGCCGAAACGCTAAATTCATTTGTTCAAGAACAGAAAAAGCGCGGTCAGAAAAATTATATTTTTATTGATGAAATCCAAGAAATCACAGATTTTGAACAGGCATTACGCTCACTCCTGCTTGATGATGAATTAGATTTATATTGCACAGGTAGCAATGCTCACTTGCTGTCACGAGATATTGCCGGTGCATTAAGCGGACGGGCGATAGAAATTAACGTACATCCGCTTTCTTATTTTGAATTTTTAGAATTTATGCAGTTAGAAGACAGCGACAAAGCCATGTCGCTGTTTTTAAAATATGGCGGTTTACCTTATTTGAAAGATTTGCCGCAAGACAATATCGTGTTTGAATACTTGCGGAACATTTATTCCACTATCGCAATTCGGGATATTGTAAATCGTTATTCTCTACGTAATGTGCAATTTTTGGAACAATTGACGCAATTTTTAGCAAGTAATATCGGTAACTTGTTTTCCGCAAAAAAAATCTCGGACTTCTTAAAATCACAAAAAATTACCACTTCCACCACACAGGTGCAAAACTACGCTGAATACCTTGCCAATGCCTTTTTAATCCACAAAGTGCCACGCTATGACATTGAAGGAAAACGTATTTTTGAAATTGGCGAGAAATACTATTTTGAAGACTTAGGCTTACGCAATGCCCTCATCGGCTATCGAGTGCAAGACCGAGGAAAGTTACTGGAAAACACCATTTTCAATCATCTGCAAATTGCAGGCTATGAGGTTAAAATCGGTGGATTAAACAGCCAAGAAATTGATTTTGTTGCAGAAAAAAATGGCGAACGCATTTATGTGCAAGCCACACTGACAATTAACGAGGAAAAAACGCTAGAACGAAAATTTGGTAACTTGCTGAAAATACAAGATAACTACCCGAAATATGTGGTTACAATGGATGAGTTTGAGGGGAATACGTTTGACGGGGTGCAGTGTTTGAGTTTGAGAGTTTTTTTAAGGAGGTTTTGGGATAAGATTAGCTATTGTGTTGAGATTTAAGGAGAATGTTATGAATTTACAAAAGTATAGCTTTGGTAACCAGCATTAAATACAATTCCTCTTGACTTAAATTAACCTAAGGGTTAATATGTTAACAGTTCAGTTTATAGCTGATTTAATACATAGATAAGGCAAAGGAGCGAACTATGAAATTGACAAACTTTGGTAAATTTATAAGGGGGTACCGGATCGCCAACAATATATTATTAAAACAAATGGCGGATGCTCTCGGATTTAGTTCAGCGTTTCTTTCATCTGTAGAGAATGGTAACAAACCTATACCACAGGGGATAGAAGACAAACTCATAGCTAATTACAAGTTTTCTAACGAAGAGAAAGAAAATTTATATGAGTCTATTGATACAACAAGAACACACAGTACTATCAATGTTCCTCAAAATTCATTAGATCAAATGCTAGTTGGAGCGTTTTGTCGCAATTTTAATGAATTGGATGAATCTAAAAAACAGCAATTATTAGACCTATTAAAAGGAGTTAAATAGTGAATTCAGTTTTTTATCAAGAGGGATTTTCGGTTCCTCCAAAATCTAAAATGCAAATTGATAGCATAACTCAATTTATTAGAGCCGCTAATCCTGACTTAATTAACAAAGATGGGGCAATTGATGTATTAGCATTGCTGGAAATCAAATATGGAAAATATCATATTATCCCCGATCATGAAATGAAAGGTATCCTAGGATTAACGCTTCCTAGTGGAGATATTCTACTAAGACAAAGCGTTTATGATGGGGCATGTGACGGGAATGGCAGAGATAGATTTACTATCGCTCATGAGATAGCTCATGCCATTATGCATAAGGAACACATTGGATTAGCTCGCCCAGTAGAAAAGAGTACAAAAATTTTTTGTAATGCAGAATGGCAAGCAAATGAATTTGCAGGACGACTACTACTCCCTGATAACTATATTGAACTTTATAAAGGTTCATCTGTGGGAGATATTGCCGAGATGTTTGGGATTAGTTATGAATGTGCCCAAATAAGAATAAATAAATACAAAAAATGAAAAACCCAATCATAAGAATTGGGTTTAGGTGGTAATAAATACGCCAATATTTATTACTATGTATAGTTCTCCATCCGCTATACACAATGTGTACAAAGAAGAACACCTTCGAAAAACGGTGCCCTATATTCTAGTTAAATTGTACTACGTTGTCTATAAATAAGTGATGGCAATTTAGATCTTATATAGGAAAAGTAATTTATGTCGCAAAAACATAAACCCGCTCCTAAAGGCTTTAAATGGATTTTTACTCCGCAACGTAGAGTTCGTGGAAAATCTAATAAAGTTCTTTATGCTAAAGACTACGGCTATGAATCTTGGTGTTTCTTAGTTCGTGTATAATAGCTTAATGTTCTAACTATATAAAATGCCGTCTGAGAAATTACCTTTAGACGGCATTCCTTCTTCACAAGCGGTCAAATTTCCCTAAAAACTTGCAAAAATCCAACCGCACTTCAAATCTTATCCATGAAACTCCGCTAATTTTCCCCTACCAATCCCCCTTTCCCTCAAATTCTTCCACTAAAAAATCCACAAAGTCATGCGGATGGCTTGGGAGAGTTGGCGGCGGGAGGGATAAACGGCGTACACTTGATAAGTCGGCATTTGCCAGTCGGGTAGCACAATTTGTAGTTGATTGTTTTCGAGCTGTTGTTCAATAAAATACTTCGGCAACATTGCGATGCCACCGTCTGCTAAGGTGAAATTAAGTAATGCACCCTTGTCGTTGATGGTGAGTTGGCTGGTCAGTTCTAATACAGTTTCTTGTCCGTCTTTGATAAATGTCCACTCTTTTCGGTTTACATTTGCGTGTGCTAAATAACGATGATTAACTAATTCTTGCGGTGAGTGAATTGTGCCGTGCTGAGCCAAATAAGCAGGCGTTGCCACTAATAAAGAATGGCAAGGGAATAATGGGCGAGCCACGACATTTGGATCGGGATTGTTAGTAAAACGGACGGCAAGATCGATTCCCTCTTCAACTAAATTTACCGTGTTATCCGCCAAAATCAGTTGAATATTCAGCTTCGGATGTTTGGCTAAAAAAGTACGAATCGCATTGAGCAAATGGGTCCGCCAAATCTTGCGTTTGAAGCAATTCTTAACGAACCTCTTAACTCACCTTGTTTAGTTACAAAATCTTGCTCAATGGCCGAGGTTAATTCCGTCATTTTTTTGCAATATTCGACCGCTTGTTCGCCAGCATCGGTCAGTGAAACGTGGCGGGTGGTGCGTTGCAAAAGCCGAGCGTTAAACCATTCTTCCATAAGGGCGACTGCACGGGTAACTTTCGGGCGTGAAAGATCCAATCGTTCTGCCGTTGCAGTAAAACTGCCGGTTTCCGCCACCATTAAAAACACTTGAATTGCAGTAATTCTATCCACTTTTCACTCTTATTGTTTCAATTTTTAAAACAATTATATTCAGAAACCAGCCTTTTTCCCATTTTTTATTTCAATATAATGGCAACAGATTATTTGAAACTATTCAAGTCAAGCAAAGGAAAATCAATATGAAAAAATTACTTAAAACTGCAGTAATTTCAACCGCACTTTTAGCCACAACAGCAACAATGGCACACACCACACCGGAGCAAAATAAGAAGAACGCTCTTGAGTTTTATGAATTAGTGTTTAACCAACACAAAGTACAAGAAGGCACAGACAAATATATCGGCAAAGAATATTTACAGCACAACCCGAC
Source organism: Actinobacillus arthritidis (assembly GCF_029774155.1). Classification (NCBI taxonomy): domain Bacteria; kingdom Pseudomonadati; phylum Pseudomonadota; class Gammaproteobacteria; order Pasteurellales; family Pasteurellaceae; genus Actinobacillus; species Actinobacillus arthritidis. The sequence goes on along the minus strand of NZ_CP103833.1, from coordinate 242,082 downwards.
CGTAGCCGACGGTGGCAAAGCATTTGTGGACGCATTCGCGCCGTTCTTAAAAGAACATCCGCAATCACGTGCTGAAATCAAACGTGTGGTAGCGGAAGGCGATTTAGTAATGTTGCACGTTCATAGCAAGTTAAATCCGCAAGATAAAGGCGAAGCGGTGGTGGATATTTTCCGCTTCGACGAAAACGGCAAAATCGTAGAACACTGGGACGTAATCCAAGCCGTACCGGAAAAAACGGCAAGCGGTCGTTCAATGTTCTAACGCAAATTTCAATTCACAAGCGGTCGAAAAACGAGAAAGTTTTGCGACCGTTTTTTTATTGTAAAATAGAATGCAATCTATCTTAAAACTAGGATCGAAAATGTTAGAACTGAAACCGTTAGCAGAAGAAAAGAGAGAATGGTTTATCGGCTCATTACAATGGGCTTTTAAGCAAGCCATGTTAGATGAACTTGCGGAAAATGAAGAAATTATTAGTCGAGAAGAAATTGAAGCTACAATGAAAGCCGATAATGCACAGAGTTTACAGATTGAATATCAAGGACAACCAGTAGCCGGTGCGGTGGTGAGAATTGATGAACAGACCCAACGTAATTGTTTAGATCTGTTTTTCGTTACCGCCAATGAGCATAGCAAAGGCTTCGGGCTAACTGCATGGCAAGCGATTGAACGACATTATCCACAAACCAAAATATGGGAAACGCACACACCGTATTTTGAAAAACGCAATATTCATTTTTATGTGAATAAATGCGGTTTCAAAATTGTGGAATTTTATCACGAGAAAAATCCTGATCCACATTCGCCAAATTTGCAAAAAAACGAACAAAATTCACCGCTTGATGAAATGTTTCGCTTTGAAAAAGAGATGAAAACACCGTGAAAACTGTCGCCCTTATTCTTTACCCACATTTCAGCTTATTTCATTTTGCCGTGCCACAAATGGTATTTTCCGCAACAGGATTGGCAAATGAGCCGTTATTTGATTTGAGAATTGTGGCGGAACAACCTGAAATCTCGCTTTCAGGCGGTTCAGTAGTGCAAGCCGACAGTGATTTAAGGTCGCTTGAAACCGCTGATATTATTATTGTCCCCGCTTGGAATGATTTTGATGAAAAACCAACGGTGACATTGCAAACGGCGTTGCAACAAGCAAATGCCCGTGGCGCAATGCTTGTCGGGTTGTGTTTAGGCACTTACGCCTTGGCATATTCAGGTTTATTAGATGGCAAACGGGCGGCAACCCATTGGATGGGCGAAGCAGATTTCCATCAACGTTTTCCACAAGTGCGGTTAGATTTGAACGCACTTTATGTGCAACAAGGCAACTTGATGACATCCGCCGGCACAGCGGCTGGGCTGGATTGTTGTTTGGCGATTGTGCGGGAAATTTATGGTGTAAAAACAGCTAATCATTTAGCTCGGCTTTTTGTTACGCCGCCTCATCGTGAAGGTGGTCAGGCACAATTTATCGAACAGCCCGTCCCACGCAAAACACCTGATGAAAACATCAACGAACTGCTGGACGACATTCGCAAAAATCTGCAAGTGGTCTATTTTATTGACGAAATTGCAAATCGTTTGTCAATGAGCCGTAGCACCTTTACTCGTCATTTCCGTAAAGCCACAGGACAATCCTTCGCGCAATGGTTGATTGACACCCGCTTGCAAAAAGCTCGTGATTTACTAGAAAGCACCACACTCTCTATCGAACAAATTGCAGAACAAATCGGCTTTCAAAGTGCGGTCAATTTCCGCCAACATTTCAAACAACGCTTCCATGTCAGCCCAAATGAATGGCGGAAGACTTTTGGGGAGTGGGAGTAAAATGCCCTCCTTTTTTAATTGGAGTTATAATTCCAATTCACTAACAAAAGTAAAAAATTGGAACTGTAGTTCCAATTTACTCTGATGACATGCAATCAATACATCCAACAGCTAATTCAACTCAAGAACACTAACTTATTTCCAGTGTGAATATTCAAGAAAATTAAACCGCTTGTAAATACCTATCAATAAAACCATTCATTACCATCGAACGCTTTTGTTCATTAGTAATGGACGGTTTTGTTTTTTTAATGTACAACATAGCAAACCAATAAACGTAATTAGAATAAGTATCTGTTTTGTGTGCTGAGTCACAGCCTAGTGCCTTCTAAGTGGTTGTAGGTTTTCAGTTCATACCCCACACTTTGAATAGAGCATTATTTGGCTCTAGGAATCAGCGCTGATAGAACACAAAGTCAAACTCATGTCGTCTGGAAGTATTTTCAGACAGTATTTCCATTCTACAAGCGGTTAAATTTCCCCAATATTTTACGAGTTCATTTACAAATCTAAATTTATAGATATAATATTCACATCAAATTTTGGAGCGAATATGGAATTAGTCGAAATTTTTAAAGTATTGGCGAATGAACATCGCTTGCAAATGTTACGTTGGATTAAATCGCCCGAGCAGTATTTTCGTGGGGCAGAATTTACTGCTGATGCAATTGCGGCTGATGGTGGCGTGTGTGTGCAAGCAATCACGATTAAATCAGGTTTAGCACAATCCGTAGTATCAGGTTATTTAAATAGTTTGAAAAAAGCAGGGCTAGTGGAAATAAGCCGTTCAGGCAAGTGGACGTATTACCGCTACAATGCTGAAAAAATCGAGCGATTTCTAACCGCTCTTCGTGTTGCGATTTAACTGAAAACGCCGTCATTTGGCGTTTTTTAAAGCTAATACATATCTACATTTTTAGATTTAAGAAAATAAGGATTTATTATGAAAATTGAAATTTGGTCTGATTATGCTTGCCCGTTTTGCTATGTAGGTAAACGCCATTTGGAAGCGACATTGAGCCAGTTTGCCCACGCTGAGAACGTTGAAATCGTACATAAAGCTTTTGAGCTAGACCCAACTGCGTCAAATGAAGTTACCACGACAACACAGCAACGTATTGAACGTAAATACGGTAGAACATCTGCAGATGCGAAAGCATTTATCCGTCAAGTAGAAGCCACAGCCCAAAAGGCTGGTTTAGAGATGAAATACGAAACGGTGCAAAACACCAACACTTTTGATGCACACCGTTTGACCAAATTAGCAGAAAGCTTAGGCAAAGCCGATGTGATGAACGAGCGTTTAATGTACGCTTATTTCACTGAAAATCTGGCTCTTGCGGAACGTAAAAATTTAGTGAAATGTGGCGAAGATGTCGGTATTAATCGTGAATTGATAGAAAAATTATTGGACTCTGACCAATTCGCTAACGAAGCTCGCCAAGACGAACAAGAAGCCCGCCAAATTGGCATTCAAGGCGTGCCCTTTCTTGTGATTGACGGCAAATTTGGCTTATCAGGCGCACAACCTGCAGACTATATGTTGCAAGCCCTAAACCAAGCGTGGAACGAGCAAGCCGAATCTGAGATCACCGCAGGAATAGCGTGCGGTATTGATGGGTGTAACTGATGGCAAACATTCTTATTCCACATTGCGAACCGCTTGTTGTGCCGTCTGCAAAAAATCCTGAAAATCCTACCACTTGCGTGATTTTCCTACACGGCTTAACCACCAGCGGTTTGCAATTCCGCCCTGTTGCCGAGTATTTAGCGAAGTTGTTGCCGAATGTAAAATTCGTTTTGCCTTCTGCCCCTGTGTGGTTCGTCAAATGGGCGAACGCCCCCGTTTCGGGCTGGTACGATTTACTAGGCGATAATTTTCTCGTTGAAGAAGATGAAGAGGGCATTCAATGTGCGGTCAATTATGTACATAAATTGATCGATGAACAAATCGCTCAAGGCATTCCAAGCGAACGGATTTTTTTGAGCGGTTTCTCCCAAGGCTGTGCCATATCACTGCTAGCTGGCACAACCTACTCTAAACCACTAGGCGGTATTGTTGGCTTATCAGGCTATCTTCCGTTAGCTAACCAATGGCAAGACAGCGGATATTTTACGCCGATTTTATGGCTACACGGAAGCCAAGATCTGCTGATTACGCTCACGCAGATTGAGCAAGGCAAGCAGATGCTAGCGAAAAACCGTGATTTCACTTTCAAGATTTATCCTATTGAACATTTTGTGGCAATGCCCGAAGTGGAAGAAATGGGGAAATGGATTCAAACAAAACTTTAACTTGGAGAGCAAAAATGACATTAAATAAAATGATGAAAACCCTTATTGCAACCGCAATGATGGCAACTTTTACCCCTGTTTTACACGCAGAAACAACCACACTACCTACCGTGCAACAAGCTGAACAGCAAGTTGCTGGCTTTTACCGAATGCAATTAGGCGATTTATTAGTTACTGCGTTATATGACGGCCCTGTGAACGTGCCACATAAATGGATCCACGGCATTTCAGCAGATGAAATGCAAGCGGTATTCGACAAAATGTTTTTACCACGCACTGCAGACGGAATTCAAACAGCTGTTAATGCATTTTTAATCAAGCGACCTTCAGGTTATACCCTCATTGATGCAGGAGGCCGCAAAATGCTATGGCGATACGTTAGGTCATATTGTTGAAAACTTAAAAGCATCAGGTGTTCAACCTGAAGAAGTGAAAAACATTGTGGTTACGCACTTACATTCTGACCACGCCTGTGGTGTGGCAACCACCGATGGTAAAATGGCATTTCCAAATGCAACACTTTACGCGCCGAAAAAAGATGCAGATTTTTGGTTAAGCAAAGAAATTGCGACCCAACAGCCGAAAGAAGTACAAATTTTCTTTGATTCGGCTCGCCAAGCGGTAACGCCTTATCAAGCAACAGGACAATTTAAAACATTTAATGAAGGTGAAAACCCTATTGAGGGCATTGAAACTGTACAAGAATTCGGACATTCACCAGGTATGACAGGCTATTTAGTTGGTTCAGGCAAAGATCGATTGTTGGTATGGGGCGATATTATTCACAGCCATACGATTCAGTTAAAAAATCCTGATATTTCAATGGAAGTAGATAGTGATGAAAAAGCGGCGATTGCTACCCGTAAACGCATTTTAAAACTGGTGAGTGAAGGGAAACTTTGGGTAGGTGCGGCACATATTCCATTCCCAGGAATCGGACATATTGTGAAAGAAGAACAAGGATATTCTTGGGTGCCAGTGCAATACTTACCTTTAGAAAATCAATAAGATACAAGCGGTCTTTTTTTGCAAAAAAATAGCGAAATTAGACCGCTTGCCATAAGGAGAAAAAATGCAAACACAAAAATCCATTGCATGGTTTATTTTTGCAGGACTGTCAGCAAGTTTGATTTCTATCGGCTTGGCACGTTTTGCTTATACGCCACTATTACCGTTGCTAATTAGTGAACAATGGTTTTCAGCTTCAGATGCGCCTTATTTAGGTGCGGCAAATTTAGCTGGATATTTGATCGGTGCGTTATCTGGGCGACCGATGGGAAATGCCTTTTCTAACAAGCAAACATTACGTGTAATGATGCTGTTAGTTACACTCTCATTTTTTGCTTGCGCCTTCCCGCTTTCAACTGCTTGGTATTTCGTTTGGCGATTAATTTCAGGGATTTCAGGTGGTGCAATTATGGTATTAGTTGCGGCAACTATCACACCACACGTACCTGCAGAACGCCGTAATCTTGCTAGCGGTGCAATCTTCTTAGGTATTGGCTTAGGAATTTTCGCTTCCGCTACCATCGTGCCAATGTTGATTGATTTAGGGCTAAAAACAACGTGGTTTGGCTTGGGTATTTTTTCTACAATTTTAACCTCGCTGAGTTGGTTTAATATTCCTGATCCCGTAGCAAAAGTACAAGAAGTGGGTAATTCCCCAATATCAGCATCGGTTCAACAACACGCTCCCGAACCTAAATCTATCTTTCTCATTTTATACCTACAATACGGATTGATGGCTGTATTTATTGTTGCACCAGCCGTATTTATTGTGGATTACATTGCACGAGGCTTACAATTTGGCGCTGGAACAGGCGCACTATTTTGGGGCCTATATGGCATCGGTTCGATGATTGGGCCACCACTTTATGGATATTTCGCCGATAAAGTTGGTGCAAAACCAACTTTACGCACGGTACTAGCGGTCGAATTTTTAGCTATTTTTGCATTATGTGCCACAGAAAATATCATTGTAATGGCGATACTTACGGTTATCATCGGTTCATTTCCACCAGGTATCGTGCCATTAATGCTTGCTCGCATTTTTGAAATGACCTCCTGTCCACGGCTACGCAACGTAAACTGGAGTAAAGCTACCATTTTCTTTGCATCTGCTCAGGCATTAGCTGGTTATGGTTTATCCGCTGTATTTAGCGCCACCCACAATGACCACCGAATTCTGTTCATCCTTGGTGGCATCGCATTACTAATCTCATTAAGTATGGAAATACTGTACCGTAAAACACAACAAGTGTGATTGATTTTCCCCAACATTTTAAACAACGCGTCTAAGTCAGAAATGAATGGAGGAATGTTTGGGAAGCATGAGTAAAATAAAAACTAACATAGCAAGCGGTCGTAAACTCCCAACAATTTACGACCACTTGTATTTTAGAATCGACTCAACTCCAATTCCCCTGCCGTTTTTTCATTCGCTTTGAGATAAGCGGGGTGGGTTTCGATTTGTTCGAGGTAACGGGTGATATTTGGATAATCCGCTTTGTTCACATAATTTAAGCCCCATTGCAGTGGGAAGCTTAATGCAAAATCTGCACCGGTGAGTTGTTCGCCTACGATCCAAGTTTTGCCTTCTAGCGATTGTTCTACGTGATTGAAATATAAACCCACTTGCGCGTTGGTGTATTGTGCGAATTCGCCTAAATCACCTTTCTTCGACACTAACGCCAGTAAGTTTGCGGAGAACATTGACGCTGAAATCGCTAGCCAGTAAACGTAATTGGAATAAGCGTCCGTTTTGTGTGCTGGGGTAAAACGGTTTTCCGTGTCGTAGCGGTCGAGCAAGTGTTGGATAATTGCATTGCCTTCCGCTAACACTAAATCGCCGTCTTGCAATACAGGAGCTTTGCCAAGCGGATGTTGTGCTTTCAGTTCTGCCGGTGCGAAGCCGGTGCCTTCTAAGCGGTCATAAATTTTTAGTTCGTAGTCCAAACCTAAGGCTTCAAGTAGCCATACAATACGGTGTGAACAAGATTGTTTTAGATAGTGTAACGTGATCATATTTTTTTCCTTAAGTAACAGGGAATGTAAAACTTCTATAACTTATAACCTGCTTTAATTTATAAGTTTTTCTTCAAAGTGTTTAAAGAAAATAGATTATTATAAATTTATCTTACATAAGATATAATTTCTCACAACTCAAAAGACACTATTTCATAGGAGAAATTATGAGTTTTCAAAAAGAGCAAATGCAACGTTTTCAAACTGCCATTAACACTGCTGATGAAGCATTAATGTGTGAGTTAGTAGTTGACGATGCCCCATTTTATACACCAATGTCTCCTGAACCAATGGTTGGCGGAAAAGGTTATCTGGCGATTGTTCATTTATTCCGCCAAAGCTTCCCTGATGTTCAATGGCAAGCCGAAGCAATGGTCGAAGAAGGCAATATCGTTGTGGTGCAATGGCTATGCACAGGCACTCACTTGGGCGATTTTATGGGTAAAGCCCCTACGGGGAATAAATTCGCAACACGCATAATGAATTTTTATTACTTCAATAAACAAGGCAAAATTATCAACGATGTAGCAAACAGAAGGCTTAATCAAAATCGTTGAAGCTGTCGGTTTGTTAGGTCGCTAATTTTTTTGTAAAGTTTGAGCGATATTCATAAATTGGCAAAATTTCACGAAAATTCGACCGCTTGTTTACTCGCCATATAGACAAAATACCGCCTGAAATATCAATCTCAGGCGGTATTACTTTCTTCCAATAGCGGTAAAACTTTGCAAAATCTAACCGCTTGTCAGCGAATTAAGCAATACCATTTAATAGTACCGCACGCCCTAGTGTTGCATTCAAACGCATTGATTTGATTTTTTCGTATTCAGGGCTGGTGTACCAAGCACGGGCGCGACCATATCAGGAAAGCGTAACACTACGGAACCGTCAATTTCCGCCCCCTCAAGGGCTTGACATTCACCGTTTGCCACCAAAATCTCGCCACCATACGGAGCCAGTGTCGGCACGCCTAGTTGTAAATACTCGTCGTAAGCGGTTTGATCTTTCATTTCGTCACGAATAAAAACCACATAGGCTGTCATTGGTAATTTCCTTATAGATCAAAGGTTTGCATTACATTCACGTGTAAACGCACGTCCACGTTGCCACGAGTTGCATTTGAGTATGGGCAAGTTGCGTGGGCTTTTTCGATTAAGGTTTTCGCCTCTTCTACGCTTAAGCCTTCCACGGTAATGGTGATGTCGATCTCAAAGCCGAATGCACCGTCTGGTTTTTGACCGATACCCACGCCAACAGTCGTTGAGTGTTTAGTCGGTTTAATGCCTAGCGTTGGGGCAAAATGTGGATAATCGCATTGTCAAAGCACGCCGCGTAGCCCATTGCGAAAAGCTGTTCTGGGTTCGCACCCACTTTGCCACTTTCGTTTTGGAAGCCGACTAAATCTAATGCGAGTGAACCGTCATCTACTTGTGTGCGACCGTCACGACCGCCTACTGATGTTGCAGAGGTTTTGTAAAAAATTTTCATTGTGTATTCCTTCTAAATAAAGATTAAATATCTAATGGTTTCCAGTCTTGACCTTTCACAGGTGGCAACCACGCACCGCCTTGTTGAGATAAGCCCCACAGAATGTCTGGCATACCGTATTGGTCGGCACGAGTTGGGTCAAGCTCTGTTTCGATTTCGCTATCACGATTTTCTTTCAGTAAAGTTGCAATATTTGGATTAACCATTACTGCTTTTCCTAAGCCGATAAATTCCGCCCAACCTGTTTGGAATGCCGCTCGGATTTGTTCGCCTGAAAGCAAGCCAATCCGCCCAACAAGAAAATTTACCGCTTTTTACTCCCAAAATCGGCGAAGTATTCTACCTTGATGATAATCCTGATTTTGAAAAATGGTGGGAAGGGGTTGAGTAGTGGATAATAAAAACACCGTTTGAATTTGATATTCATATCAAGCAAGCAGTGTTTTTGTTTGGGGATTTTGCAAAATATTTTCAGGCTGGCTGAAAATACAAATTCAAAATAAACCAGTCAATGATTTAATATCATCAATACTCTGTTTCAAACTCATGGTTTCATTATGCAAAATCGCATATCGCAAACTTTCCATACACAAACTGGCACAAATAAATGATTGATAATGCAAAGAATGTCCCACCATATTTTGCTTAACCAATTCATCAGCAAAAGTAACTCGCAACATCTTGTGCATATCATCATATAGCCCATAACGGCGAGATTGGATTTTCCATAACGCTGAAATGGTATGCCGAGAATTGAGAAAATCTTGAAAAACTTGTTCGGTTTGACAATGTTCATTAGCGAGCAAATCCGCAAATTTTTGTTTAAAATCAAAAAACACTTCATCAATTAAAGAAACCAATCCCGAATAATAACGGTAAAAAGTCGTGCGATTAACCCTTGCTTTTTCAATCACATCTTTGGCGGTAATCTCATCAAATGGCTTTTCGTGTAACAAATCAATTAAAGCACGGTGCATAGTTTCGCGTGTTTTAATCACACGTAGGTCGGTTTTGTTCATGGCTTACTCGTTGGTTAAACTATTTGCTGGTTAATTTCATTATAAGCATACTTTCTATATATTTTGTATGGATATGCTGAAATTTAAATATAATTTATAGCTATTTTAACACATAAAAATCTCCTACAATACGCTCATCTTAAATTTTCAACACACACAAGGATTTTTTATGAAACGCACTATCGTCATTACTGGGGCAACATCGGGTATCGGCAAAGAAACGGCATTGGCATTTGCCAAATTAGGCGACAATATCGTGGTCAGCGGTCGCCGTGAAAAAGAAGGTTTAGAAGTTGTCAATGAAATCAAATCATTGGGGGCGAATGCGATTTTTGTCAAAACAGACATTACCCAAGAAAATGAAGTCAAAGCCTTGATTGAACAAGCCGTTGCTCATTTTGGTAAAATTGATGTAATGGTCAATAATTCAGGCATTGCAGGGCGTGAAAATGTACCATTACATCAACATTCTACCGAAAATTTCCGTGAGTTGATTGAAGTCAATGTGATGGGGTTATTTTGGGGAATGAAATACGCCATTGACGCAATGCTCAAAACTGGCGGTGGCGTGGTGGTCAATTTGGCGTCTATTGCAGGTTTAAATGGCATTGAATTTACTTCACAATATTCGGCAAGCAAACACGCAGTGGTCGGCTTAACCAAAAGTGCGTCGTTAGATTATGCGACGCAAGGCATTCGGGTCAATGCCGTTGCCCCTGGGGCAATTAAAACCGATATTTTGCAAAATGCTATTAACGCAGGCGTTTATCCAGAAGATAAAATTGCAGGCATTCACCCGATGAATAAAATGGGCGATACGAGTTCTATTGCTAATGCGATTGTGTTTTTGGCATCGCCTGATGTGCCGTTTATGACAGGAACGATTTTAAATGTTGATGGCGGTTTTTGTGCCAAGTAATTTTTAAAAATCAATGGTTTTTGGTGTTTTAATAATGCCAAAACCTTTCACTTTTTAGGATAATAAAATGTATCAACACACGATTGCTTGGTATCAAGGCGAAATTTTGGAAGCATGGTTTATTGTGGGGGCGGGCGTTTGTTTGGGGCTGATTGGTTTGCTGTGCCATTTTTATGGGCAAAGTACAGGGGCGAAAGCCTTGTTTGTGCCGATGATGGTGCTTTTGGTGCTGTTTTTGGCGATTGGTGTGCCGATGATTTATAGCAATATACAGACCATGGCAAACGTGGCAGACACTTATCAAGCCGTGGGCGAAACGCAATTTGTTGTCGATGAATTAAAACGGGTAGCGAATTTTCAATATTTGTATCCGATGTCTATTGCGATTAGTGTGGTTAGTTTTGCGGTGGCGTTGGCGTTATTGCATTTTGATGTGGGCGTGAAATGGAAAGCGTGGGCGGTGGCGTTACTTATTTTGGGGACTTCGTTTGCCGTGATTGACTATTTTTCTAAAGAACGAGCGAATGGCTATCGGGCGGTTTTGGAACAGGCGAAAAAGTAAAGCAAAACACCGTTTATCGTGATGATAAGCGGTGTTTTTCTTTTTAAATTTTGCAAAATATTTTCAGGCGACCTGAAAATCCGCACTCGGACTAATCCCAAACATTCTTTTGTATTCACGGCTAAACTGACTGGAACTTTCATAACCGACATCGTGAGCGATTTGGGCAAGCGTGCCTTGTTTTTGTTTGATGCGTTGTCTGGCCTCGGTCAATCGCAATGACTTTTGATATTGCAGGGGACTAATGGCGGTAACTTGGCGAAAATGGCGATAAAAGTTCGGCACACTCATATTGACTTGATTTGCCAGCATTTCTATGGTCAAGGTTTGCCGAAAATTTGCCTTTAAAAAAGCAATCGCTTGGGCGATTGTGGCGACATTACCACCCACCGCAACCATTTGATAAAGCCTGTCCGCCATTTCACTTTTTAGCAAATGATAATGTAATTCTCGCTGAATGAGCGGGGCTAATATCGCCACATCAGAAGGTGAACACGCCAAACTTGCCAAGCGGTGCAAAGCGTTTATCATCGGCTCGTTAATTGTGCCAATTTGAGCGGGGCTGTCCGATGAGAAATGAGCAGACGATTTGCCCAAATCTATCATCAGTTGCAATAAAAATCCCTATTGAGGGAAAATTTCAATAGGGATGTTAATGTTTTCAATCGGTTAAATCTTTGTGCAACTGCTACATAATACCGCAAAACTTTGCAAAATCTAACCGCTTGTCAGTAAATTAGGCAACGCCATTCAATAGCACGGCTCGCCCAAGTGTGGCATTCAAACGCATTGATTTGATTTTTTCGTATTCAGGGCTGGTGTACTAAGCACGGGCGGCGACCATATCAGGAAAGCGTAACACTACGGAACCGTCAATTTCTGCACCTTCAAGGGCTTGGCACTCACCGTTTGCCACCAAAATCTCGCCACCGTACGGAGCCAATGTTGGCACGCCTAGTTGTAAATACTCATCGTAAGCGGTTTGATCTTTCATTTCGTCACGAATAAAAACCACATAGGTTGTCATTGGTAATTTCCTTATAGATCAAAGGTTTGCATTACATTCACGTGTAAACGCACGTCCACGTTGCCACGGGTTGCATTTGAGTATGGGCAAGTTGCGTGGGCTTTTTCGATTAAGGTTTTCGCCTCTTCTACGCTTAAGCCTTCCACGGTAATGGTGATGTCGATCTCAAAGCCGAATGCACCGTCTGGTTTTTGACCGATACCCACACCCACTGTCGTTGAATGTTTAGTTGGTTTAATGCCTAGTGCTGGGGCAACGTGAATAATTGCATTATCAAAGCACGCCGCATAGCCCATTGCAAAAAGTTGTTCTGGGTTAGCGCCCACTTTGCCGCTTTCGTTTTGGAAACCAACTAAATCTAAACCGAGTGAACCGTCATCTACTCGTGTATGTCCGTCACGACCGCCCACTGCTGTTGCTGATGTTTGGTAAAAAATTTTCATTGTTTATTCCTTCTTAATATCAAAATTAAATATCTAATGGTTTCCAATCTTGACCTTTCACAGGTGGCAACCACGCACCGCCTTGTTGAGATAAGCCCCAAAGAATGTCTGGCATGCCGTATTGGTCGGCACGAGTTGGATCAAGCTCGGTTGCGATTTCGCTATCACGATTTTCTTTCAATAAAGTTGCAATGTTTGGATTGACCATTACCGCTTTACCTAAGCCGATAAATTCCGCCCAACCTGTTTGGAATGCCGCTCGGATTTGTTCGCCTGAAAGTAAGCCACCCACGCCGATTAATGGCAATTTGCCGTTAATGCGTTCGTGAATAAGTTGCATACGAGTTAAGTTAGTATCTGCACCACGACGTGCTTTTTTGTCAAATTCGTGCAATGAAACGTGCAAGTATTGCAATGGTTTTTCCACTAACGCCTCAATTAAAGCGAAAGTATCCGCCATTGTTAAGCCGTTTTCACCCGGTTCTTCCGGTGAGAAACGGTAACCCACGATAAATTCAGGTTTTGCATATTTCTCTTTTAATGCAATAACTGAGTCCACAATCGCCAATGGGAAACGTAAGCGTTTTTCAAGGCTACCACCCCATTCATCTGTACGGCGGTTAAATTCGCCAGAGAAGAATTGTTGAATCAAATAGCCATTCGCACCATGAATTTCCACACCGTCAAAGCCTGCTCGGATCGCCAATTCAGTCGCATTGGTATAAGCTTGAATTAATTCAACCACTTCGTCTGCAGTTGTCGCTTTTGCACCGCTTTCAGCGTGGTCTGAGGCACTAATCAGTGCTTGTCCGTCTGTTAAATTTGCTTGTGCATTCACGCCACCGTGATGAATTTGTAAAATTGCTTTGGTACCTTGCGCTTGCAACACTTTTGCCGTTTCACGCAAGCTGTCTAAGTGGCTATCGTCAAGGGCTTCAGGTTGTCCTACAAAGGTTTTACCATTTTTCGCCACTAACGTAGCCGCTGTGATAAACATCCCCATATCTACTGCACGGTTGCTAATAAAAGTACGTTCTTGCTCGCCTAATGTACCGTCTTCGTTTGAACCGAAGTGAGTCATTGGTGCAACCACTAAGCGGTTTTTAATTTCTACGCCATTGTTTAATGTATAAGTTTGAAAAAGTGAATTCATTATGTTCTCCTGTTAAGCATTATCCGTTAGAAGTGCGGTTATTTTAGGGGGGATTTGACGATGGGAGGTAGATTATTTCTCTAAAACACTTGCCTAATTCTCTAAATGTTATGTCATTAGTGAAGACATTTAACTATAAGCGATAGGGGCAATCTTTTTTTCAAATTCAGCAAGTTCCATTGGTTCTTGGCTTTTGACTAAGCGGATATGATTACCTCGCCGCCAAAGCCACATTGAACAATCTTCAAATTGAAATACCGTTAGGCAGAGATCGTACCAATCGTGGCGATATTTCAACAGTTTCCCTCTATCGTAAAAATTCATCGCCAAATGTTGGTACTGATTAACCGCTAAATCATTTGTTGCAAAGCGAGTTTCTTCAACATAAAAAACGGTGTTGTCTAATTGGATGTTTTCCATCTTTTATAGTTCACCTAAATGGAGTAAGCGGGGCGAATGGTTAAGCATTTTCCAAAAAATGCCTCCACATATTAGGCTAAAAATCAACAGTGCCATTATTTACTCCTATAACAAAAAAAGGGCGTCTCCGCCCTGTTTCTTAGTTCGCTACCGTAAATCTGCTAAATAAGTGGGCTTTTTGTTCCACGTCATCAGCGATTGCCACGGCTAAATCTGGTACTGAAATATCTGCTGGCGAGCCGTCACCGTTGAGCAATACATCATCTTTGCCTAGGCGATATTTGCCTGTTTTTTCAAACGAAAGCGGGTTTACCGCAAACATTGCCGCAGGCGATAAAAATGCCCAGTTAATATCACGGCGACCTTTTAATTCGGTAAGTAAATTACGCACCACATTTGCCGCTGGGAACACTTCAGGTGGGAAATTTGGTGTATCCACCAACTGTAAATCAGGGGCGACATAAAGGCTACCTGCACCGCCAATCACCAATAAATACGGCACATTAGCCACTTTGGCGCGTTCAAAATAGATGCTGAACCACGCTCGGTATCTTCGGCCAAATTTGGGTTTGTCCAACCGCCATTAAACGCACTCACCACCGCATCGAACCCTGCTAATTTTTCTGCAAAATCTTCTGCATTTACGTCCGCTTGCACGGCTTGAACGTTCTCTGCCTTAAACACCTTTTCAACATTGCGAGCAAAGCCCACCACCTCGTGTCCACGAGAAGCCAATTCTTGCACTGTTGCATTGCCCACTAAACCTGTTGCGCCAATTACTGCGATTTTCATAACGTTTTCCTTCTGTTAAATTAAAAAATAATGACGTTGCCGTTTTGATGTTGCACAGTATAACGAAACAAAAAATTGAATAAATGGCATTTTTTGAATAACATTGTTTCTTAATGAGCAACAATGGAAGAAAAAATGGATAAACTTACTGCAATCAATGTTTTTCTATCGGTGGCTGAAACGGGCAGTTTTACCCAAACGGCTGAACGATTAAACATCTCTAAATCAATGATCAGCCGTTATATTGCCCTAATGGAAGACTGGCTCAACGCTCGTTTATTCCAACGCACCACACGCAAAGTGGTACTTACCGAGATTGGAGAGCAAGCGGTCGTTTTTTGCCGAAAAATTACCGAAAGTGCGGTGGAAATGGAACGAGAAATTTCCGCTCAAAAAGGCGAATTGCGAGGTGTGATTCGGGTGGCGAGTTCGGTTTCCTTCGGCAGTTTGCATTTAGCAAATAGCATTAACCGTTTTATCAAACAGCACCCTAAACTCAATGTGCAGTTACAACTAACAGATAATTTGGTCGATTTAATTAGTGAGCGTATCGATCTTGCCATTCGTATTACCCATAATCCCGACCCCAATTTAATTGCCCGAAAGCTGGCGGAGTGCCATTCATTGCTAGTGGCAAGTCCTGCCTACCTTGCGGAATACGGCACGCCAACCACACCCAACGACTTGTCGCAACATCATCAGCTTTGCCATAGCAGTATGAAAATATGGCACTTAACGCAAGGGGAACGCACCACCGAAATTGATTTGTCGAGTAAATTTACCACCAACGATTCTACAGCCTTGCTCAATAGTGTGCTTGCCGATAATGGCATTGCGATGTTACCGAAATATATGTTAAACGACCTACTGGCAAGCGGTAAAATTCTCAACGTCTTGCCTGAATGGACACCCCCCAAATACAGCCTTTACGCTTTGTATCCAAGCCGAGAAAAATTACCGCTTGCGGTGCGACAAATCATTGATTTTTTAGTGGAAGAATTTGAACAGAAAGATTGGTAGGACATCAAAAAATGAATACGTGGGCATTTTAGCCCACGCAAGTTACCTATTTTTTAAGCCGTTTATGACCTTGCATTGTGAAATTTTATGGTTATTGCATCCTTGCAAGCCTTGTAGCTTTTGCTTGATTTGCTGTAATTGAGAGAGTTTTTCATCAATTTGCAAAATGTGGCTGGCGAGAAGCTCATCGACATTATGGCAATCTTGTTGCGGTTGCTGTTGTAAAGCCTGCATTTGTTTGATTTCTTCAAGCGAAAACCCTAATGCTCGGCAATTTCTGATGAAAATTAACTGTTCCATAATGGTTTGATTAAATTGGCGATAGCCGTTTTCTGCTCTTGGCGGGCAAATTAATGCGACTTTTTCGTAATGGCGAATCGTTTCAAGTGAAAGCCCCGTTTGTTTGCTCACTTCTTTTACCGTAAAAAAATCATTCATCTTAATTCCCTCTTGACCCTGTGCTAAGAACAGGCTTTACAGTATAGCTCTATTTTCAATTAGAGAGGATTTTTTTTATGGCTTGCAATCATTGTGCTGTTGAGCAAACAATGCTTTCCAACACTTATCGGAAAATTTTATGGGTCGTATTTTCGATCAATGCAGTAATGTTTATAGTTGAAATTTTGGTCGGCTTGCGAGCAAATTCGGTGTCACTATTAGCGGATAGTTTGGATTTTTTAGGTGATAGTGCCAATTATCTGATTAGCCTTTTGGTTTTAGGTAAGTCTCTTTCCATAAGAGCAAAAGCCAGTCTTCTTAAAGGTATAACAATGGGATTGGTTGGCGTGTGGGTTTTCATTACAACCTTTTACCAATTTGCTGAAGGCTCACTTCCAAGTTATAACGATATGGGCGGAATGGGATTAGCGGCATTTATGGCAAATATGCTTGCCGCTTGGTTACTCTATCGCTTTCGTCAAGGCGACAGCAATATGATGAGCGTATGGCTATGCTCACGAAATGATGCGATTGGTAATTTAATCATTATCTTAGCCTCATTTTTTGTTTATCTTACTCACTCAAATCTACCTGATCTTATCGTTGCTATTGTGATGGTTTATCTCTCACTTTCAGCGAGTTATGCGATTATTCGCCAAGCACTTAAAGAGTTAAAACATCAATAGCTTTGCCACAGGCGGTCAAAATCTGCAAATTTTTTGCGAATTTCGATCGCTTGTGTTTTGTAGGGTAGGCACTATTGCCCTCCTTTTCTAGCATTGTTATTTCGCTTCAAAAACGAGAATTGCCCCTTTGTTTTCGACTTCATTTACGGGCTGTTGCTGTTTACCCATAATGTAGCCTGCACTGTCGGTAGCAACATAGATTTTCGAGCTATCAGGCGACACTAGTACCATTCGGTAGCGGTTGCTGGTGCGGAAGTGGGTTAGCACTTCGCCTTGAACCTGTTTTGCATCGCCACTTAACGGTAATTGGTAGAGAATACCTGTTTTTACCCCTGTGATAAGCAAGGAATTTTGCAAATGCTTGATTTTGCCGTCTTTCGGATAATAAGCGATACTGGTAGTCGCTACCGTTGGCCAGCAAATATAGTCGCCATTGCATTTTGGATCATTGAAATTGTAGCTGTTCGGCACGGTATAGAACGTTTTTAATGGCTCTTTGAAATTGTCTAATTTCACGTCCGTTTCTTTTTGGAATTGTGCTTTCACGCCCTCTGGCACGGTCACTTCATCGTACATCGGGGCTTGAGTACAGTTGTTCACTTGAGAGTAATTCACATAGCTATAAGCCTGATTGTCTTGGTAGCCAGCAATGTGCGGCCAGCCGTAATTGCCCCCTTTTTCGATGAGATTGACTTCATCGTCCACGCCCGGACCTTGATCCACGTTGAACAGTTGGTCGCCTACCCAAACTAAGCCTTGCGGATTGCGGAAACCATACGCCCAAACGTGGCTTTTCACACCGTTAATTGTTGGGTTATCGTCAGGGATTGAGCCGTCCAAATTCAGACGAAGAATTTTGCCACGATAATGGCTGAAGTTGCCTTGCTTGATTTCCTCAGCGGTTGGTAATTTTTGAGCGAGGTTTTCCTTACAGCTATTACCGTATTGGTTGAAACCGTTATCGCCAAAGGTTGCCAATAATTTGCCCGCTTGGTCGAACATCAAACGCCCACCGTTATGATCATCACCGCCTGTTAAATTATCTAGCACCACCGTTTCGTTACCGAGTGTTCCCGCTTTGGCATCATAGCTTAAACGCACGATACGCCCAGCGGTTGATTTGCCGTCCGTTGGATTTTTAGCATAAGTGTAGTAGGCGTAAACATAGTCCTCGCCTTTGCCTTTCAAGAAGTTGGGGTGGAACGCCATTCCCAATACACCCTGATGAACGGGCTGAGCGAAGGCTTTGTCAAAGGTGTAAAGCACTTTTTTCTCGCCCGTTTTGGGATCAATGGTCGCAATGTTCTTGCCTTGACGCTCGGTGATCCAAATTTTGTCGTCAGCCCCCCAAACCATATCCCAAACGCCGTCTAAGCCGTCCACCAATACCGAACTTTTGATTTCTTGTTCAAGGTTCGCCACCACAGGATTTGCCACCGCTTTCGTTTCAGCATAAGCCGTTGTACCAACTGCGGCTGTTGCGATCATCATAGCCAGTAATGTTTTTTTCATCATTGCTCCAAAAGTTGAATAAAATTTCGCCATTCTAAGCACAAGCGGTCAAATTCGCAAAATGATTTACAAATTTGACCGCTTGCACTTCCATTTTCGCACCGTTCTAAATATTCATTGAACGAGAAGTTATTTTTGTGGAATTTTCACGATTGTCGGTATATCATTTCGGTAAAAATTTTGCCTAATTCTCCAAAAATGCAAATTATTGATAAATTATTACCGCTTGTACCGAAAAACCAACTTTGGCAAACGCCGATTGATGGACTTGTGATTCAGCATGCCGACCGCCCTACACCAGTGGTGAACACAATTCTTGAACCTCGTATTTGTATCGTCTTACAAGGCGAACGCAAAATTTGCATTGGCGATCAATGTACGCTATTCAGTAATCAGCATTTTATGTTTTGCCCTGTCAATGTGCCGTTGTCGGTGGAAGTGGTTGAAGCAAGCCCTGAAAAGCCCTACTTGATGATGACGATGAAAATCGACCTAAAAATGGTGGCAAGTATCGTGCCGCATATTCCAAGGAAAATTGCAAAAAATCAGCCAAAATCGACCGCTTTCTTACAATGGCAAATGGAAGAAAATTTGCTGGCTCAGTTTGAGCGCCTAATTGATTTGCTCAAAACTCCGGAAGATATAGATTTTCTTGCGCCACTTATTCAGCAACAAATTTATTATGTCCTGCTAAAAAGTGATCAAGGGCAGAAATTACGAGAATTGGTACAAGTAGGCGACCACACAAATCGAATTGCTCAAACCGCACTTTGGATCGAGCAACATTTGTCTGAACCGTTACGGGTAGATGATTTAGCGAAACAGGCGGGAATGTCGGTTTCAGGTTTTCATTTACATTTTAAAAAAATGACCAATATGTCGCCGTTACAATATCAAAAATCGCATCGTCTACTGACCGCACAAAAGCTTATTCAAACCAAGCAAAGCAATATCGCCAATATTGCTTTCCAAGTCGGTTACGAAAGCCCAAGTCAGTTTAGCCGAGAATATAAAAGACATTTTGGGGTAAGCCCGAAAGGGGATGCGAGATAGTGTAGTTTTGCTATTCAGTAACAAACAACAAGCGGTGGTAAAATTTTAGGAATTTACCACCGCTTGTATAACCTGATTAGCGAGACTTATTTTACCCACTCAACGACATCAGTCATTGGCTGGCGAGCTTTCGGGAATGGTTCCATACCACGATAACCAAAAGCGACCATTACACTCACTTTGAATAGGTTTGGATCAAACAAACCGGCATCTGCCAGCATTTTATTCATCTCTTCTACATGGAAACCTTCGATCGGCGTACTGTCGATACCAATCATTGCGACAGAAGTCATCATATTTGCTAATGCAATATAGCTTTGGCGACAAGCCCAATCGTAAAAGCGAGTAGGATTATTCGCAATCGCAATATGTTCCTCTGTGAAATCTTTGTAGAAAGTATTACGTAAATCCACCACTTCTTTTGGTAAATGATATACATCATTCATAATATATTGGGTGTAATCGCTACCTTGTTTCAGCGTATTTTCTTGGCGAACAAGGAACACGACAAAATGGCTACAATCCGTTGCTTTATCCGCGCGCCCCAAGCATTGTCACGAATCAGTTCACGAATTTTACGGTTTTCAATGACCAAAAATTTCCAAGGTTCAAAACCAAATGAACTTGGTGATAAACGCCCTGTTTCTAAAATGAATTCAAAATCTTCCGTACTAATTTTTTTAGTCGGATCATATTGTTTACATGCGTGACGGAAATGAAATGCGTCTAAAATTTCTTGTTTAGAAATTGCCATTAAACTTCTCCTTAAAATAATTCGACTACGTTAATATCAAGTGGTTGGCTAAGTAAATCCGCAAATTTTTCAACCGCTTGCGTAAAGTGAGCTTGTTGTGTGTGAGCTTCTAAATCCGCCATTGACTGCCACTGTTCAACAAAAGCAAAAGTATTCTCTTTGCCGGCAACAGTACCAACTTGGTAACTCACACAACCTTTATCTTGGCGAGAAGCCTCAACCAATGAATTAACCAATGTTTTAAATGTATCAATATGTTCCGGTTTAACTACCGCAACCGCATAAACTGCAATCATCCTATTCTCCGAGCAATGTAAATGAATTAAGGTTGGCTAGTTTAATGTTTTTATATATTGAACAGAATAATCTATAATAGGAATTTATCTTCCAAAAATGGAAGGGTATTAATAGAGGATGATATGGATTTAAATGCAATTAGAATGTTTATTTGTGCGGTACAAATGGGCAGTTTGTCAAAAGCGACTGAAAAATTACAACTGCCTCTTTCTACCCTAAGTCGTAACATCAGTGAATTAGAAAAGAACTTACGAATTCAGCTTCTTGAGCGAGCTAAAACCGGCGTTACACCCACTGTTGCCGGTCAAAAATTTTACGAGCAAACCTATCTCAATATGGAAGCTATTTTAGAGGCGGAACGTAATCTACACCATGATGAACAACAACTCAGCGGTCTACTAAGAATTACCACGCCGCCTTCTTATTTTCCTGCGTGGAAAATCATTCGAGACTTCCAACAGCGTTATCCAAATGTTCAAATACAATGTACCGCCAGCGAACGTATTACCGACTTTTTTGCTGACGGTGTTGATGTCGCTTTTCGGTTTTATCGAGAATCGGACGACCGAGTAATCGCCAAAAAATTAACGGCAGTTGGGCAAATATTGGTATCCACCCCTGCATTTTTAGCCAAGTTCGGGACTCCTAATTCCTTGGAAGAATTACAACATTTCCCTCTCGCAGGTTATGGAGAAAATGGAAGATTACGACTCGAAAAAATGTTTTTACAACAAAATATTGAGCTTCCTACCTATTTTGTTAGTAATGATTTTCAAGCGATTTTGGAATATGCACTGCATGATTGTGCTATCGGCTTTTTGCCACCTTATTGTGTAGAACAATATCTTACATCAGGGCAATTAGTTGAAATTCTGCCTAACGAGCCTAAATACCAACATCAAATGTACTTGGTTTACCCCTCTCATAAACATCCTTCCGCTGTGCTAAAAGCATTTGTTGAATTTGTTTTACAAGCTTAAATAATGCGGGAAATTAAGATAACAAGCGGTCTAATTTCCCTCATTTTTTGCAAATATGTTTGTCAATTATGGTTTCGTCAGGCTCTCCACCAACAAATTTCTGATCCATTGATAAGCAGGATCTTGGTGGGTGCGTTCGTGCCACGCCATTTGGATTGCAAAGCCCTGTACTTCAAGCGGAAGCTCTTTGCAAATCAATCCGCTAAGGTTATGAGATAAACGTGATGGCACCAATGCCACCACGTCTGTGCTACGTAAGATATTCGGTAGCAAAGAAAAGTGATTAACCGATACTGATACACGGCGAGTTTTACCGAGTTTCGCCAATGCCTCATCACAAACACCGTAAAATTGTCCGCCGTCATAGGACATCATTGCAAAATCCAATTCACAAAAGTTATCTAAATTGAGCGATTGATTTGCCATTGGGTGATCTGCTCGCATCACACAAACATAATGTTCTGTCAGCAACGGTTTGCTGTGTAAATCCGCCGGAATATGTTGGGTAGAAACCAAGGCAATATCAATTCTCGCCTGTTCAAATTGGGCTAACAAATCCACATCTTGTGCCGGTAAAAAAGCGACACGAATTTTTGGTGCAAGTTGTTTTAAATGGGCTAAAAAAGGTGTGCCAATCGCTTCCAAACCATAATCGGTAGAAGCGATCTTAATCGTCATTTCAGCCGTTTGCGGATCAAATTCCACCGGGCGCAACATTCGATTCACTTCCGCCAAAATGGTTTTAACCGAAGGCATTAATGCCAAGGCTCTGGCAGTCGGTTCAATCCCGTGTTGTACACGCACAAATAACGGGTCACCAAAGCTATCACGCAAGCGATTTAGCATTGCACTCATTGCCGGCTGAGTCACGGATAAACGTTGTGCCGCTTTGGTTACGTTACGTTCTTGCAAGAGTGCATCAAACGCTTTCAATAAGTTTAAATCAACGGTTCTAATATCACGCATATTTATATTTAGTATAAAGAATAGTGATTAGATTTTATATCTTCAGCCGATTAAAATCCATTCGTTTTTTAGACATAAAGGATTAGACCCATGGCAAAATTTAGATATTTACAAACACCTTTCAAACTCAAAAATCTTGAACTTAAAAACCGTATCGTGATGCCGCCGATGTGCCAATATTCGGCAACAGACGGTATGCCGAACGACTGGCATTTTGTGCATTACACCGCTCGTGCGATTGGTGGTGTCGGTTTAATCATTGTGGAAATGACTAACGTTGCACCAAACGGCCGTATTACGCCTAAGTGTTTGGGTTTATGGAATGATGAACAGCGTGATGCGTTTAAACCGATTGTCGATTCCGTACATAAATACGGCAGTAAAATCGCGGTGCAAATCGGTCACGCCGGTCGTAAAGCGCAAGATTGCGATGATGTGGTTGCCCCTTCAGCAATTCATTACGGTGAATTAGATTATGCAGGTCAGAATTTAAAAACAC
The DNA here is from genome assembly GCF_029774155.1 of Actinobacillus arthritidis. Lineage (NCBI taxonomy): Bacteria > Pseudomonadati > Pseudomonadota > Gammaproteobacteria > Pasteurellales > Pasteurellaceae > Actinobacillus > Actinobacillus arthritidis. The sequence goes on along the minus strand of NZ_CP103833.1, from coordinate 218,907 downwards.
CTCGTGAATTAAGCAATGCGGAAATTCAAGATGTGATTCAATCTTACCAAGACTCGGTAAGACGTGCAGTTGATGCAGGTTTTGATGCGATTGAGATTCACGGCGCACACGGCTATTTAATTCACCAATTCTCATCGCCGAAATCAAACCAACGTAGCGATGAATACGGTCAAGATCGCTTCTTATTCGGTGAGCAGGTAATTAAAGCGGCTAAAGCGGTAATGCCGGCGGATATGCCGTTAATCGTACGTATTTCAGCACAAGAATTCGGTGCGGACGGTTTTGATGCGGATTACGGTGTGGAAATGGCAAAACGCTTTGCGTGACCGGTGCGGATTGTATGCACGTAAGTGCCGGCGGTGACGGCGTGTTAGCCGAAGGCAAACATCCGCCATTTAACGCAGGTTATCAAGTGTATCTAGCTCGTGCAGTAAAACAAGCGACCGGTTTACCAACCATTGCGGTCGGTATGTTAGACGATGCGAATGTGGTTGATCACGTGTTAGCAATCGGCGATGCGGATCTAGTGGGCGTTGGTCGTGCATTATTACGTGACCCACAATGGTTATTGAATGTACAATACGCACAAAATGCGTCAAATAACAGCGGTATTGAATTTGTGCCGGCACAATATCAACGTGGTTATTTCTAATTAACGTCTATACAAGCGGTGTAAAAAGAAGCATTTTTTACACCGTTTTCTTATTTATCACACTCGGATTTATCACATTATGCAACTTTCTATTTTAAATCTCGTCCCAGTGCGTGAAGGACAAGACTACGCACAAGCAATGCAGTCTATGGTGAAACTGGCACAATTGGCGGAAGAACTGGATTTGGCTCGCTATTGGATTGCCGAACACCATAATATGAAAAACTTAGCCAGCTCGGCGACCACCCTGCTGATTCAACACGCATTAGCCAATACTGAAAAAATTGCGGTTGGTTCAGGCGGTGTAATGTTACCGAACCACAGCCCTTATATTGTGGCGGAACAATACGGCACGCTTGCGACTCTTTATCCAAATCGTGTCCAACTTGGCTTAGGCAGAGCGCCCGGCACCGATATGCGTACCGCTAATGCGTTACGCCGAGGGGCAAAACATCTCGAATTTCCGGATGAAATTGCCGAACTGCGAGGTTATTTCCAAAATACTAATCCGGTTTCGGCTTACCCTGCCGCCGGTTTAGATATCCCGTTCTATATTTTAGGCTCCAGCACCGAAAGTGCTTATTTAGCCGCAGAACTGGGCTTACCTTATGCGTTTGCCGCTCACTTTGCCCCACGAATGATGATGGAAGCGGTCGAAATTTATCGCCGTTATTTCAAACCGTCCGACTATTTAGCAAAACCTTATGTAATTATGGGCGTGAATGCGATTGTGGCGGATAGCGATGCGGAAGCACAAAGTCTGGTGACCACCCAAACCCAATTCTTTATCAATGTCGTGACCAACGCACAACAGAATTTACAACCGCCAATGGCAAATGATGCGGAAGTGTGGCAAAACTTTAACCGCACGGAAAACGAGCTACACTTTGGACCGGTCGATTTACGTGAAATGCAGATTTACCACCAAGAAAAAGCGGTGGTAGAACAAATGACCGCTTGCACGCTAGTCGGCTCGCCAGCAACGGTTAAAGCTCAATTAACCCAATTAGCTAAACGCGTGGAAATTGATGAAATTATGGTGGTAACTTATATCTACGATGAACAAAAACAAGCGAAATCTTACCGCTTGTTGAAGGATGTTGTAGCGAGTATGTAATAGAAAAAGCGGTCGTAAATTTTTAACTATTTACGACCGCTTATTTATACAAATTTGATTATTTTTTCGCTAATTGTAAGTAAATACCTGAAACATCTTGGCTTCCTAAATCCGCTTTTACAGCCTCACGATATTGTGCCGCAACCGTTTCAACCGCTGGTAGCGTTAAGCCGGCTTTTTCTAATTCTCCGCAAGCGAGATTGAGATCTTTACTTGCATGTTTCAGCATAAATGCCGCAGGGAATGATTTTTCTAATAATAACGGTTTTTTGGTTTGGAACATCGGTGAGTTCATTGCCGATCCGCCAATCGCTTCGGCAAGATCATTTAAGTTAATCCCGAATTGTTCACCCATTAACATTGCTTCCGCATAGGCTTCACCGAATACGCCTAATAATGAATTAAGCACTAATTTTGCCCCAGAGCCTTTACCCACATCACCAAAATGGAAAGTACGCTGACCAAGTACGTCAAATACCGGTTGTAACGGTTTTAATACAGCTTCTTGTCCACCGAATAGGATTAATAAAGTACCGTTTGTTGCCGGCACAACCGAACCTGAAACCGGTGCTTCAGCAAATAAACCGCCGTGTTCTTCCACCAATACTTTTAGTTTTAAGTTTTCGGTTGGGGAAACCGTACTCATATTCACGATAACTTTACCCTGCGGCGTTGCACAAACGTCCGGATTTAAAATATCTACTGCCGCCGCATAGTCCGAAACCATCAAAATAATCGCTTGGTTTTCTGCAACTAATTTTTCTACCGAACCGGCAACTTTTGCACCTTTTTCTGCAAATTCCGCACTTTTCGCCGCATTTCGGTTATAAACGCTGACATTGATATTGTTCGCCAGTAAACGATTAACCATCGGTACGCCCATTTGACCTAAGCCAATCCAACCAATTTGTGTAAATGTTGCCGTCATAGTATTTTCCTTCTGATGCGGGATAAATTTTATTGATTGTAGCTTATTTTTTAAGGTTGTAAACGGCTAAAAATAGTCTTATCTAACATAAATTACATTTATATTCCTTATAATAAAATGTGATTGGATTTTATATCTTGGAATCGCTTAAACTTCAAAAATATTTTACTCGGAAAGCAACTATGAAATCGCATTGAGTTCTTGCATCTTTATTCGTTGCACTAACTCATCAAGCGTATAAATAAAAAGGGAAAGCAATGTTTAATATTGAAAAAGAAAATGTTTTAGCGGCATTTAAATATCGTCGTGCGACACGTAACTATGACGCATCTAAAAAAATCAGCGATGAAGATTTCGCTTATATTTTAGAATTAGCTCGTCTTTCACCAAGTTCGGTCGGTTCTGAGCCGTGGAAATTTGTGGTAATTCAAAACCAAGAATTACGTAACAAATTAAAACCGGTTGCGTGGGGTATGGCGGCACAAATGGACGCGACAAGCCATTTAGTGGTGTTACTTGCTAAGAAAAATGCAAGTCACGATAGCGAATACTTCAAAAAAGCACTTGAACAACGTGGTTTAACCGCCGAAGAAATGGAAAAAACGTTAGCGTTATACAAACAATTCCACGTTGAAGATATTAAAATCGCCGGTAATGAGCGTGCGTTATTCGACTGGTGCTCAAAACAGACCTATATCGCATTAGGTAATATGATGAGCGGTGTCGCGATGATTGGTATCGACAGTCGCCCAATCGAAGGTTTCAACTATGATGCGGTTAACCAAATTCTTGCTGAAGCCGGTGCCTTCGATCCAAATGAATATGGCGTATCCGTAATGGCAACCTTCGGCTATCGTGCTGGTGAAATCGCCCCGAAATCACGTAAACCGCTCGAAGAAATTGTAAGTTGGATGAAATAATCCTCTATAAATTACACGGTATGAGTTTTTCTGATTTCATACCGTTTTTATTAAAAAGTATAGTACGAATGCACCACTACCTGAAAGCTTTTTTGCAACAACGTCCAACCCAACCAAAGCGAAACATAATTTGAGCAAACAACAGGTGCTTTTTGACGATTCTCACCAAGAATACAATGAAGCTCATTCGCTCAAAGGGCTCAATTGCCAACGCATGGCTGAGAATTACCCACTATCGAATTATGGATAAGATTAACTCCTATGAATACAAGGTAAAAACCATTCACGATATCAAACAAAGCAATGAAATTAAATTGTGAAGTAAGATGTTTGTACCAAAGAGTCGATTGCGTTTGAACCTTACACCATCAGCATTTGGAAAATTTATTACCGATTTGTTCTTTGGGGAGAATTTCATAAACAAGAGCACAAAATCATGTTATTAACCTAATAGCATGCAAGCATCATGTAAATGATGTTTATGTTGTACTACTTAATATCCATTTATTCTGTGTATTCGGTATTTTCCGTGGTTCAAATTACAAAAAATGCCCGATAAGTAATGACTTATCGGGCATTTTATTTACTAGACTTAGAATGTTACCTCTGCACTTAACTTAAAGTTTCTTCCCGAAGCAGTGAAGCGGTTTGATCCTCTACCTGTCGTTTGGTTAATCAAGTTACTTGTCCCAAACGGACGAATCGAACGAGCCGATTCCCAAGTCAGATATTTGCGGTTCTGTAAATTATAAACACCTGCCTGTAACGTGACATTTTTCCACGGTTTCGCATAAGCAATCATATCTAACAACGTATAAGCACCGCTACGCCATTTTAAATAACTGTCTTTTGCCTTTTCTTCGCTATGATACATATTGTAAGTATCTTCCGCCTTCTTCGCACTTACACGGGTAACATACACATCAACCCCGAATTTATCTTCCGGATGTGCATAACCTAAACCAAACACAGATGTTCTCGGCTGAATCGCATTAAGCGGCAAATTACCCTCCATCTTACCTTTTTGATAAGTGTATTTATAACTTGCATTAAACCCATCTAAAATCTGCCATAGCTGACCGAGATTCAATTTAGAGTTAATTTCCAAACCATTCACCTTCGCATCTTGACGGTTTATATTTTGGTAAATCTGGTAAGGTCTTGCCGTGGCACTTCCACTAAAAACATTCGTTAAATTTTTAGACCCTATATATTTTAAATCAATAAAATTCTCATAATCCGTTTTAAAATAACTGGTCGTAATAAAACCTAAATCACTATGTAACGTTAATGTTGCTTCTTTTGTTTTAGCTCGCTCGGCTTTTAAATTTACATTCGGTAATACAGTAAAATCCGGATGCTTAAAGGTAAAATAAAGCTCATCGGAAGTCGGTGCTCTAAAACCATTAGCATATTTTATCTGTAAGCGTAAGAAACTAAGTGGATCCGTTGTTGCCGCTAAGGAATAAGAGTGTTTTTGATATTTAACATTACGTGAGAAATATTTAATATTTTCTTCCGCATTTTGACGAATCTGCTCATTTGAGGGATTATTCGGTAACGGTACAAAAATACCTTGTAACATATCATCCGGAATCTTCGCCGTTTTACCGGCAATATATTGAGGCTTATATCGAATGTGATCATAACGATAACCCAAATCAAAGCTTAAATAGTCATTCACTTTTACATTATCAGTAAAATATAACGAGCTATTTTTTGCTTCAACCGGAATTAAAAATGAAAAAGTATCTTGATTAGGGCAAAGTAAACCGTTCCACTGATCACTTCCCGAAGCATTACTACAAGTAATAGCTTCCTCTTCCCCATTCTTAAAGTAATTCGTTTTTACACCTAAAAAACGTCTTGCCCACCATTGCGTATTTCCCGTAGCACTAAAGCCACTGTGATTCACCATTTTCTTTTCAGTTTGATTATAGCTACCGCCATATTCAAAAGAATGCTCTTGACCAAATAACAAGATATTTTTAGTTAAATCTAAATTAATTTGCTTAGTTTCAGTATCTAAATCTCGTTCTGAATAAATATTCTCCGTATAACCTTTACTACTTGGAAGCAAAACACTATAAAAATCCTGTTTACGAGTAAGCGTAGCAAACTTATGTCCCTTTTCGTTAGTATATGTCTTATTAAGCTTTACCTCGCCAAAACGAATTGAGTTATCATAACTTTTTTTATAAGCGGTAATCGGTGAGTTACAATCGAAGACATTACAATCAAACCAATAATCGTTCACTAACTCTAGCCCCTCAGTATAAGTGCCTTTTGAGTCCGTGATCATTGTTAGTCCTGATGACGGTTCAACACTTAATTGTGGTGCCTTACCATCTCTATCGACGACTTTACCGTCTTTTAGCTGTAAACCAGCTAAATTTTCCGTTTCTTTGCAATGCTTTCCATCACAATAATCGTCTGTTCTCGCTCTGTTCTTAATTTTCTGAGTAGAATAAGTCAGTTTTAAACTATCCCATAATGGATTGGCACTAAAGTTTTCATACACAAATGCATAATTTTGACGCTTACTCTTATCATTCGTATGACGTAATTCATATTCATCAACATCAATATATGTAGTCGGTTTTAAAGTATAAGAAAAGTCGTGACCTCGATTTTTCTTTTCATATATATCTGCTACTACGCTAAAACGATGATTCTCTGAGGGAGAATATCCGAGTTTAATTAATGTGCTATCTTTTTTAATGGCATAAGGATCAGCTTTTTCTCGTTCTTTACCTTGCAAATTACCGTTTGCCGTCTTGTAATCGTAATTCTCTAATTCATGTCCGTCACGCCAAGTTTTTAAAGCTAAAAGATCAAAGTTCTTATAACGACCGGCAAATGTAAGTGAATTTGATTTTTGATTATCTGCACTTGAATAGCCAGTTTTATAGCCGAAGTGATAATCTTTTTCTATTAAAAAGTCACGAGCATCTTTAGTTTCAAATATCACTGCACCACCTAAAACACCGCTTCCAACTCGTACTGAATCCGCTCCCTTACGAATTGTCGCTTGTTTCAAGGTTTCAATTTCCACCGAATTACGCGTATTATTAAAATTACCGTACCCTTCAAATAATTCTTTAAATCCTTGAGATGAAAGTGTTTCCGCTTGTTGTAAACCATCTACGGTAATGGCAACACGGTTTTCATCTACACCACGTACTGCATAACCGCTACTGCCCATACGTCCTGTTTCAACTACTGTCACACCGGTTTCATAGCGTACTAGATCTCGAGAATCTTGCACCTGTTGTTTAGCAAGTTGTTTTGCAGATTTTTTGATTTCAGAAATTTTTTGTTTCTGAAGGCCCTCTTTAACGATAATGGTATCCAGCTGGATTTGTTCTTCTGCTAATGCAATGTTGTATTGTAAAACACACAATGCTTGCAACAGACAGATTAAAGCGAAACTTAATCACAATCATTCTCCTTTATGTGAGATAAAAAAACTGTGCTAATCAAACTAGCACAGTAAATATTTCGTCATATATTTATTCTGTTTTATGACCTTCATCTAAGTGAACAAAATTCACTAGATCATCGGCACTTACTTCAAATGCTTTGCCAAAACCTTTCACAAAAAGGCCTTGTATAGGTTTAAAGCTAAATAATTTAAAATCTTTCATTTTTGCAAGCTCATCAATTAAATCACCATGGCGAGCTTTTAGTGCTTTTAAACCACTTTCCCATTCTTCTCCCTCACGCTCAATTAAACGTGAACTCGCATCAAAAGTTAAACGGCGACGTGCAAAAATTTGGCGACTTTTAGCTTCATCATCAATCAACATTAATGACACTTTCGGAACTTCCATTAAGTTACGAGCATGACGTGCAATCGTCGAAATAAGCACTTGATATTCACCATTATTAATGACAAAAGGTGCATAACTCACATTCGGCTTACCAGCTTTATCTACCGTTGAAAGCACAATAGTCTGAATACTTTGTTTTAATTCTTGAATTTCAGGCCTTAAACGATTTTGTAGTACGTCTTGGCGATTTGTGGTCATAAGATCTCCTTTTAATTAAATTTATTAATATTTTATATTTATTACAAATAAAAACCATTCGTAATTATATTTATCTTATTACGTTTAGCAACCCATAAAAGTGTAAATTTTGACATTATACTAACAAAAAATAACATTATTGATTGCAAACAATATAAAACATTATAAATTATGCTATATTAAATCACATAAGACTGACTAAACTTACATTATTGGGGAGGACGAATGCAAAGACGTATCACTAATATTCTCCATAAGAAATATCTATGTACTATCTCTGGCTGTGAAAATAATCAGCCTTGGTCATTTATTTGCTTTTATAAATTCGATCCGGAATATGATCGTCTGATATACCTCACATCTAATCAAACTAAGCACGCTCAAATCCTATATAAAAATCCTTGTATCTCTGGAACAATTTATACTCCGACACGCTTTCATTCCTTATTACAAGGCATTCAATTTTCAGGAAAATCTTATTGTTTAGAGGGCGAATCCGCTCAAAATGCAAGAAGAATATATAACAATGCCTTTAAGCCCTATACGGATGATTCGTTAGATATTTGGGAAATTCAATTAGAACAAATTCGATTAATTGATCATTCATTAGGAAGATATGGAAAAATGGAATGGAAAAAAGGTGATCCAGAAAGTAGTGATGAATATCAAACAGTTCATAGACGATAAAAAAGAAAGCAAATTATTGCTCTCTTCTCATTAGCTGTTAGGATTGTTAGAATAACATAAGAATTTCATTTTTATTTAGATTTAAGCAACTATCCTCTATCTAGAAATTCTTATTTTCTTATAAGTTATCTAAGTTTTACACATGAGTACTGGAGATACAATGGTTTGTATTACGAAAAATCTTACACAAGAGTCTAATTATCGCACTTTAATAGCTAATAAAGGAAAATTAGCTCCATTCTCTTATCACAATAGGGGAAGGGAGTCAATAGATAAAATCATTCCCATTGATAAATTACAGAAAAATATTTTGTTTATTCAGGTCAATAATGCTGAATCAGGTTATTTATATTATCTACGAAATTTTTATCATGAACCTAATGATAGTAGTAATTCGGGAATCAATAATGGCTGGGGATTTGTAGCAGTTAAGAAAGATACTTATGGCCATGAAAGTGAACAAATAAAGTACATAACATTAGCAAATAAATCAAAGTACCGTATAGAACCAAATACTGGAATTGTAGAATTTACAATATATGCAACAGATGGTAGTGATATATCATTTGATATTATTCTTGATACTACAGGATTAGAAAATAATTTTAGGCATTTACAAACAATACCGTCATCACGTCTATGGGGCTATATTATTGATGAAGCGTACTATAACTATAAGGGACAACCACCAAAAGAAAACGATATGGATAACACTAATAGCGTCTTTAGTTATCTTAAGAATATTAATACAAAAGCCATGGCTATTATCCCTATATCCTCTAATGGAAATATCCAACCTATTCTTATACAACATAATTTACATACGCCGATACCTCCCGCATCAACAACAAAAATACTTACAGCATTAATTGCTTTAGAATCCGGTATATCATTAGATACAGAATTGACAGTTATAGAATCCGACATTAAAAAAGGAAGTGGCAATAATCTGAAAGCAGGGGATCTAATTACACTAGAAGATGCTCTATATAATATGATGTCGCCCTCAAGTAACACATCTGCTGAATTAGTTGCCCGTTCTATCAGCGAATATATGAATGTTGACGTGATTTCATATATGAATGAAAAAGCACAATTATTTGGTATGCAGAATTCTTATTTTGTAAATCCAACCGGATTAGCATCCAAGCAAAACACTTCTACGGCATACGATTTAGCTATGCTTTGCATTCAGGCAACTAAGAATGAGAAATTAGTAAAGATATTTAGCACCCCTAGAAAACAGCTACAAATTAGAGGTCAAAACGCTAGAACTATTGAAGTAGTATCCTCATTTGAACATTTATATGAGAATACATGGTTTATTGGTGGAAAATCAGGAACACTAACTCCCGCATATTTCCATATGCTTAGTTGGGTTCAGTTACCACAAGGAAATAATGCCGTAATATTTGTAGCATCTCAAAGTGCACAACAGCGCCTAACTGATACGATTAAAATCTACGAATATCTTAAATAATAAAAAATGTAATGGGTAATTTGGCAACCCAGCTATCTTGCTCATTACACACAGCTAATTCAGCCTCTCTTTTGCTGTTTGAATACTATAAATAATCGCTTTACGATCAATAGCATCATTATCACTATCTAACACTTTACGCCAAAAATCTATTGCTTGTTGGTAATTTTTCTTAGCATAAGCATCGGAAGCCAATAAAAGTAAACTTGAGCTCTCTTTAGCATCTAGTTTCAAGGCTTTATCAATCCAGTGCAGTGCTTTTTCCGATAACTTTTTATGATTAGCATAATATTCGGCAGTAGCCATCGCACCGAGTATTGATGCCTTTTCCCCTAATACTTTTTGAGCATTATCATAACAAACTAATGCGGAATCAAAATCATTATTCAGTGTATACGCTTGACCTAATTCATACCATAAATCACCATCATTCGGATTTTCTCGTAAACGCTCCTGTAAATTGGTTACATAACGATAATTTTTTTGTTCTTTATCTTCCAATGCAGTTTTTACCTGAAATGCTTGGTGCATTTGCGTACCGGTTCGGACAATTTGATAACGACCTGTTTGCCAATAAATTAAAGTTGTAACTACCCCTAACAGTACCGCCAACCCCAGTATGACAAGCGGTCGTTTTTGAGTGGTATTTTCCAAATGATGACACTTTTGCGTTTGTTCAAATTGATAACGATCTTGCGTTTCTGCTAAATATTCTTGCTTCAGTTCCGCTGAATAAGATTCAGCAAATTTAACCGCTTGCTGATAATTTTGTTGATTAAACTGATCTCTTGTTTTCATTTTTATCTACGCTTTTTAGTTCGCCACACAATCGCACTCAGTAACATTAAACATAAACCGAGCGGGATACCCCATAATGCCCAAGTTTGCGAATTAAACGGCGGTTTATAATTTACAAAATGTCCAAAACGCTGCGTCATTATTTGGATAATTTCATCATCGCTTTTACCTTGATTGACCATCTCATAGACTTCAAGCCGTAATTTATATGCTGTTGTTGCATTAGATTCGACTAAATTCTGGTTCTGGCACTGAGGACAACGTAAGGATTTTGCTAAAGCAACTGCTCGTACTCGGTCAGCTTCATTGTGGAATTGAAAGGTATCCACCATTTCCGCCTTAAGAGGCATACTGAATATAAGCGGTAAAATTAACGTCATTTTTTGCAAAAACTTAATCATTATTTTTCCTCTCGTAACGCCTGCAAACGAGGTAAAAAGTCTTTTTCAAAATCAGGGTTATAACCTTTTTGCTGATAACGAACAATGCCGTGTTTATCAATTAAATAACTGGAAGGTGCTGAAGATACTTTTAAAGTTTGAATCAAAAAACCTTTTTCGTAATCATCAATAATTAACGTAAATGGATTACCCCAACGCCCCAACGCTTCTCTCGCATCATTAGACTGATCGGAATAGGTTAAACCAACGATCGGCACACCTTGCTCTTTTAGTTTTAATAAAATCGGAAATTCTTTGATACACCAAGTACACCAACTTGCCCAAACATTCAAAATATAAGGCTCTTTTGGCAAACTGTTATTATTAATATGTGCATTATGATCCAGCAGACTTTTTCCGACAAATTCCGGGAATGGCTTATCTCGCCAATCTTCGGTCGGTGATAAAGCATCTTTATTCATTAACGGCACAGTCAAAAAACCGACTAATGCAACCAGTAATAACAAAGGTAAAAACAAAAAAACTTTTTTCATATTCATTCCACCAATCTCTTTTATCTACGACGATAACCGAATAAAGCTAAAATAGAGGCTAAAACCATTATGATTCCACCTAGCCATAACGCTCTCACATAAGGTTTATAATGTAAGCGGAACGCATATTCAAGATTGCCGAATTTATCGCCCATCACAATATAAATATCGTCTAAACCGTGATGATATAAGCCCACTTCTGCCATCGTCATTGTACGAATATCATAATAACGACGTTCTGCGACTACTGTTGACAACAACTTATCCGATTTACGGATCGAGAAAATCGCATTCTCAGACGTATAATTGGCTCCGATATCATCTTGATAATCTTCATATTTAAAAGTAAAGCCAGCTAATTCCGCTTGTTGTTGCGGTTTTAAACGCACGCCGATTTCATCGCCGTAATAGCTGTTCATCATGGCACCAATGACACAAATGGCAAAACCGATATGAGCCAAACGCATTGCAAGCGGCCTAATTTGTAATAATTTTGCCGAATATGGAATGTGAGTCAAAATAATCCAAACGGCCAGGCTCATAAAAATGGTCGGTAATACTTCTATCTGATGCAATTTTGTCTGCGAAATTGTATGCTGAACCAGTAACAAAGAAACACCAATCGCAACCGGTATTAACCATAATCTCAACATAATTTGCTTAAGCGGAACTTGTTTCCAACGTAATACTACCGACAATCCCATTGCGATCATCAGTAACAATGCCAATGGTGCAAACACATTATTAAAATAAGGTGCACCGACTGAAATTGATCCCCAATCCATTGCAGTAAAAATCATCGGGTAAAATGTACCGAGTAATACGGCACAAGCCGCCACACTCAATAAGCCATTTAAGAGTAAAAAAGCAGTTTCTTTTGAAAAGAATTGAAATTTTACTTCGCCTTGCCATAGGTTTACACGGAAAGCAAATAAGGCTAAAGCAATAAAACTGAGGCTGAAAAAAGAATCAGTAATGCCATTCCTCTGTCCGGATCAACCGCAAAAGCGTGAACTGAAGTTAATACGCCGGAACGAACAATAAATGTGCCTAATAAACTCAACGCAAAAGCAAAAATCGCCAGTAAAATTGTCCAATAACTAAAAATACCACGTTGCTCACTCACTATCAGACTATGCACTAAAGCCGTGCCTAACAACCAAGGCATTAATGAAGCGTTTTCTACCGGGTCCCAGAACCACCAGCCTCCCCAGCCGAGTTCATAATATGCCCACCACGCACCGAGCATAATACCAGCGGTTAAAAATCCCCACGAAATCATTGTCCAAGGACGAATCCAACGCGTTATTGCTGCATCTAATACTCCTTCCATTAAGGCGGCAACAATCATCGCAAAACTTATCGCAAGACCAACATAGCCTAAATAAAGTAACGGAGGATGAAAGATCAACCCGACATCTTGTAGCATCGGATTAAGATCACGTCCTTCCGGCGGTGGAGGGAAACTACGCTCAAACGGATTCGATACCAATAGAATAAATAGCATAAAGCCAAGGCTGATTAGCCCTAGCATTGCTAACGTTCTATTAATAAATAAGCGGTCCGATTTATCGGAAAATAAGCAAAATACGCCAGTCCAAAGTGTCAATGCCGCCAACCAAAATAGCATCGATCCTTCATGCCCTCCCCACGTTGCGGCGAATTTAAAAAAATCAGGTAGCTGACTATTAGAGTGTTGTGCAACATAAATCACGGAAAAATCATCGCTTAAAAAAGCATAAGCAAGTACGCCGAAAGAAAGTACACAACTCAAAGTCTGAACATAGCTTAATAACATATTATATTGAAGTAAGGCCGCCTTTTTTGTAACCTCACCCAACAATGATAATCCCACTTGGCTGATTGCGACCGTTGCCGCTAAAATTAGTGCAAAATAACCCAATTCAGGGAGCATAAAAAACCTACTACAATAAATAAAATAATCTTGCAAAAATATTTGCAAAAATCACCGCTTAAAATCACAAAAATTAATCATAAAGATTTGTTACGGCTATGTAAACGAAAAGGGCGACTAACTCGCCCTTTGTAACAAAAAGTTTTGATCAAACACGACTTTTAATCGAGAGGATTTACAGTTACATCCTTCGAATTGCTTTCAGCCGGTTTATCATTTTGTTCTCCATCTGCCAAAATTTCTGCGGCGTGTTCATTTAACGCTTCCGCTTCCTGTTGTGGCTGAACAAACGGTTTTGGTGTGAAATATTTGCGAATCAACTCAGCTGAAGTGCCATAAATCAATTCTTCTTTAAAACGAGCTTTATCTAGTGAACGAACACTTTCAATCACTTCATTTGCCTCTATTTCATCAATCCCCAGTTTAACCATTGCCGCTTTACTCAATAACAATGCCGATTCAAAAGTTTCTCTAATTTGAAAATCTACATGCAACTTGGTCAGCTCAATTGCACTATGGCGGTCATAAGTACGGGCGAAAATTGGTGTTAATGGAAATTCTTGTTTAATTTGTTCAACAATCAAGGCACTTCTTGCTGGATTGTTAATTCCTAACACGACACAATCTACTTTGGCTAAACCACTTGCTCTTAATACATCTAAACGCGTACCGTCACCATAGTAAACCTTAAAACCGAAACTGGTCGCCGCACGAATACGGTCAGTATTAGAATCGATCACGGTTACGGTAATACCCCTTGCTAACAACGTTTGACACACAATTTGGCTAAAACGCCCAAACCCGATCACTAAGACGTTATTTTCCAAATCTTCTGCAATTTCAATACCGGTCATATTCGGGGTTTCTTGGCTTACTTTACGAGCCATAAAGCGTTGCACTAATAATACAATTAAAGGCGAAATTAACATCGAAACAATGACGGTCGCGGTAAAAGTTGCTTGCTGATCTTCGTCTAATAAACCTGCTAGCTGCTGTAGCGCAAATAATACAAAGGCAAACTCACCGCCGTGTGCCATAATCGACATTCGCATCATTGCCTCCTGATGAGTTAAGCGAGTTAATCTCGCCACTAAATACACGACCAACGCCTTACCGCAAACGCATAGAGCCACAATACTCAACAGCCAAACTAAATCATTGAAGACAAAATTCAGATCGAGCGACATACCGACACCCATAAAGAATAAGCCAAGCAATAAGCCACGGAACGGTTCAATATCTGCTTCTAATTGATGACGAAAAGATGATTCAGATAAAATGACTCCGGCAACAAAAGCGCCCATCGCCATAGAAAGTCCGCTCATTTCCATTAATAATGCCGCACCTAATACCACTAATAATGCGGCGGCAGTCATCATTTCACGCACTTTTGCTTTTGAAATCATTCGGAATAATGGATTCATAACCCATTTACTACCGACAATCAGAATAATAACGCCGATTACAGCAATCCCTATCGAGGTCAGACTGGAAGTTTGTTCTTGGCTTGCCTGTTCCGGTGCTAAAAATGCAATAGATGCCAATAACGGTACAATCGCTAAATCTTCAAATAATAATGTCGAAACAATCCTTTGCCCTTTTAAGGTACTAGCAATCCCTTTATCTTCTAACATTTGCATAACGATTGCGGTAGAAGATAATGCAAAACCTGCCCCTGCTATAAAAGCAACCTCTGTCGATAGTTTCAAAATATAAATACCAGCAAACGTCAGTAACGTACCGCAACTGGCAACTTGTAAGAATCCTCGCCCAAAAATCGCTTTACGCATACTCCACAATAATTCAGGGTGCATTTCCAAACCGATAATAAAGAGGAACATGACCACCCCTAATTCGGCTAAATGGACAATAGCTTGTGGATCTTGAAATAAGCCTAATACGGAAGGGCCGATCAAACAACCAGCGACTAAATAACCGAGTACGCTGCCCAAACCAATTCGTTTAAAAAGCGGAACAATCGTTATACTGGTTGCGAGGAGTGCAACTATTTTTCCTAACTCTGAATTTGCTAAATGTGCAATATCTATCGACATAAACTTTCCAAAATAAATTAATCACTATCGTTCTTGAGATTGTTGCAGATATTCTCGATGTTGTTTGCTTTGAAACGGTACAATCTGTATTTCATCATTCATTTTTATCAGCTGATAAAATTGAGGAAAATTAAAACTTTCCGATTCGGCACTCTGATTATATTTTCCCGTATGTATTCGATTAATTTCTCTTACTTTATCTTCCTTAGCACCAAAACAATTGTAATAGCTTTCTAACGCATTTTTTTCATCAAGAATATAGACGTTAAAGCTCCCATCCGAATTATCCTCAAAAAAGAACTGTAAAAATCCTTCACTTGCAAATTCCTCTATCGTTTTAGGAAAGCTGGAAGTCACCTGCGGTGATTGTCGCCTCACGTTGGTGTGAGCAAAATCTTGCTTAAATTCAACCGCTTTTTCTTCTATTTGCTGAATATCTACTTTCTGTCTACCAAAAATAAATTGCCACGTTTTTCCGGCGACTCTCAAAGTATCTAAACGTTGTTTAGGTAAAATAGTACCAGTTTGGATCGTAATACATTTATGCACCAAATCCGCAATAGCATCTCGTAGCTCGCTATTTAAATGTCGGCTATAACAGAATACATTGACCGATTGCGGAGATGCGGAACTACGATAAATTTTATTCGAAATCAGCTTCAACGCTTTTAAAATAGCATCATCGCCCTCAAAATGCTGAGTGCGAATTTCATTCCATAAATTGCGATAAATAATACTCACGCTTCCGACCAAACTTTGCTGAGTAGAACCGAAATTAAATAAATCGCTTGGCTGAACAGCTCTCCGTGTCTTGACTAATCTTTGTGTTGGATCATTGACTAAATTAATAGCGAGAACAAGATTACGAATTTCATTCGGATGCAATAAGTCTTCATCTGACATTTCTGGTGCTTTAACTGGAAATGATAAACGTAAATCGGTAATAAACTGGCGTAAACGAGATAGCTCTAGACTACGGCTAACGAGATGTAATTGCGTATTCGAAGTAATCACGCCGTTAAAATACCCCCAAGCCACCAATTTAGTGAGATTCTTACCATGTCTAACGTAACGGTGTACCGAATCATAAGGGCTTTTCGGTGCTTGGTTGATCATATACCAACCTGCTTGCATTGCAGAACCTTCTCGTACCTCAATAAAAGTGACCGCATTTTCCGCTAAATTATGGGCAATTTGCGGATTAATCAATGGTACTTTTCCCGGTAAGATCTCAAATACGGAATAAAGCTTACGCATTAACGTATCTATATCACTGGTTAAAATGCTCGGATCAATATGAAATTTACGGGCAAAATGAATTAAATTACGATAACTTTGCAACAATTGCTCAACGATAATTTGTTGATGAGTAACCGCTTGTTTAATTTTCCAACTTTGCCGATTATCTAATAAATTCAGTTCTTGCAGATTCCAATTCCAACCATCAATTAATTCTCTCAATACCTGTGTTCGCCAAGTTTCCGTTTTTTCACCTTCACTCGCTTTCACATAAAAGCACATCCGTAAACGAGAAAGCCTTAACATTTCTTTTCGTTCAGTTAGATAATCAGTAACTTGTTCCAACATTGCTAAATAAGGATCAAAATGATATGTACAAGCAGACGATCCTAATAATTTTTGCTTAAACTGTTTCGATATTAAATTGGTTTGCGGATAAGTATCCGCATAACTTTCAAGCAATAAAATTTTGATTGCCGATTTATAAGGACAGTCAATACCTTTATAAAGTCGCCAAAGGCTTGCTCCAAAAAATTCATTGGTGGAAAGTGAGGAAAAATCCCCAAAATCGATCCATTCTTCTGCATTAAAAGCATCGGAAGCTAAATATTTTTGGTATAAGCCATCAGGTAAATGTTGCCAGAGTAAACGCTTGCCAGCCATACGTATCGTAGAGCGATAAAACTCATCTAACAGGAAATAATGCTGTGCCGATCCACTATGTTCTTCACTTAACTCATCATGATATAAATGTGCCTTAAAGTGAGTCGGATTCATTAAATAGAAGTTAATCTCAACCTCAAAACTTTTTGCCCATTGCTTAATTTTTGCCAATTTCTGTTCTATCAGTTGATATTCCATCGCATTTAATCGATCAGAATAACATAACCATAAATCAAGATCAGAAAGACTAGTTTGTGTAATTGAACCGGTACTTCCCATTGAATAAAGTGCATCAAAGGCAGGACTATCTTCAAACTCTAAAGTACAACTCACAGGCAAAGACATACCAGAAAGATACTGCTTCTGATATTCGGATAATGCAAAATGAGCAATACCGCTCGGCACATTCTTCGTATATGCAGGTAATTCCGGGATATTTGTATGGATAAGAAGAGGTAAAAGGGAAAAAACGTGCTGGAATCGTGAATTATTGGCAGTTAAAGCACGCTTAATTCTAAAATCATTAAGTACATCAACACGTGAAATGCTATGCGATAATAATACCGACCAATCGGTATGTTCTGAAAAAAGAGTATCAGATAAATCAAGATTTATCATGCTTGCTGATAACTGTAACGTTTTCACACTTACTCCTTTATCGTACATAAAAGTGTGATCAATGTAACATTTTGATAAAAAAAGTAAAGCTACCCATAAAATAACTTTTGACATCTCACAAACATTCCCGAAAAACAGCTCGGATCAGAATATAAACTTGTATTAAAACAGTTCAGACAAGTAGCAAAATCGTGTAAACTACTCAAGTTTTAGCTACTTACTTTGATAAAAAAGTGTAAAGTGTAAGCTGAATGTTATATCTCATTAATTTATTATGATGAAGGAAACAAAATGAAAAGAGTCGTTATCACTGGTTTGGGTATTATTTCTAGTATCGGTAACAATAAAGAGGAAGTTTTAGCTTCATTAAAAGAAGGCAAATCAGGTATCGAATTTGTTCCTGAATTCGCAGAAGTTGGTATGCGTAGCCAAGTCGCAGGCACAATTAAATTAAATCCTGCTGAACTAATCGATCGTAAAGTCTATCGTTTTATGGGCGATGTCTGCGAGCATATGCTTATCTTTCAATGAAAGAAGCGATTGCAGATTCAGGTTTAACGGAAGATCAAGTATCAAATGACCGTACAGGTCTCGTTATCGGTGCTGGTACTGGTTCGGCACACAGCCAATTAGTTGCTTGTGATGCAGTACGTAGCCCTCGTGGTGTGAAAGCAGTTGGTCCTTATGCAGTAACCAAAACAATGGCGTCAAGCGTGTCTGCGTGTCTAGCAACACCATATAAAATCCGCGGTGTGAACTACTCAATCAGTTCTGCGTGTGCAACTTCAGCTCACTGTATCGGTCATGCAATGGAATTAATCCAATTAGGTAAACAAGACGTTGTGTTTGCCGGTGGTGCGGAAGAACTTTCTTGGGAATGTGCAACCGAATTCGATGCAATGGGTGCAGTTTCAACCAAATATAATGACACGCCAACAAAAGCAAGTCGTGCTTATGACGCAAATCGTGATGGTTTCGTTATCGCAGGCGGTGGTGCTGTTGTTGTGGTTGAAGAATTAGAACACGCACTTGCTCGTGGTGCAAAAATCTATGCTGAAATCGTAGGTTACGGTGCAACTTCTGATGGTTATGATATGGTTGCACCAAGCGGTGAAGGTGCGGAACGTTGTATGAAACAAGCACTTGCAACAGTCAATAGCGAAGTGGAATACATTAACGTACACGGTACATCAACCCCAGTTGGTGATGTGAAAGAGTTAGGTGCAATTAAAAACGTATTTGGTGATAAAAAACCAGCGATTTCATCAACTAAATCAATGACTGGTCACTCTTTAGGTGCGACAGGTGCACACGAAGCAATCTACTCATTATTAATGTTAGATAACGGCTTTATCGCACCAAGTATTAACATCGAAACATTAGATGAACAAGCGGAAGGCTTAAATATCGTAACAGAGCGTCAAGACAAAGCATTAACCACTGTAATGTCTAACAGCTTTGGTTTCGGTGGTACAAATTCTTGCTTAGTATTCCAAAAATACAACGGCTAATCACCAAATTATATAAAGTAAAAAAGTGCGTTTAATACGCACTTTTTTCTTATCACAAGCGGTGAAATTCTTCAGATTTTTTGTAAAAATTTAAGGAAAGTTAACCGCTTGTTATTTAACTTGTTCCGCACTAAAGCTAGTATTAAGATCTTTTAACGCTTGTTTCTCTTTGCTCTGTTATACCAAATGTTGCTTTCCCAGCTACTTCTTCCGCATTTGGTCCGAAGAATTTACCTTCATAAACTCCTTCTCTATGCACAACGTTAGTGACCGCTTGTCCTTCAAAACTATTACCTTTAATATCTGTTTCTTTTAAAGAAATATTACGGCGAAGTCCTGATATTATTAAATCACCTGAAATTTTCTTATTATCGAAATCCGCAACTAAAGTACTTGTACCAATATTTTTTACACTTTGTGTAAGATTATCGTAACGTGTTGCATTACCTTGATAAGTAATTTTTCCTTGTACTGGAATATTCTCAACAAGTGTTTCATTACCAAAATAGAACATTTGACGTTCAGGATCATTCTCCTGACTCATAACCCAATTATAAGCACCTCCTAATGCCTTAGCTAAAGCAGATCCTGTTAATCCACCTAAAGCACTCGCTTTCTCTTGAGCTAAGGTTGCTATTTTTTTACCTGCAACATCTAAAATGGTAGGTTCTTTCTCTGACTCTAACCACGCTCCATTGAATGAATAATTACGGTTATATCCCGAGATCTTACCGTATTCAATATCTTGGTTATTTATCTCCCCTTTAGGAAATTTAAACTGTTCAACTGATAACCCATTATCTAGCTGAGTTGAAGATGTATTCTGAATAGCGTTATTTTTAGGTGGGTTATTAGGATCATAAACCCGATATGATGGTGTAGTTTGATCCGATTGGTTTTCAGTATTTGGCTTTGACTCAACAGTCTTTTGAGAAGATGCCTTTTCTTGTTCTATTTTCTGTTCCAATTCATTCATTGCCTTTTTCACTTGCTCTTTTGCAGATGAGCCTCCACCTCCTCCGCCACAAGCAACAAGCGTAAGCACTAAAGTAGTCAAAAAAGAAAGTTTTAACATTTTCATAAGAGATCCTTACTGATATTGATTAAGAAAGAAAATAATTCAATAAATGAGTATTAATTAAAATATACAACTCTAAAGACTCAAAAACAAGAGTAAAAATCTCAAAAATATCACTCATTGAGTAAATCATTGATGAGAAATAAATTATGAACAGATTTGTAGCGGCTGAAGTTGATCTTCTAATCGGAAGAAAGATCCAGCAACGTAGAAAAGAATTGGGGCTAACAGCAGAAAATCTGGCAGAACAAATCGGTGTTTCACAACAACAATTTTCACGTTATGAACGAGGGGCTACCAAAATAAATGTATCGCATTTAGTCAATATTGCAGTCATATTAAACACACCGATTAGTTGGTTTTTTAGTGACAGTAAAGCAGAAAACTTAACCTTTTCAGATAAAGAACAATATGTTCCTATTCGGCAAGATGCCTTAAAGCAACGCTTAGACTTTCATTGGGCAAGGCTTTCTAACGATCAAAAAAGAAATTTAATCAATTTCCTTGATTCAATTAATAATCCTTCTACTTCACAGTCTTATTTTGCCAAAAAACGACAAAATTAAACCGATTGCCAAACACAAAAGGCTCCATATAGGAGCCTTTTAGTGCTTTAAATCAATTTATGCTTTGGTTAAATCTAAATCTTTAGTTTCTTGTGAAGCCAATAATGCAAGGAAAGTGAGTAGTGCATTACTTGCTAAATAAATGCCCACCCCAATCATTCCGTAATTTGCATTGATAGTAATCGCAAAGGTTGCGCCTACTGTTGCCCCAATAATTGATGCAAAGTTATAGGCTAACGATGAACCAGAATAACGAACTTCAGTCGGGAAAAGCTCTGGGAGTAATGCGACCATTGGACCAAATGTAAAGCCCATTAAAGCCATTCCAATCACAAGGAAAGCAAACACACTATATGGCGTTCCATTTGTGAGGAAAAGAGGCATTGCCATACCAAAAATACCCATTGCAAACGTTACCCATAATAAGAATTTACGGCGTCCCATTTTATCTGCTAATACACCAGAAATACTGGTAAAAGCACCAAATACAATCGCACTTAATAGCAATAATCCGGTGAATGTATTTGGTTCAATCCCTAATCCCATCGGATGACCTGCTTCTGAAAGTTTTGCCGGCGTTCTTGAATACACTTGTGCAAAAGCAGTCATAATATAGAACAATACATAAGTCGCCGTCATAATGAATGTGCCTAAAATCAATGGCTTCATATGATGCTTAAACACAGCACTCACCGGTGCTTTTTGAGTTTTACCTTTTTGCTCCGCTTCACGGAATACATGGCTTTCATGTAATGTTAAGCGAACCCATAACCCCACCATGACTAAAATAACGGAAGAAACGAACGGAATACGCCAAGCCCATTCAACCAACCCTTCTTTTCCCCAGGTGTAACTGACAAGGAAAAATGCGAGCATTCGCTAAAAACAGTCCAATTGGCGCACCTAATTGTGGGAATGTACCATACCAAGCTCGTTTGCCGTCAGGTGCATTTTCTGTTGCGACAAGCGCAGCTACGCCCCATTCGCCGCCAAGACCTAACCCTTGCCCAACGCGACATAAACATAAAAGCACTGGAGCCCAAATGCCAATATCCGCATAAGTTGGCAACAAACCAATACAAACGGTTGAACCGCCCATTAATAGCAATGAAGCAACTAATGTTTTCTTACGACCAATTTTGTCACCGAAGTGACCAAATAAAGCCGAGCCAATCGGACGAGCGAAGAACGCTAATGCCAAAGTGGAAAGAGAAAGTAACTCATCCGAAACGGGATCACCACTTTTGAAAAATTGCGTATTAAAAACTAATACCGGCTGCAGCGGCATAAATATAGTAGTCAAAAAATTCGATTGCGGTTCCCACCATAGAAGCAATCGCTACTTTTTTAGGATCATTCCTTAAATTTTGTGCTGTGTTAGGCATAAATATAAATCTCATTTAATTGTTATAAAACAGCGTGAATCCTAACAGTTTCAATATATTCGAGCAATATCTCCGCAATTAGCACAAATTAATTAAAATTTATAAAATTCTATAAAAAAAATAAAGATCAGCATAACTCACTAAATACCTATAAAGTTTATATGATTATGCTTTAGCCGAAACATTTCAGCCTACAAAATTTTTATCATTTTTTTTACGAATTAAATTAATCATAAAAAAGTGATTGTTTCCATTAAGAATTTGAGCATACAATGTTTCAAAACGTATAGTATTTTTTACAATAAAGGGAAAGAAAAAATGACACAGACACAACAAATAGAACCAGCATCAAACTGGCAATCAAAGTTCAGAGCGATAGGACCGGGTATTTTAATGGCATCCGCGCAGTAGGTGGCTCGCATATTGTTGCCTCAACGCAAGCCGGTGCAATTTATGGCTGGCAATTAGCATTAATTATTATTTTAGCGAATTTATTCAAATATCCATTTTTCCGCTTTGGGGTGCAATACACCTTAGGCTCTAATAAATCGTTATTGGAAGGCTATCAAGAAAAAGGCAAAATCTATTTATGGGTTTTCTTTATCCTGAATGTCATTGCGGCAATGATCAATACTGCCGCGGTAGGTATTGTAACAGCGACTATTTTGAAATTTATCTTTTCAGCAGTAGGCGTGCAATTTGACTTAAGTATTCCGGTTGCGAGTACCATAATTATTGCGATCACTTGGGGTATTTTATTATTAGGTAAATATCGCTTCTTAGACTCGCTTTCTAAATTTATTATGATTGCACTGACGGTTTCCACGGTAACTGCAGTCGTGGTTGCCGCATCAAAAGGTGGTGTGCAAGTTGCACCTGATTTTATTGAGCCAAGTCCTTGGAATTTAGCTTCACTTGGTTTTATTGTAGCATTAATGGGTTGGATGCCGGCACCAATTGAGATTTCTGCAATCAACTCAATGTGGGTAGTGGCGAAACGCCGTCTAAATAAAGTAAGCTATGAAGACGGTATTTTTGATTTTAACGTCGGTTTTATCGGCACGGCAATTCTTGCCTTAGTGTTCTTAGCGTTAGGTGCATTAGTTCAATACGGTTCAGGCGAAGCGGTTGAACAGGCGGGTGTGAAATATATTGCACAATTAATTAAAATGTACGCTTTCGCTATCGGCGATTGGTCTAAATTATTGATCGCATTAATTGCTTTTATGTGTATGTTCGGCACAACCATTACTGTAATTGACGGTTACTCTCGAGCGAATAATGAGGCATTACGTTTATTGCTAAACAGAAAAGAAAGTTCTCCGACAAGCCTAAATATTTGGATGACGGTCACATCTGCTATCGGAATTCTGATTATTTCGGTATTTATGAGCGATGTAGCTAAAATGCTTTCTTTTGCGATGATTTGTTCATTTGTTTCAACACCAATTTTTGCCGCATTAAATCTTTCACTCGTATTGAAAGGTGAGCATAAAGTCAAAGGTGGCTTATTCTGGCTATCTATTGTCGGCTTAATTTATCTGACGGCTTTCACACTCTTATTTATTGCGTATGAATTAGGTATGTTGTCTTAATCAAACAAGATAGAAATATACAAGCGGTCTATTTTCCTTACTTTTTTCAAAAAATCAGGAAAATAGACCGCTTATTTTTATTCAAATTATACGTCTGATACGTTATCACTCACGAGCGGAAAACCACCGAGATCTTTTAAACGATTTACCATTGTGCAGAATAATTCTGTGGTTTTTTCCGTATCATATAAAGCTGAGTGAGCTTGTTTACCGTCAAATGGAATTTTTGCCATTTGGCAGGCTTTGACTAATACGGTTTGTCCGTACATAAAACCAGCAAGTGTAGCGGTATCAAACATAGCAAACGGATGAAACGGATCACGCTTTGCGTTAATACGCTTCACTGTCGCTTGTACAAACGCCTGATCAAAGGTCGCATTATGCGCCACAATAACCGCACGCTGACAACCCTGATCTTTCAATGCTCGGCGTACCATTTTAAACATTTCGGGAATCGCAATATTTTCCGACACTGCACCTCGCAACGGGTTATCAATGTCAATGCCGTTAAATTTCAGTGAGTCGGGATTGATATTCGCCCCTTCAAACGGCTGAATATGAAAATGGCATTTTTGATCCGGCACTAAATAGCCGTTCTCATCCATTTTTACCGTGATGGTCGCCAGTTCCAACAAAGCGTCTGTTTGTGCATTCAATCCGGCGGTTTCCACATCAATAATTACCGGTAAATAACCACGAAAACGATTTTTTAATAAATTATAGTCTGTTACTTGTTCTGTCATTGTCTATTCATTACAGGTGGTTTTACACCTACTTAAAGAAAAAGCGGTCGGATTTTAAAGAGAATTTGCAAATATCTCTCAAAATTTGACCGCTTGCACTACGAATAGCCGGAGGCTATTTATAGCAAATAAAATTAATTACCTAATGCGACCTGTGCATTTTTATTTTCAATAAACTCAATTTTATAACCGTCCGGATCTTCGGCAAAAGCAATTACTGTTTTACCACCTAATACCGGGCCCGGCTCACGCGTAATTTTACCGCCTGCCGCACGCACGCTTTCAATCGTTGCATAAATATCGTCAACACCTAATGCAATATGACCGTACGCCGTACCTAATTCATAGCTTTCTACGCCCCAGTTATAAGTTAATTCAATAACCGCACTTTCGCTTTCGTCCGCATAGCCTAAAAATGCTAATGAATATTTATATTCAGGGTTTTCGCTAGTACGAAGTAAGCGCATACCTAATACTTCGGTATAGAATTTAATCGAACGCTCCAAATCGCCTACGCGTAACATGGTATGTAAAATTCGCATAGTTCATTCCTTATTTAAGTTAAAAAACTACATATATTATGGCATAATTTCACGCTAAAATCATTTTTCAATTTTACTTATCTATCAATTTTAAGTTATGTCGCACAATCACGATTCTGAAAAAAAATATGATATTGCCACACACGCACTACTACCAATGGTACTAATGCTGTTTGTACAAATGTTACTTAATCACTATTTTGCTCCACAAAATGCGATTTTTATCTCGCCGTATTTACTCGCCTTTTTCGTTGCAAATCTCATTGCATTTTTTGTGTTATGGAAAGGAGAAATTTGCCCGGGGCAAACGGGTAGATTGTTATTCGTACTAAAATTCTTCATCGTTTTTGCGCTTGGCAATTTCGTTTATTCAATCGGTTTCACACCAAAACACAATCCGATGGCACTTGCCGGAGTGGCATCATTAATGATCGGTATTTTTTATTGGTTATTTAACGCACATGAAAAACCGATGAACACCTTAATTTACTGCGCTTTCGGTATTCTTGCGGTGGGAATGATTCAGTATTTAGCGATTTATTGGGTTGAACTTCCCTCTTTATTTAACGGTGTGCGCGCCAATAATTTTGCCCAACTGTTATTCGGTATTTTACTTGCCGGTTGGTATTTGATGTTGGCAAAAAGCCGTCTTGATGTTTTCTTTAAATTATTAGTACAGCTTGCGCTAATCGTTTTAGTACTAAATTATTTATGGAGTGCATTCGTACTGTACCAACAATTGCAAATTATGCCGGGTATGTCGTTATTGCCCTATGTAGTTTATTTTCTCGTGCAATTTGTGATTTTCGCTTTACTCGCTTGGTTATTACTCGGCAAAGGCGAAAAACAAATTAAAAACCCACTCGGATGGACATTAGCTACCTTATTAGCGATGCTCTATCCATTTACCAATATGATCTAATGCTAAAACGTAGCTTACTTGTTATCGGTACTTTTGTTGCACTGCTGATTATCAGCAGTGCAACCTTGCTTTCAGGTAAGCAACTTTCTACAGTTACCAACTGGTTTTTACCGGACGGTTGGCAAATTCAAACGCCTGCCGGCGGTATTCAAGCGAATTTAGAAAATGCAAATCTAGCAAAATTTGCTCTCACCTATCAAAATTGTCCTTTAATTACAGTCGATAATCTTGCTGTGCATTGGCATAGTAAAAATCGAGTTTCAATCGATAAAGCAACGCTGGATTATCAATGTTTAACTCAATTACCCGACTCTGATGAATCATCTACCTTCTCTCTTACGCCAATTTTAGCGTTGTTGCCCGAGGGTGAAGCGGAAATTAAAGCATTACATTGGTTGAATTTACCTAATGATTTGCATCCACGCTTAGCACAATTATTAAGCACACTGAGTTATAGCAAATTTGCATTTTTTCAGCAAAAATTGACCGCTTTAATCCGTCAACAAGCGATAGAATTAACGGCGGAATTTGATAATCAAACGCTTTCCGGCAATTTAAGCTATCAACCGAGCGAAAAGGAAAAACATAATTTACTGTTTTCCGCCCACGTGAATCCGAAAGATTTGTTCGCCATTCCATCACAATTTGAAGGCGATTATCACTGGATTCTACCGAAAGAAATCGTCGCAAATGAAGTAATTCGAGAAGGCGACTCTCTACTCAGTTGGCAAACCGATGAACAAAATCAGTTAGTCGGCGATTGGGCTTTCGCTTCCGAGACTGCCCCGAAAAACCGCTTAAACTTCCCATTCCGTTTTGATTCACAAACCCTTGAAATTAAACAGGGTAAATTCTATTGGGATTGGCTGGAAGATTTTCCGCCGCAAGGCTTTATTAATGCAAAACTCACGCCAAACAGTTTTGCGAATGGTGATTATTATCCGATTAAAACCTACTTACGTTTTAACTTGCTATCGCAAAGTAAAAATGCCGGTAAAGGAAATATTGTATTGGAAAGCCGTGACGGTGAATTACAAGCTGACAGTTTAAATATGCCGTTTCAAATTACCGGTAATGTGAAATATGACGATTTCATTCTGTACAGTTCTTTACCGGTAGCATTTAGCGGTAAATTTGAGCATCTGAGTTTTAAATTTCAGCCAAAATCGCTATTACGTTTGGTCGGGAAACAACGATTACTGGCAATTCATGAATTACGTTTTCCGCTTGCCGGTATTCAGATTAATAAGCATGGTGTAAATGGTCGCTTACATGCAGTATTCAAAGGTGAAAGCCCCGATTTTAAAAACATCAATCTGCATTTAGACGGTTTTGCCAAAAACTTCAAAATGGGACAATTAGACTTTTTTGAAGACGTTGCGGATAAAAATGCAGTACAAGATTTGTGGCAATGGCGAGTTTGGGGCGATACAAATATCCACACCATAGCCAGCAAACTCAATATTAGCGGACAAGGAACTTGGCACAAAAATTTAGTACAACTCCACAAATTAAGTGGTGAATTAGGCAAAATTCACCAGAAAGGCGTGTATATTCCTAAAACTGAATTACGTTTACTGGAGCCAATTAAATTTGCTTATGAAAAATGGCAACTTGACGGCGGTATCCAGCTAAAATCACCGGAAATACAATTTAGCTATGGTGGAAAAATTCCATTACCGTCTGCGAAATTACAGGTAAATGGTGAAATTGAAAACCTGAATCTCAAAGGCGAACTACAAGCCCAACAAATTAAGCCACTTCGCTTATTTGCTCGCCGTAAACTAACTAAAACCGCAAGTGAGCTTATTGGGCGATTATATTGGCAAGAACAGCCGGCAAAAGTATTTCAACCACTCATTCCATTTCGCAAAAATTGGTTAATTACCGGTGGAACGGTACGAGGCGAAACCGCTTTTAGTGCCGGTGTAGAAAAAGGTATTATTGCTGGGGGACATTTTGCCATTCGTAACGCTTCGCTTTCTATGCCGAATGGCGAAGCAAAAGCGATTGAATTTAATTTGCCTTATCGCTTACAAGATAATGAATTTGACTTTGGTTTAAAACAGCCTATCGACTTAAAAATCGGGCAATTAAATCTCGGTTTACCGATTGAAAATATTCGAGTAAAAGTGTTTGGGCATTACCCTTATAGCCGTCACAAACCGTTAATGCTCAAACAGCTTTCAATGAATTTATTAGACGGTGAGCTGAGTGTTGAGCAATTTGCCTTGCCACAAACTCAAATTGCTTATTTAAAGCTGGCAAATATCAATTTCGAACGTATCCTCGAATTGGTGCAATATCAGCAAATTGAGCTCAAAGGCAAAGCCAATGCTACCTTGCCGTTTTGGTTGGAAGGTAAACCTTGTTATGTATGTGACGGCTTACTGACCCAAGCTGTGGAATCGAATTTAAAAATTCAGCCCGAATTAATGAAAGCAATTTCACAAACCAGCGGCTATTCCGAGCGACTATTACTCTATTTACTTAACGATACGAAAATTACCGATTTACGTAGCTTGATTAATGTTGGACCAAATGGTGAAATGGCGTTAGATGCCAAATTAAAAATGCGACTTAATCAGCAAGAAAAAGCCAAAATTAACTTTAATTATCATCATAAAGAGAATATCTTTAGCCTTTGGCATATGATCAATTCAGGTTCTTATGTCGAACAGAATCTTGAAAATTCTATTTACCAGCAACTAGATAAAAGAAAATGAGAAAAAGCCTACTTTTTGCAATTTTTTGCCTAAATTTGACCGCTTGTACGCCAAAAGTACAGCTTGAAACGCCGGCGGAAGGGATCACGATTAATATGAATGTGGTGGTTGATCACCGTATTGATGTGAAATTTGATGAAAAGTCTCGTGCCGTATTGCAAACCTCAGATAACAAAGCGGCTAAATCAGAAGCGGTGGTAGCAACACCGGCAGAATAGCTCCCATAAAAAAATGCACGGAACATTCCGTGCATTTGTAATTAGAACGTCACCATTTGATGATGTTTAAATTGTTGGTAAATTTCCGCTAATTTTTCACCGCTTGGTAGTACCAAATCAGGGTTAAGATCATACATCGGTACAATTACAAACTCACGATTTTTCATTTCGATATGCGGTACGGTTAAACGTTCATTTTGAATCTGTTCATCGCCGTATAAAATAATATCCAAATCTAGCGTACGCTCTCCCCAACGACGAATCCGTACTCGCCCTTGTGCATTTTCAATACTTTGTAATTTATCCAACAATTCCAACGCTGTTAAATCGGTATCGAATTTTGCCACCGCATTCACATAATCCGGCTGATCTTGTGGTCCGACCGGCTTACTGCCATAAAACGGACTAATTTCAAAATTGATTGCAAATGTTTTTAAAGATTCGACCGCTTGTTTAACTTGTGCCAGCGGATTATCTAAATTCGACCCTAAAGCGATATAGACTGTTTTCATAATGATTTCCGTTTCTACTTATTCTAACTAAAAGAAAAGGCACAAGCTCTCGCTTGCACCATCTTTCTATTTACTCTGCCGAGACTTTCTTCACCGGCTTTTTCTTTCTAAATATTTTACGACGACGTTTTTTCTTTTCTTCGCCGGCAAAATTCGGCAAATTTCTGACCGCTTTCAACATTTCCGCACGTTGTGCGTCATTGCTAAATTGGTATTCGTGCCACCACGCTGAAAGCTCGACCAAGTCACCACCTTCAATCTCAGCACGCATCACTAATAAATCAAAACCAGCACGGAATTTTATGTGTTCTAGCGTCTGCTGTGGACGCTTACCCGAACGCTTAGTCATCTGAAATTGTAACGCCCAAATATCACGAATCACAGAGGTATGACGGCGATGTAAGGCAATGGCTTTACAGCTTTCATCCAATACATCATTAGCCGCTAACATCATTGCATCATGGCTGTTTAGACCACCTTCATTTTTTAGCACTTCCATTTTCTCACGTAATGGATACCAAAGAAGGGCCGCAAATAAAAATGCAGGATTAACCCGTAAATTATCACGAATACGCTCATCCGTTGAGTTAAGTGCTTTACTTAGCATACGCTCTGCATTCGAATCATTGTGTTCGGTGAAAAAAGGAACAAGCACCGGGAATAACTGCTCGAATAAGCCATATTGACGCATCAACTGATAGGTTTTAAAACCTTGTCCCGATTGCAACAATTTTAATGATTCATCAAACAAACGTGCCGCCGGAATATTTTTCAATAAATAGGCAAGTTCACGAATAGGGGCATCGCTCGGTTTATCCAAGAACATATCCAATTTCGCCATAAAGCGAACTGCACGTAACATACGTACCGGATCTTCTTGATAGCGTACCACCGGATCACCGATTAAGCGTAACTTACCGGCTTTCAAATCCGCAATACCATCAAAGAAATCGAAAATCAGATTATGCTTCGGATCATAATAAAGCGAGTTCACCGTGAAATCACGGCGTTGTGCGTCTTCACGTAATGTACCATACACATTGTCACGTAACAGCATACCTTCTTCGCTCACTTTCGAGATTTTATCACTGCTATGATTGCTGTGATCCGCTCGGAAAGTTGCGACTTCATAAATATCACGTCCAAACACAATATGGGCTAAACGGAAACGTCGTCCGATTAAACGGCATTGACGACCAAAGATTTTTTGAATTTCTTCCGGTTTTGCATTGGTTGCCACGTCAAAATCTTTGGGTTTATGCCCAAGTAATAAATCTCGAATACAACCACCAACCACATACGCTTCAAAACCGGCACGTTGTAATTTTTCAACAATTGCTAACGCATTTTTAGGAAAATCTTTCGGCGTAATATCATAATGACCACCACTTACCGTAAATTTTTTATGCAGTAAATGAGAAGGAACATCTGAATTTTTTTTAGATTTTTGAGAAGAACGCTGAGGTCGCTCACTCAATGTCGGAGCAGAACGCTTGGATTTTGTTTGAGATTCTACCGCTTTAACACGTTTTTCCGATTTTACTTCAGACAAGTTTTGTTCTGTAAGCGGTTGTTTTTTTCCTTTTTTTTGTCGAGAAAACAACGACTTAATATAGTTAAAAATAATCCACCCCTAGTAAATTAAAATAAATAGCCATGTAAAATAAAAATAATGGACAATGCGAGATTGTCCATTATTATACCGCTATTTACTCTTTTTAATTAGCTTATAGGCCCATTTGTTTTTCACGGATTTCAGCGAGTGTTTTACAATCGATACACATATCCGCTGTCGGGCGAGCTTCTAAACGGCGTAAGCCGATTTCTACGCCACATGTTTCACAATAACCGTATTCATCTTCCGAAATACTATTTAATGTTTGCTCAATTTTCTTGAGTAATTTACGTTCACGATCACGATTTCTTAACTCAAGGCTAAATTCCTCTTCCTGAGTAGCACGATCGGCAGGGTCCGCAAAGTTTGCTACTTCTTCCTGCATTTGATTTTTGGTACGCTCAGCTTCGTCCATAATTTGAACATGCCATGCACGAAGAATTTTACGAAAATGCTCTTTCTGAGCATCATTCATATACTCTTCATCTTTTTTCGGTTGGTAAGGTGTTACGCCTGCTAAAGCTAATAAACCTAATGAAGTGGTGTTTGCCACTTGAGCCATAATTTCACTCCTTGTTGGATAGCACATTCCCCAATTTAGTATAAAAGTGTCATAAAAATATTTGGGACGAATTTTAAAAGGGCGTATAAATAACAAATGTCGCCCTATTTGGCAATGAATATTTGCAAAAATTTTTGCAATTTTTACCGCTTAGCAGACAATGAAACGGCTAAAGATTCCTTCAGCCGTTAAAATTTACTCAAATTATTTTTACTTCTTCTTTATTTTATTGCCAGCTTTTCGACCAAGTTGCTAACCAACCTTTAATCGTTTCAGCATTCGGCATCGTAAATGCTAAATTTTTATACTCCGGCATTACTTTAAACGCAGGATCAGCCACTGTATCCACTAACGGTTTCATCACATTATGGTAAGAAATTACTTTTTGTGCTTCCGGCTGTTGTAAGAAAGCGAGGAATTTAGTCGCTAATTCTTTTTGCTTACTCGTATTTAATATCGCGACTACTTCTGTTTGGACTAAATGCCCTTCGCTAAACTGTGCCGCTACATATTTATCGGTTTTATCGTGCCATTGATGATAAAGCGGAGAAGTCGAATAGCTCAACACTAAATCCGATTCACCTTTTAAAAACGCACTATACGTTTCCGACCAACCTTTGCCGACAGTTACCGTATGTTTCGCTAAAGTTTTCCATGCCTGTTCAGCTTGTTCACTATATACCGTGTTTAGCCAAAATAATAACCCTCGTCCAACAGTACTGGTACGGGGATCTTGATAAATGACTTTTAAATCTTGACGTTCAACCAGTTCTTTTAATGATGTCGGCGGACTTGCTAATTTCTGTTTGTCATAAATAAAAGCATACTCACTATAATCATACGGATAAAATGTTTTATTTTGCCAATTTAATGTGCCTGTCGTTAAACCATGCGGAACAAACAAACCGGTTTTTTCCGCTTCTGCCATCGTGAAATTATCAATGCCGAGCATTACATCCGCTTTGGTTTTCTTGCCTTCTAAACGAATACGATTCAACATCGTAATTCCGTCTTCAAACGGCATAAATTTCACATCACATTGACATTGCTGTTCAAACAACGGTTCTAATTTTGGTGCAGGTCCCCAATCTGAGGCAAATGAATCATAAGTATAAACGGTTAATGCCGGTTGTTGAGCATAAGCGGTGGCGGTGAAAAATGCTGATAACACAGCAAGTTTAGTCAGTTTCATGAATTGTCCTTCTAATTTTACGGAATATAGAAGGATTTGAGTAAATCTTACTTTACTTCTGTTGTAAGAAATCAGAAAAAAGCGTCTCAAATCCCTACGCTGATACTAATCAGATCAGGTTCTATGGGTAATTTCTCAGCTTTTGTAAAGCACCCCAATGAGAACGTGTTAATTGTAAGGTATGCGTAAATATAATGCAAACACCACAAGCAAACGTTTGCCTTTTTAAGAAGAAATGACTATACTACAATCCTAGTGCCAAGAAAGGACCTAGATAAATTCATATGCAAAACCTTACAACATACTTAAACACTCATTTAGCCAAACATCATTTCATTATGGTGTTTGGCTCTTTTTTTGGTATTTCAAAATTTCATTGATCTCTTATAGAGATCTTTTTTTTGTCTAAAAATCAGCAGTCGTAAAGAGGAATAATTTAAGATGAGTCAGTTAATTCGTACACTAAAAAGCCATATCCGTGACGAAATTATTAAAAAAGGCGGTTGGGTAAATGCTCACGCTCATGCAGACCGTGCATTTACCATGACACCAGAAAAAATTACCATTTACCAAAATGCCAACCTCCAACAAAAATGGGATTTAGTGGACGAAGTAAAACGTAACTCAACCGTTGATGACTATTATCGTCGTTTTTCACAAGCGATTGAATTAATGATTTCACAAGGGGTAACCGCATTCGGTACATTTGTTGATATTGACGGTGTATGTGAAGATCGTGCCATTATCGTCGCTCATAAAGCACGTGAAGTATATAAAAGTGATATTACCTTAAAATTTGCCAATCAAACGTTAAAAGGTGTTATCGAACCGAATGCCAAAAAATGGTTTGATATCGGTTCTGAAATGGTAGATATGATTGGTGGCTTGCCATACCGTGATGAATTAGATTTCGGTAAAGGCATGGAAGCAATGGATATTTTGATGGATAAAGCCAAATCACTCGGCAAGATGTTGCATGTACACGTGGACCAATTTAATACCCCGAAAGAAAAAGAAACCGAACAATTATGTGACAAAGCAATCGAACATGGTATGCAAGGTCGAGTGGTAGCAATTCACGGCATCTCTATCGGCGCACATCCGAAAGAATATCGTAAAATGCTCTATCAAAAAATGCGTGATTCACAAATGATGGTGATCGCTTGCCCAATGGCGTGGATTGATAGCGGTCGTAAAGAAGATTTACAGCCATTCCACAATGCACTGACTCCGGCGGATGAATTAATCCCAGAAGGTATTACCGTAGCAATCGGTACTGATAATATTTGTGATTATATGGTTCCGTTATGTGAAGGCGATATGTGGCAAGAACTTAGCTTATTGTCTGCCGGTCGCCGTTTTACTAACTTAGAAGAAATGGCAAATATCGCCTCAATTAATGGCAGAAAAGTTTTAGGTTTACTCTAATTTCCGACTATTCACGCATATTTATGCTGATTTAGTACTAACAAGCGGTCAAATTTGCAAAAAAATCTGTAAATTCGACCGCTTGTTTCTTTTCCTCTCTCCAATTTCCAGCAATTTTCCGCTATAATCCCAAAGATTTTTTCTCCGCATTTAGCAAAGCGGAAAACCTCTTTTTAATATATTAAGGATATTTTTATGATGCGTTCTCATTATTGCGGTGCTTTAAACCGCTCGCACGTTGGTCAAACCGTCACATTAAGCGGTTGGGTACACCGTGTGCGTAACCTTGGTCGTTTTATTTTTATGCAAATTCGTGACCGTGAAGGTATCGTGCAAGTTTTCTTTGACGAGAAAGACGAAGCGATTTTCAAAATTGCATCAGGTCTACGTTCAGAAGCGTGCGTACAAATTCAAGGTGAGGTGATTGCACGCGATGAATCACAAATCAACAAAGAGATGGCGACCGGCGAAATCGAAGTGTTAGTGAAAAATGTGATTGTGTATAACAACTCGGAAGTTTTACCGCTTGATTTCAACCAAAACAACACAGAAGAGCAACGTTTAAAATATCGTTATCTTGATTTACGCCGTCCGGAAATGGCGGAAAAACTTAAAACACGTGCAAAAATCACGAGCTTCGTACGTCGTTATATGGACGACAACGGCTTCCTTGATATCGAAACACCAATGCTAACCAAAGCAACACCGGAAGGTGCGCGTGACTATTTAGTACCAAGCCGTGTACACAACGGTAAATTCTATGCGTTACCGCAATCACCGCGACTTTTCAAACAGTTGTTAATGATGTCAGGTTTTGACCGCTACTACCAAATCGTAAAATGTTTCCGTGATGAAGATTTACGTGCTGATCGTCAGCCGGAATTTACCCAAATCGATGTGGAAACCTCATTCTTAACCGCTGAAGAAGTGCGTGAATTAATGGAAAATATGATTCACGGCTTATGGTTGGATCGCTTAAACGTAGATTTAGGCAAATTCCCAATTATGACATGGCAGGAAGCGATGCAACGTTTCGGTTCAGATAAACCGGATTTGCGTAACCCGTTAGAATTAGTGGACGTGGCGGACATTTTAAAAGACGTTGAGTTTAAAGTATTTAACGAGCCGGCAAATTCAGCAGACGGTCGTGTAACCGTGCTTCGTGTACCGAACGGTGCAACGCTTACTCGTAAACAAATTGACGAATATACGCAATTTGTCGGTATCTATGGTGCAAAAGGCTTAGCGTGGGCGAAAATCAATGATGTAAATGCCGGTATGGAAGGTATCCAAAGCCCGGTAGCAAAATTCTTAAACGAAGAGGTTTTCAAAGCATTAATCGAGCGTACTAACGCAACTAGCGGCGATATCTTATTCTTCGGTGCGGATAAATGGCAAGTCGTTACCGACTCAATGGGTGCTTTACGTCTGAAAGTTGGTCGTGATTTAGCATTAACCGATCTTTCAGCGTGGAAACCGCTTTGGGTTATTGACTTCCCAATGTTTGAAAAAGACGATGAAGGCAACCTTTCTGCAATGCACCACCCGTTCACTTCTCCGAAAGGTTTAACGCCGGAAGAATTAGCGGCAAATCCGGTGAATGCAGTTGCGAATGCTTACGATATGGTTATCAACGGCTACGAAGTAGGCGGCGGTTCAGTACGTATTTACGATCCGAAAATGCAACAAACCGTATTCGGTATCCTCGGTATTAACGAACAAGATCAACAAGAAAAATTCGGTTTCTTATTAGACGCATTAAAATTCGGTACGCCACCGCACGCCGGTCTTGCATTCGGTTTAGACCGTTTAACCATGCTTATTACCGGCACGGAAAATATCCGTGATGTGATTGCATTCCCGAAAACCACTGCGGCAGCGTGTTTAATGACAGAAGCACCGAGTTTTGCAAACCCACAAGCATTGGAAGAGCTTGGTATTGCGGTCGTGAAAAAAGAGAAAGCGGAATAAGACAAGCGGTCAAAAATCGCTTATTTTTTGCTGATGAAATACAAAAATCCTAACTCCATTTTAGTTGTGATTTATGCAGAAAATTCGGGAAGAGTCTTAATGCCGCAACGCCAAGACGATCCCGAATTTTGGCAGTCGGTGACCGGTTCGCTTGAACCGAACGAACAGCCGTTTGAAACGGCAATTCGTGAAGTGAAAGAAGAAATCGGTATCGATATTTTAGCGGAAAAACTTACGCTAACGGATTGTAACGAATCGGTGGAATTTGAGATTTTTCCGCATTTTCGGTATAAATACGCGCCTGATGTCACGCACTGCTCGGAACATTGGTTTTTACTTGCCTTAACGCAAGAACGACAACCGATATTAAGTGAACATTTAGCGTTTAAATGGGTGAGCGTTAAAGAAGCCATCCAGCTAACAAAATCACCGAATAATGCGGCGGCAATTGCAAAATATTTAACTCCCCTCTTTAGAAAAGAGGGGCAGGGGGAGATTTGATAGTCATGTCAAATTCTCTTACGAGTGCAAGGTTATTCTGCCAAATCTCCCCTAACCCCTCTTTGCTAAAGAGGGGAACTTTTTCAAAACATAAATTTAAAAGAAGGAAACAACAGAATGGCAGGTCATAGTAAGTGGGCTAACATTAAACACCGTAAAGCGGCACAAGATGCACAACGCGGTAAAATTTTTACTAAATTAATTCGTGAATTAGTTACTGCGGCAAAAATCGGCGGCGGTGATGTTTCTGCAAACCCTCGTTTACGTTCTGCAGTAGATAAAGCGTTATCCAACAATATGACACGTGATACCATCAACCGAGCAATTGAACGTGGTGTAGGCGGTGGCGATGACACCAATATGGAAACCAAAATCTATGAAGGTTACGGCCCGGGTGGTACAGCGGTAATGGTTGAATGTTTAAGTGATAACGCTAACCGTACCATTTCACAAGTTCGTCCAAGCTTCACTAAATGTGGCGGTAACTTAGGTACTGAAGGTTCTGTTGGTTACTTATTCAGCAAAAAAGGTTTAATTTTAATTGCTTCAGGCGATGAAGATGCGTTAACTGAAGCGACGATCGAAGCAGGTGCGGACGATATTCAAGCACAAGAGGACGGTTCATTTGAAATCTATACTGCTTGGGAAGATTTAGGTAGTGTACGTGATGGTATTGAAGCGGCGGGCTTTAAAATTCAAGAAGCGGAAGTAACAATGATTCCATCAACAACTGTTGAACTCGATGCGGAAACTGCACCGAAATTACTTGATTTAATTAACCGCCTTGAAGATTGTGATGACGTACAAAACGTATATCACAATGGTGAAATCAGTGACGAAGTTGTCGCATTACTATAAATCGTAATACATAAGCCAACCATTTAGGTTGGCTTCTTTTTTACTTAAATTGAACTAACTTCAATAAGTTGGCATCTAGTGGATGCGTTTAAAACGTGTATGTTTATCCCTAACATAAGGAATATAAAAATGAAATTAATCAAATTTGCTTCGGCGTTATCTTTAGCGACTCTTTTAGCGGCTTGTTCAACAGCAGGCGATGTGGCTTCAACTGTAAGCGAAGGCGTATCAAATGCGGCTTCAGCAACCACAAATGCGGTAAAAGAAGGTGCAACAGCCGTATCTAATGGCGTTTCAAACACAGTAAATACGGTAAAAAATAAATTAACTGCATCTTCTAAAACCGTAGTTTATCAATGCCAAAACAGCAAAACTGTAGTAGCAACCTATGATTTTGAAGGCGAAAAAGCAACCGGTTTAACTTTAACGGTAAATGATGTGGCGGTAAAAGAGTTAATGCGTGATGAGAAAAATAAAGACTTTGCATCATTTGCCTCAAAAACGCACGTATGGAACCTAGATGACACCTTCTCACTTTCAACCTTTAATAAAACTGAAGCGGGAATGTTATTCAAAAAAGGAAAAAATGCGGATGAAATCCTTGCAAAAAACTGCGAAGTTAATCAAACTGCAACTGCAAAATTAAATAAATAACAGATTGATTCGTTTAAATAAGCGGGCGGATTTGTAAAATTTTTTGCAAATCTGCCCGCTTGTTTTCATTCATTGGATAAGCTATGCCGATTATTTTAGGAATTGACCCGGGTTCACGAGTTACCGGTTATGGTGTGATTCGTCAAACCGGACGTCATTTAGAATATTTAGGAAGCGGCGCAATTCGCACTTCCGTTGATGATTTACCGACTCGCTTAAAACGTATCTATGCCGGCGTAACAGAAATCATCACCCAATTCCAACCTGATATGTTTGCGATTGAACAAGTGTTTATGGCGAAAAATGCCGACTCCGCTCTCAAACTCGGGCAAGCTCGTGGTACGGCGATTGTCGCGCGGTAAACCACGATTTACCGGTGTTTGAATATGTCGCTCGTTTAGTCAAACAAACTGTAACCGGCATTGGCTCAGCGGATAAAATCCAAGTGCAAGATATGGTCACCCGTATGCTTCAACTTTCGTCCAAACCGCAAGCTGACGCGCCGATGCCCTTGCGATTGCGATTACCCACGCCCATTCGATTCAACATTCTTTGGTCGTTGCAAAACAAAGTAATCAGAAAGTCAGTAGTGATAAAGAACAAATTCTCGCGTTAATGAAAACTCGGTATAGCCGTGGACGATTCCGTTTAAAAGGATAAAAAATAAGAGTAATCAATTTCTTGATTACTCTTTTTCTCTATTGTTTATTTTCTTTAGTAGGCGCAGTAACAGGTGACATCACTTCTACTTTTTCCACCTCTGCTTTTAGCAGATTTACGGTTTCTTGCGTAATTGGCTTAACCTGTACTTTTCTTGGCAGTTGATAATTGATCACACCATCTTTAGCATTACTCCACAGCTGGATTCTCTCATTAACTTCTTCAACCGATACTTTTTTAAGCATAGGTTCAAGTAATTCCGCTAACTTATTTTGTGTTAAGTAAGGCTTATCAGATAATACTGTTTCTGACATGAGCTTTAACCATTGTTGAAAATCTCGATCATTTTCATCTTTTTTTGCATTTTCGATTTGAAGCTGAACAACTTCTTTTTGTTTAGCCAGCTCTTCTTCCGTAATAGGAGAGCGTTTCAGATTCTCTATTTCACTAAAAATTTGCTTTAACCCTAATTCGTGCTGGGTTGATCCTACCGTTGCAAAAAAGCCTAGTGCCGCTGTATTTTTACCAATATCAGATTTACGTACACTCATCGCCGATATACCTTTTGGTAAGCTATTCGTTTGTAATTGTAATCGTCGCTCTATTGATGAAAGTGCCAAACGATCAATCAAACGTGCATAACGAGCTTCATTAGTACGTACGCGATGTTTAGTTTCATCAAAGCGAAAAATATAAGCTACTTGGCTTACATTACTTCTTGCATCTTGAAGCTGATTTATCACTAATTTCTCTGATAATACCGGCTCTAAATAATCTCGTTTAGGTGTTTCTTTTGCCGTAATACCGGCAAAATATTGTTGAATTTGTTGTTTTGTCGCTTCCGGTTCAATATCGCCAACCACTAACAGTTGCATATTATTCGGTACATACCACGTTTGATAAAACTGCTGTAATTGGGTTGCCGGTAAACTTTGAATATTTTCCGCCGTACCGATAATGGTTCTATCCGCATAACGAGAATCCGCACGTACGGCTGAAATACGTTTCTGATTCATCAAACTACCGACACTTTGTGACTGTTGCCAATCTTCCAAGATATATTTACGCTCATCATCCAAATCTTCTTGGGTTAATTTTGCTTGGAATAACATCTGACTGAGTAAATCAAAACTTTTATCCAAATTTGAAGTTGACGGAGGAATCATTGTATAAGTGGTATGATCATAATCTGTCATCACACGATAATTTTTATCTTTCTTCCATTTCTGCTCATTAAGATATGTCATTAAACCGTTTGGATGCGCATTTGTACCACGGAAAACAAGGTACTTAAGCGTATTTGCCGCACTTAGCTGTTCATTGGTTTCATCAATCGCTCCGGTATTGACTTTCATTCGGATTTCGATACGTCCTTTTTCCGAATGTAATGGAAGTAAGGTATAACGTAAACCATTCTCAAATTGCCCTTGAATCGGCTCGCTTTTTTCTGCATAACTTGCCGCTGAAGCGGTAAATAACACCAAAGAAGTTAAAATAATACGCATTTTTATTTTCCTAAATAGAAAATCCTCTTGCCCAAAACAAGAGAGAAATAAGTAGCGACATTCTAACAAATAATTTAAGTAAGCGGTCTAATTTACACATTTTTTTGCAAATTAAACCGCTTGTTTTTATTAAGAATTAAACGTTATGTAATCCCAATTATTCCGCTAACTCCGTACGTAATTTTTTCGTGACCTCAACCATGACTTGTAACTGCTCAACAGTTTCTTTCCAACCACGCGTTTTTAAACCGCAATCTGGATTCACCCATAAACGTTCTTTCGGTATTACTTTCAATGCCTTACGTAATAAATGTTCGATTTCGCCGGCAGTTGGCACACGAGGGCTGTGAATATCATACACGCCTGGGCCGATATCATTCGGATATTTGAAATCGGCAAATGCGGTGAGTAATTCCATATCCGAACGTGAGGTTTCAATCGTAATCACATCCGCATCAAGCCCTGCAATCGCCGGTAAGATATCGTTAAATTCCGAATAACACATATGGGTGTGGATTTGGGTATCATCTTTCACCCCCATATAACTTAAACGGAACGCTTCTCCCGCCCATTGTAAATAGGCATCCCAATCCGCTCGTTTAAGCGGTAAGCCTTCTCGAATCGCCGGTTCGTCAATCTGAATCACTTTAATTCCGGCTTTTTCCAGATCCAATACTTCGTCAGAAAGTGCCACGCCAATTTGCTTACATACGGTAGAACGAGGGATATCGTTACGCACAAACGACCATTGTAAAATCGTCACCGGGCCGGTTAGCATGCCTTTCATCACTTTATCCGTCAGACTTTGAGCATATTGCGACCAACGCACCGTCATCGGTTCAGGGCGAGTGATGTCACCATAAATTACCGGTGGTTTGACACAACGAGAACCGTAGCTTTGTACCCAACCGAATTTGGTGAAAGCAAAACCGTCCAGCAACTCACCGAAATATTCCACCATATCGTTACGTTCCGCTTCACCGTGAACCAACACGTCTAAATCAAGTTCTTCCTGCTTACGTACCACAAATTCAATTTCTTTTTGCATTGCCGCTTCATAATCGGCAAGCGATAGTTCCCCTTTTTTGAATGCGGCACGGGCGTGACGAATTTCCAATGTTTGCGGGAAAGAACCGATATTGGTAGTTGGAAGAAGCGGTAAATTTAGCCATTTATTTTGCAATTTAATTCGCTCGGCAAACGGTGACTGGCGCTTATCCGCATTTGCCGGTAAGTTAGCTAAACGTTGCGCGACTTCCGTTTTATGAATTACTTTGCTGTTTGCTCGTGCATCTGCCGCTATTTGGCTATCATTCAGCTGTTCCGCAACCGTTGCTCGCCCCGCATTTAATGCCTGTTTTAAAACCTGCGGCTCTGCCACTTTTTGTAAGGTAAAAGCTAACCAGCGATATAATTCAGGGTTAGTTTGCTGTAATTGCGTTTCTACCGCTAAATCATAAGGTGTATGCAATAGCGAACAGCTCGGTGCAACCCATAAACGCTGATTAAATTTCGCTTTTAATGGCTCCAACACATCCAATACACGATTTAAATTCGCTCGCCAAATATTACGCCCGTCAATCACACCTGCAGAAAGCACTTTCGGATAATCTTCAAATGCACTGAGTTGTTCCGGCGCACGCACGAGATCAAGGTGTAAACCGTCTACCGGCAACGCTTTTAATAAAGCGGCGTGTTCTGCCACCGAGCCAAAATAAGTTGCCAATAATAACTTCGCATTCACTTTAGCTAACTGAGCGTAAACGTCTTGATAAGCCGCAAGCCATTCTTGAGGTAAATCTAATGCTAATGCCGGTTCATCAATTTGGATCCATTCCACACCTTCAGCGACTAGTGCGGTTAAAATCTCAAAATAAACCGGCACAAGTTGCTTGAGCAAATCAAAGCGGTTAAAGGCTTCACCTTTTTCTTTACCTAGCCATAAAAATGTTAGCGGGCCGACAATCACCGGTTTAACTTGATGTCCGGCGACTTTCGCTTCACGGATTTGATTCACATAATGCGTAGGATTCGCCTTAAATTGAGTGTTTTTCTGGAATTCCGGCACAAGATAGTGGTAGTTAGTATCAAACCATTTGGTCATTTCAATCGCAAACTGCTCTTTATTACCACGTGCTAATTGGAAATATTGATCAAGGGTCAAATTTTGGCTATCAAAACCAAAACGAGCCGGTATCGCGCCAGTTGCTACTTGTAGATCTAAAATGTGGTCGTAAAACGTAAAATCACCGACCGTGACAAAATCCGCATCGGCCTGTGCCTGATACTGCCAATTTTTTTCACGTAATGCTTTTGCCAGATCTAATAAAT
The DNA here is from genome assembly GCF_029774155.1 of Actinobacillus arthritidis. Taxonomy (NCBI): domain Bacteria; kingdom Pseudomonadati; phylum Pseudomonadota; class Gammaproteobacteria; order Pasteurellales; family Pasteurellaceae; genus Actinobacillus; species Actinobacillus arthritidis. Next base: position 175,796 of record NZ_CP103833.1, on the reverse strand, counting down.
CTTGTTCAGCTAATTCTTTACGCCAGTAGCGTTCTTGTGCAAATTTTAATTCACGTTTTGCCCCTACACGTGGGAAACCTAAGATATGTAATGTTGTCATACTTTACTCCTGCTATTTCGTTAACTCTCTTGTTAAATTCAATAGCTAGATAATGCAGAAACGTCAAACATTATGCAAACTCATAATTTTCAATTTAATTATGAAACATATTAATAAATAAATTGTTATCTATATAAAAAACAAGCGGCCAAATTTGCATTTTTTATACAAATTTGACCGCTTAGTTATTTATAACATCTTAAGTTATCGAATTACCACCAACCGAGTAGCTTCATCCAAACGCCACCGACAGTAAACCAAATAACTAACGAAGCAACCGAAATAATGAAACTTACGCCCCACCATTGCCCTGTTGTGTTGTAACCTGAACCGAATAATGCAGGTCCCGGGCCACCGGCATATTGAGTTAAACTCATTGATAAAGTTGAGGTATAACCTAAACCGATTGCCGCTAACATCGGCGGAGTGCCGACTGCGATTGCCGCGCAAGGAAAGCAAGATACATCGCTGAAATATGTGCCATTGCAGAGGCAAAGAAATAGCGGGTGTAGAAGTAAACCAGTACTAAAATACCAAATGCAATCGGCCAATCCAAACCGCCGACCGATTGTGAAATATGCGAAGAAATCCACGTGATTGCACCATATTTATTTAGCGCATTCGCCATCATCACTAACACTGCAAACCAGAACATCGTATCCCACGCTGATTTTTCAGAAATGATATTTTGCCAGTTCATAATGTTAGATAAGAGTAAAATGACTAAACCGATAAAAGCGGATACGGTTGCAGGGATACCAAATGCAAGATCACCGACGGTCCAGAGGAACAGTAATAACACAAAATCTAATGCTAAAATCCATTCCGCTTTACTCATTTTGCCCATATTTTGTAATTCTTGACGAGCCATCTCCGCCATTTTAGGCGTATCTTTTAATTCAGGCGGATAAATCAAATAGAGTAAATACGGCAGAACGATTAAACAAACCACACCGGGAACTAATGCACCGATAAACCAAGTAATCCATGAAATCTCTACGCCTTGACCGCGAGCAAGTTCGGCAATCAAAGGGTTACCAGCCATTGCTGTTAAAAACATTGTACACACAATGGTATCAATTTGTGATACTGCTAAAGCTAGAAATGCACCAGCACGTTTTGCTGTCGGACCAGGTTTAGAATCGTATGCTTCCGCGATTGATTTCATAATCGGATACATAATACCACCACCTCGAGCCGAAGCAGATGGGATTCCTGGTCCGATAACCAAATCAGCTAAAGCTATACCGTAAGCTACTCCCATCATCTTCTTACCAAAACGAGAAACGAAATAAAGAGCGACGCGTTTGCCTAATCCTGTTTTAATCACCGCTTGCGATAAGAACATTGCGATCCCGATTAACCAAATTGTTGCATTGGAAAAACCGGACAACATTGCAACTTCATCTTTACCTGCTTTAATCGGAGTTAATTCGGTAATGCCGCTAATAACTAATGCGACCAAAGTTGCTTGCTCCCATTGGCATCGCTTTGGCAATGATCGCTACAATAGTTGCGACAAATAACGCTAACATTCCCCATGCTTTCTCACTCAGTCCTTCCGGTGTTGGAATTAATATAATACCGACCCCCACTAGCACGGAAATTAACAATCCTTGCCAATTGAATCCTAATTTTACCTCAACTTGAGGTGGCTTTTTCTCTGCTGACATAATGTTTCTCCTGACTAAAACAGCTTATAGTTTAACCATAATTATTCTTGAATATACAAAAAAACATCCTATTTTTGATATTAATTAAAATTTATTTTTAAATATAAAAAATTATCAAGACTCTAATATAAGCCAAAAATAGATCACGTATTCATCTACTCTAGTCTATTTAGTGACCCATCTCATTTTATCCTTGGCATATAGCACATTCCTCTATAATATATTTCATCATTTTCCTTAATATGATGAATTATTTAGATGAAGCCAATTTTTCTTGAATTACGCCACTTAAAAACATTAGTTGCTTTAAAAGAAAGCGGTAGTGTTTCATTAGCCGCAAAACGAGTACATCTCACTCAATCTGCACTTTCTCATCAGCTCAAATTATTAGAAGATCAATATGAACTAACTCTATTTGAACGGAAAACACAGCCGCTACGTTTTACACCTGCCGGTGATCGCTTAGTGAAACTGGCTCACGACATTCTGCCTAAAATTGTTGAAGCGGAACTTGATCTTGCTCGAGTAAAACAAGGTGAAGTTGGGGAATTAAGAATTGCGGTCGAATGTCATACTTGCTTTGACTGGCTGATGCCGGCAATGGATACTTTCCGTCAAAGTTGGCCACTAGTCGAATTGGATATTGTATCTGGTTTCCATACTGATACCGTCGGTCTACTCTTAACCCATCGCTCGGACTGGGCTGTTGTTGCCGAAGCTGAGGAAACAGAAGGCATTATTTACCGTCCACTATTTTCGTATGAAATGGTTGGTATTTGTGCTAAAGATCACCCATTAGCACAAAAAGAAGTGTGGGAAGCGGAAGATTTTATTGATGAAACTTGGATTACTTATCCGGTTCCAGATGATATGTTAGATTTATTGCGTAAAGTATTACGCCCTGCCGGCATTAATCCGACACGCCGTACCAGCGAATTAACCATCGCAATTATTCAGTTAGTGGCAAGTAAACGAGGCATAGCGACTTTACCTTATTGGGCTGTCAAACCTTATTTGGATCGAGGCTATGTGGTTGCCAAGAAAATTACTCAGCAAGGGCTATACAGCAATCTTTACGGTGCATTTAGAGAATCGGATCAGCATTATGCTTATCTTAATGATTTTCATAATACGGTTAAATCGCAAAGTTTCGCAACATTACCGGGGCTACTGGTACTTGAGGAATGAGCTCAACTAAACATTAAATATAAAGCGGTCTGATTTATTTGTCTATTTGCAATATTATTGCAAATAAGCATAAAATTAGACCGCTTGTCATTTAACAGTAATTATTGGCTGGCACCAAATACGCCACCCCAAGAGGTTTCAGCACCAATTTTTGAATCGTCTTTAAGCATACCGCCAAGCTCTTTCGCATTATCGCCATAGAATTTACCTTCTACCTTCGCTTGAGTTGAGAAGCTATCAGAATGGGCTTTACCATCAAAGCTATTACCTGAAATATCTGCTGTAATATTGACAGTTTCAAGTGTTTCCACATCAATTGAGCCGTTTAGTTTTTTCGCTCCGAAATCAACATTAAATTTAGATGTCCCTTTTAACCAATCCTCATTCTCAAACTGAGTTGTACTACCGGTAATAAGTGCATCTCCATGGTAAGTTGCAGTTCCGCTTGTTGGCATTGACTCCGTTGGTAAACCATTATAGAACACATAGCTACTCTCATCTTCAGGATTTTCGATCACACCGAAGCGTACTGCACTATATTTATCACAACAAGTATGTAAACCATTCATATTTAACCAAGTACCGGCAGAAATACCTTGGCTCTTATAACTTACGCGAATTGATTTGCCATCTACGTTAATTATCTCCGTGTTTGCTCCACTAATAGCTACACGTTTTTCAATAACCTCATCATCTTGAGCAGAAAGCACAATAGCATTTCCTGTAACGGAACTTGAAGAAGATGCATTATTTACTTGCGAAGGTTTTGTAGCACTTGAATTATTTGTTTTAGAAGATTGGTTTGATTGAGAGGCTTTATCTGCGATTGGTGTATTAGCGGAAGTATCCGAGTTACCACCATCACCACCGCTACTACAAGCACTTAATACAATGCCTGATAACACAGCTAAACCTAACTTGGTCAATTTTTTCATATATGAACTCCTCATTCAGGTTAATAGAAATAAATTGGAGTATATATAGTTCTAGGTAAATAAATTGTTTGCATTGTAAATATTACGCAAAGAAAAAACGGTCGATTTTCTTAAACCGACCGCTCTTATTTATCTTTATGCTACTGTACGATATTTAGCATGTTGTTTTACCGCCTTACGAATTTGTCTAACATTAGTACGACGGCGATTTTTTGTTACATCCACTTTGGTTTCAGTTTCCGCCGGTAAGCCAACAAGCTCACGCAAATAGTTTACTTGCTCTAAGCCCATTTCTTCCCAACCGCCACGAGGTAAACCTTTTTCCAATTTGATATTACCGTAACGAATACGAATTAAGCGGCTAACTTCAACGCCTTGCGATTCCCATAGTCGACGTACTTCACGGTTACGTCCTTCGGTTAAAGTGACATCAAACCATTGATTTAAACCTGTGCCGCCAACGGTTTTAATCTGTTTAAAGTTTGCCGGGCCGTCTTCTAACTGAACACCTTTACGTAAACGTTGCAACATTGCTTCATCAATATTACCAAACACACGCACCGAATATTCACGCTCTACTTCACGGCTCGGGTGCATTAAACGATTCGCTAATTCGCCGTCTGTAGTAAACAGTAATAAACCGGAAGTATTTATATCTAAACGACCCACTGCAATCCAACGTGCACCGGTTAAACGAGGTAAGCGATCAAATACGGTTGCACGACCTTCCGGATCTGAACGAGTACATAATTCACCTTCCGGTTTGTAGTACATCAACACACGACAAATTTCTTTTTGTGCCGGAATTAAGCTGATTAAATTACCGTCAATACGAATTTTAGTGGCACTGCTGACTTGCACACGATCGCCTAAGCTGGCGATTTTACCGTCAACGCTCACACGCCCTGCGGCAATAATTTCTTCCAATTCACGGCGAGATCCTTGACCAGCACGTGCTAAAATTTTCTGTAATTTTTCACCCGCTACTTTCGCTTTTTTCTCTGCTGTCTCAATAACAGAAGCGGTCGGTTTTACTGATTTTTTTACTAATGGTTTAGACGTTGGACGGGTACGTCTTTCCGATTGTTCATCAAATTTTTTAGATGATGTACGCTTATCTTCGCTACGTTTATCAAAACGCTTTTCGCCTTGCGAATGTTTAAAAGACGGTGAACGTTTATCAGTTGATTTTTTTTGAAATGTTGTCATTAAAATTCCTTAAATTGTCGCTCTCACGAGCGTCTGAAATATAGATTTCTCCGCTGATACACAAGCGGAAAAATGCAATTAGTTAAAAGGCGTAATATCGCCCGATCCTTCACGAATAATTCGAGGACTCTCTTCGGTTAAATCAATCACAGTTGTCGGCTCTTGACCTAAATAGCCGCCGTGAATAATTAAATCCACACGATGCTCTAAATGTTCTCGAATTTCATCCGGATCCGATTCGGTAATTTCCGTATCAGGTAACATTAGCGAGCAAGATAAAATCGGCTCGCCTAGCGCCGCAATTAATGCCAAAGCGATCGCATTATCCGGTACACGAATCCCTATCGTCTTACGTTTGGTCATTAATCTACGCGGTACGTCTTTGGTTGCCGGTAAAATAAAGGTGTAAGGATTTGGGGTGTTATTTTTGATTAAGCGATAAGATTGATTAGTGACTAATGCATAAGTAGAAAGCTCTGACAAATCACTACATACCAAGGTAAAATTGTGATTTTCAGGCAATTTACGAATCGCAACAATGCGATCCATTGCATGTTTTTCACCGATTGCACAGCCTAAAGCATAACCTGAATCTGTCGGATAAATAATAACGCCACCATTTTTAATAATTTCTACCGCTTGATTAATCAAACGTGCCTGAGGGTTATCAGGATGAATATAAAAAAATTGGCTCATAGCGTAATATCCTTCGAAAAAAATGTTGGTGCATTATACACCAACATTCTTATATTCTCTAAAGTAATTGTGCCGTTATAGAAATCATCTAGTAAAAGAGCACTATAGATGAGATTTTTTAACACTACGTACAATAAAAAAAGCAAATGTAGATAAAAGCACAGCAACAATAACAAGTCCGATTGATAATCCCATTGTTTATTCCTCCATCAAATTCTCTTTATTTTTACGTATAAAATCTGCCATAAATAAACATATATACATTGAAAATAAAAACACGAAGCTATTAAATAATTTATAAAACAAACCATTCGGGCTATATAGTACAACAGGAATTGCCAAAAGCTCAATTTTACTAATATCGTCCAAGATCTTACACCAAGAATCTAAGCTTTCTTTATTAAAAGGCTTCTTAAATATATTAAGCATTTATATCTCCATTTATCAGAAGATATAACCTTAAAAGAAAAAGCACTTCTAAGCAGTAAACCATGCTTATTTTTACGATTGAGATCGCAAAATAATCTACTTTTGTATCTATTATCACACCATAGCCAATTGTTCTAACGACGGAGCAAAATAATAACTACCGGAAACCGGCTTGGTAAAACCTAACAAGCGGTCAGTTTTACCGTCTAATTCGCCAAACATACTTTTAAGCTGTTGGTCGATATTGTGTAAATGTTTTGCAAAAGCAATGAAATATAGGCCATGCTCACCACTCGCTAAGCCGTATGGTAAACTGTGACGTAGAATTTTTAGACCTTCGCCGTTTTCTTTTAAATCCACACGCCCTACGTGAGAATTTTCCGGCACATCATCAAGTTCAACGCTATCCACTTTTGTTCTGCCAATGACTTGTTCTTGACGCTCCGTGTTCATCTTATGCCATTTTGCTAATTGATGAACATAACGTTGGCTCAATACATAACTCCCACCGGCATCTTCACCCTCTTCAATTAAAGCAACTTCACGCAATTTTTCATCGGTTTGCGGATTCTCAGTGCCATCAATAAAACCGGTTAAATCACGCTCTTCCACCCAACGAAAACCATGGGTTTCCTCTACAATTTCCGCCACCGCTTTTAATTGTTCCACCACCATTAAAGCAATAGAAAAATTAATATCCGGACGATTTGATTGAATATGCACTAAAAAATCATGTTGGGTTGCCGGCGCATACTCTCGTTCCGCTTTGCCTAATGCGACAAAATCCTTTAATTCGGTAGCGGAATTAGCTTTTAACTGACTCCAAAGCGTTTTGCCGAAAGCAAGGGTAAGCCCTAATGTCTCTGTTGCAAACTGTTGCTGAATTTCTTGAAATTGATGCTGAATGGTATGAACGCTAGAACGAAAGGCTTCAATATTTAGCACATTCGCTTCAATGAAAATGCCTGATTTACGATGGGTTAGTGTAATGCCGGATTGTGGAGTTGCCATAATGTATCCCGTAAATAAGAAAATAGGTAAGAAATAATGGCTATTGTACAAAAGCAATTAAATAAAATCTGTCGTTTTAGTCAAATCTTGCACATTTAAAAAATATGCTTGACTTATTGCTTTTATACTAGTTTAATAGTACACAAATAACTTAAACAAGGAATCGTGAAATGAATCTCTATACTCAGCAAACACAACTTCCCTATTATGAAGATACAACCGTAGCGTTTTATCACTTATGTGATAAGAAACCGCATACGTTGTTATTAGATTCAGCAGAAATCCACAGTAAAAATAGCTTAAAAAGCCTATTATTCGCCCAATCCGCCTTACATATTTATTGCGATGCACAAACCGTCACTTTTGAAGCGTTAACTGAAAACGGTAAAGCCGTACTTCCCCATATTCAAGCTGCGCTGGAGCAATTATCACCAGCACCAAATTGCAAATTTTCAGCGGAATTAGACCGCTTGTCGGCAACCTTTCCGCCCATTGCCCAAAATTTAGATGAAGATAGTAAACTTAAAATCAGCACCGTGTTTGACGGTTTACGTTGTGTGAGCCAACTTTTTGCTGATAAAGCAGATCCAATCTATTTAGGCGGTTTATTTAGCTACGATTTGGTCGCCCATTTTATTCCGATGGACGGTATTCAACTACAAGATGACGGCTTAAGTTGCCATGATTACAGCTTCTATCTTGCCGAACAATTAGTGTTTATTGACCACCAAAAACAGGAATCGGTGCTACATACTTTCTGTTTCGATGAAACCCAACAGAGCCGTTTACAGCAACAAGCGGTCGAATTTAGCCAAATTCTTGCAAAATATCAGCCTTGCGAATTACGCCTACCGATTAGAACGGCAAGTGATGAAGTGAAAACCAATATTGAAGACGAAGACTTTAAGCAAATCGTTCAAAAGCTCAAACATCATCTTCATATCGGTGATGTGTTCCAAATTGTGCCTTCACGCCGTTTTAGCTTACCTTGCCCAAATATTTTAGCCGCTTATCGTCAGCTCAAAATCAATAATCCAAGCCCGTATATGTTCTTTATGCAAGGCGAAAACTTTACTTTATTCGGTGCATCACCCGAAAGTGCGCTGAAATATTCACAAGCTAATCGTCAATTAGAAATCTATCCGATTGCCGGCTCTCGTCCGCGTGGATTTGATGCTAATGGCAATATCGATCCGGAATTGGATTCACGCTTAGAATTGGAATTGCGTTTAGATCAAAAAGAATTGGCAGAACATTTGATGTTAGTCGATCTGGCTCGTAATGATGTCGCTCGAGTTTGCCAAGCCGGTACACGTAAAGTTGTGGAGCTGATGCAAATCGATCGCTATTCACAAATTATGCACCTTGTTTCTCGTGTGGTCGGTACATTACGTAGTGATTTAGATGCGTTACATGCTTATCAGGCGTGTATGAATATGGGTACATTAACCGGTGCGCCAAAAATTAAAGCGATGCAATTAATCTATCAAGTAGAACAACAAAAACGCCACAGTTACGGCGGTGCAGTCGGTTACTTAACCTCACAAGGTGATTTAGATACTTGCATTGTGATTCGTTCTGCATTCGTACAAAACGGCATCGCTTACGTACAAGCCGGTTGCGGCGAAGTATTGGATTCGGATCCGCAATCGGAAGCGGATGAAACACGTCATAAAGCGAAAGCCGTATTAAAAGCAATCGCACAAGTGAATACCAAATAAGGACGGATAAGCTATGGCACATATTCTTTTTGTTGATAATTTTGACTCGTTTACCTACAACTTAGTCGATCAATTTCGTGAATTAGGTCATCAAGTGACGATTTTTCGTAATGATTACCCGTTAGAAGATTTTTTAAACAAAGCACAAACTACTGAAAATTGTATTGTGGCACTTTCGCCCGGCCCCGGCACACCGGCAGAAGCCGGCAATATGTTAGCTATCATTAAACAGCTCAAAGGCGTTGTACCGATGATTGGCATTTGTTTGGGTCATCAAGCAATTATCGAAGCGTTAGGCGGGCGTATCGTGCATACCGGTATAGTTTTACACGGCAAAGTGTCTAAAATTGAACATGATAACCAAGCAATGTTCCACGGCATCAATAACCCGATGCCGGTTGCCCGTTACCATTCATTAATGGGGGATAATCTGCCGGATGAATTAGAAATCAATGCTCGCTTTAATAATATCGTGATGGCGGTTCGCCACAAACAATTACCGATTTGCGGCTTTCAATTTCACCCTGAATCAATCCTAACCGTAGAAGGTACTAAATTATTAAAACAATCGGTCGAATGGTCGCTTTCCACACAACATTAAGCAAAAAAATTTAGAAAAATAACCGCTTATCAGCATAACGAAAACAGGATAACACTATGCAACTCGACAACATTCTTAGCCAATTATTTGAGAACCAAGCGCTCACAAAAGCAGAATCGCAATACTTTTTTGAACAAGTAATTCAAGGTAATGTTTCTAACGAACAACTCGCCGGCGCATTAATTGCGTTAAAAGTACGGGGCGAGACAATTGAGGAAATTGCCGGAGCGGTTGAAGCCGCATTTGCAAATGCAACCGTATTCCCAACTCCCGATTACGATTTTGCCGATATTGTCGGAACCGGTGGCGACGGGCAAAATACAATCAATATCTCTACAGCCAGTGCGATTGTAGCCGCAACCTTAGGCTATAAAGTAGCAAAACATGGCGTACCGCAGCGTCTCCAGTAAAACCGGCGCAAGTGATGTACTATCCGCATTAGGGATTAATGTGGCGATTTCACCCCAAACCGCACGCCAAGCGTTAGATGAAAATAATCTCTGTTTCTTATTTGCACCGCTTTACCACGCCGGTTTTAAACACGCCGTACCGGTACGCCAAGCGCTGAAAACTCGCACACTATTTAATATTCTGGGGCCGTTAGTCAATCCGGCACACGCTAAACGCCAATTACTCGGCGTTTATTCACCGGATGTGTTAAAAATTTATGCAGAAACGGTACGCACCTTAAATCATCAACATTCGATTGTGGTGTACGGTTCCGGTTTAGATGAAGTGGCGGTACACGGCGAAACGTTAGTCGCTGAAATTGAACAAGGCGAGATCCATTATTTCACACTAACACCGGATGATTTCGGTATCCAACGCCATTCAATTGAGGCGTTAAAAGGTGGGGAACCTGCAGAAAATGCGGAAAAAATTACCGCTTTATTAAAAGGCAAAGGCGAAGCGGCACATATTGATGCGGTTGCAGTAAATACTGCTATGCTCATGCGTACTTTCGGCGAGCGAGATTTAAAAGCTAACGTACAACGTGTCAAAGATTTGCTGAGAACAGATAAAGCCTATCAGACCTTGCAAAAACTCGCCCAATACCAGTAACATATCGCCCACGCTTGTGGGCTTTTTTATAGGAAAATTTATGTATCAGCTTTATATCAATCCGCCTAAATCGTCTTGGTCGCTTCGTCCTTGGATGCTACTGAAAATGCTGGATATTCCTTTCGAGCCAAAAATTGTCCGCTACCTCGCAGATATAAATGAGCAACGACAACAATTTTCAACCTTTTCAGCAACAGCAAAAATTCCTGTTTTATATGATAATGAGGTACAAATTTGGGATAGTTTGGCGATTATTGAGTACGTTGCCGAAAGTTATCCGCAAGTTTGGCCAAAGGATAAAAAAGCTCGAGCATGGGCTCGTTCTGTTTGTGCCGAGATGCATTCCGGTTTTGAGAATTTGCGAAATATTTGTGATTTTCGACCGCTTGAAAAAATTACGCTCACGGAAATTCCTCAACAATTAGAAGATGAGCTCAAACGCTTAAACACGATTTTTGCACAAGGCTTACAACAATTTGGTGGCAAATATTTAACAGGTTCATTCTTCACTGCGGCAGATGCATTTTTATTGCCGGTAGCGGCAAGAATTAATACTTACGGATTAGCCCACTATTTTGATGAAAATGTGAGGATATACCTGCAACAAATGTTAGCATTACCTGCATATCAAGAATGGTTAAAAGGATAAAATGAAAAAAAGTATTTACGATACCCCGATTTTCTTTGAACGTTATCAACAATTACGTGAAAACCCAATCAGTATGAATGAAGTGGTGGAAAAGCCTACTATGTTTTCACTTTTACCGGATCTTACCAAGAAAAAAGTGTTAGATTTGGGTTGTGGTACCGGCGTACATCTAGCACATTATTTGGAATTGGGAGCAAGTAAAGTTATCGGTCTGGATTTATCGGAACTCATGCTAAAACAGGCGGAAAGTGATTTAGCAAAAAATTGGCAAAAATCGACCGCTTTCTCGTTGCATTGCCTGCCAATGGAACAATTAGATAAAATTCCGGAAGATCATTTTGATGTGGTCACCAGCTCGTTTGCGTTCCATTATATTGAGGACTTTGCCGATTTACTTGCAAAAATTTCCGCAAAAATGACCGCTTGCGGCACGCTGATTTTTTCCCAAGAACACCCGATTGTCACTTGCTATAAAGATGGCTATCGTTGGGATAAAAATGAGCAAAAACAACAAGTTGCTTATCGTTTAAATTATTATCGAGATGAGGGTGAGCGAGACAGAAGTTGGTTCCAACAAGCATTCAAAACCTATCATCGCACCATGGCAACAATCTGCAATCAGCTGATTCAAGCCGGTTTTGAAATCGTGCAAGTGGAAGAGCCAATGCTGGCGGAACAACCGCAATGGCATAACGAATTTAAAGATCTACAACATCGTCCGCCACTATTATTTATTAAGGCCATTAAAAAAATTAAGCGACCAATCGGTCGCTTAATACTCTGCTTATGAAAGTGGAAGTTTATAATCCGGTGTCGGATCCATTTCCGGAATAATCTCTTTTTCTGGATTTTCTACTTCCTCTTTAGATTGTTTATCTGGAGAAGTAGTCGCCTCTTTCTCTTTAATTTCATCTTTTGCTTTAACGGCTTCCTCTGCTTTTTGAGGCTTTGCTGTTTTCTCCGTATCAGTCGCTTTTACATCCGCGACTGTTATTTTTAGCTACCGGAATGTCTGTCTTAACTTCTGCATTGTTCTTAATTTCCGTTGATTTTGCAACTTCAGATTGCTTTTCTGGTGGAGCTACCTGTAAATCCTTTGGCTTATTCTCAGTGTTGACTGTTTCTTTTGGCATTTCTGCTACTTTAGCTTCTACCGCTTTACTTTGCTCTACAGACTTAGTAATTGGCGAAAGTAAACTTGGCACACCAATAGATTTTATCGGCTTTGTGGATTCTAATTTAGTTGATTGTTGCTCGGAATCTATAGCTTGATCTGTTCGTGCAACATCATCACTTAATTCAACTGTTGAAACATTTTCTTTATTAGGCTCAATAGATACTTCTTCCAAACTTTGCGGGTAATCTAATGAATGATGAACCTCTTGCTCTGCCCCAGCAATTTTTTTGGTAATTAATTTCTGGCTAAATTCCACTTTAGGATCCAACCAAATCGCAAGCATCGCATTATTAAACGCCTGATCAAACTCCTGCTCAATCACTTGATTATTTAATACAAAATAACCTTTATCTGCCAATGCAATATAACTTAATTTGTCGTCAGATTTTATATCAGGCAGAATTTTACGCAGGCGATCAATCACTGCATCTTGTTCTGGTAACGTAATACCTAAATTCGTCCAAGATTTTGCCACAGAAATCGCAAAATCTCGGCCATCAACCGGTTTACTATATTTTAAAGTTAACATAATAGGGCGTGTATCCGCTTTATATTCGCCCGTTTCTGTAAAGAGGGAAATATTATAAATTTTGAACGGTCCCCAAGTGTAATCAATATCATTGATTTTTTCCCACTTAGCGACAGCGGCTCCACTTAATAGAGCTAAGAAAAGAGATAAGAGAGCTTTGTAACGCATTTATTATTGTCCCTACAAACAAAATGAGGCTGTATTATACCTGAGCTGATATGAGAGTAAATTCATCTATTAACGTCAATGTAAATATTTTGTGATCCACTTCAAAAAATCAAAACAAAATCAACGCGAAAGAAATAAAAAAGAGTAGTATCAAATTAAACCTAAATGATTAACTAAGACATAATAGGAGTTGTATATGTTCCCTGAATTTCGTGAATTAATTACTCAATTAAAAAATAGTGATACTCACTTTTCTCGTTTATTTGATAAACATAATGAGTTAGATCAACGCATTAAAAATATGGAATCAAATATTGAGCTTGCAACCAATGATGAAATAGAGGTATTGAAAAAAGAAAAACTTCACATTAAAGATGAGTTATATGCAATCTTAAAGAAAAAATCTGTAGAATAAAAATTCTGAATTAAGTAGTTAATTATCCAACCTAAATTAATCATCCCTTTCAAAAATTTGGAAGGGATTTTTATATACTCTAATCTGTTATTCACAAAAAAGCGGTCAAACTTTGTAATTTTCTTACAAAATTCAACCGCTTATTTACTCACGATAAAATCATTAACGCCATGCTTTAAATTGATTAATTAAACCATTGGTAGAACTATCGTGGCTAGTAATTTGTTCCGCATTTTGTAACTCTGGTAAGATACGATTTGCGAGTTGTTTACCTAACTCTACACCCCATTGGTCGAAGCTGTAGATATTGAAAATAACCCCTTGTACAAAGATTTTATGTTCATACATTGCAATTAATGCACCTAAAGTGAACGGTGTAATTTTTTGCACTAAAATTGAGTTTGTCGGTTTATTGCCGGTAAATACTTTAAACGGTACGATTTCCGCAACATCTGCTAAATCTTTACCTGCCGCCACAAATTCCGCTTCAACGGTTTCTTTTGATTTACCGAACGCAAGTGCCTCTGTTTGTGCAAAGAAATTTGATAACAATTTGGCGTGATGATCGCCTACCGGATTATGTGTTTGTGCCGGAGCAATAAAATCACAAGGAATTAGTTTCGTACCTTGGTGAATTAATTGGTAAAAAGCGTGCTGACCGTTAGTACCCGGTTCACCCCATACAATCGGACCGGTTTGATGCGTTACCGGCTTGCCGTCACGACCGACAAATTTACCATTTGATTCCATATTCCCTTGTTGGAAATATGCCGCAAAACGATGTAAATATTGATCATAAGGTAATAATGCTTCCGTTTCCGCGCCAAGGAAATTACTATTCCAAATACCGATTAACGCTAATGTTGTCGGGATATTTTGCTCAATCGGTGCAGTACGGAAATGTTTGTCCATTGCATGAGCGCCCGAAAGCAATGCTTCAAAGTTCTCAAAACCTAATGATAAAGCGATAGAAAGTCCAATTGCAGACCATAAAGAATAACGACCGCCTACCCAGTCCCAAAATTCAAACATATTTGCCGTATCAATTCCGAATTTTGCAACTTCTTTTGCATTCGTTGATAATGCCGCAAAATGTTTTGCTACTGCCGATTCATCTTTCGTCGCCGCTAATAACCACTCACGTGCAGTTAACGCATTGGTCATTGTTTCTTGAGTGGTAAACGTTTTTGAGGCAACTAAGACTAATGTTGTTTCAGGATTCACTTTTTTCAGCACTTCTGCAATATGCGTACCGTCTACATTTGACACAAAGTGCATATTCAAATGATTTTTATATGGGCGTAACGCTTCAGTTACCATATAAGGACCTAAATCCGAACCGCCGATACCAATATTAATCACATCAGTAATCGCTTTACCGGTATAGCCTTTCCAACTGCCAGAAATAATACGCTCACAGAAATCTTTCATTTTAGCTAATACCGCATTTACTTCCGGCATCACATCTTTGCCGTCAACCATTACAGGCGTATTTGAACGATTACGTAATGCGGTATGTAATACCGCACGATTCTCTGTACGATTGATTTTTTGACCTGAGAACATTGCTTCAGTCGCAGAAGCTAAACCACATTCACTTGCTAACTGACGTAATAGCTCTAATGTTTTTTGATTAATCGCATTTTTAGAAAAATCAACTAGAATTTGTTCTTCAAAATTTAAGTGATATTTATCAAAACGGTTTGTATCTTCCGCAAATAATTGAGGAATATTTAAGTTATCCGCTTTATGTTGCTCTAAAGCAGACCAAGTCGCCGTTTGCGTTGGATTAATATTTTGCATTTGAATTATCCTTTTGCTTGATAAAATTAAAAATAAATTATTTTTCGGATTGACGATTTTCAAGCTCATTCAATCGTTTTTCTAATTCGTTGAGCTTTTCACGTGTACGTAATAAAACTTGCGATTGCACATCAAATTCTTCTCGAGTCACAATATCAAGTTTAGCTAATTGGGCTTGTAAAATTTGTCTGAATTTTTCTTCGAGATCATTACCGACATTTTTTAGTGGTTGGGGTAATGCATTATGGAGTTGCTGAGCTAAGGACTCTAAATTCTTTGGATTTAACATTCACTTTCTCCTTATAGAATAAGGGCCAATTTTAATGGGTTTTTCGTTAAATCTAAAGAAGAGAATAAGAATAATTAGGAATAAATCAAAAATAGAAAATATTTTTAATCAGGCAAAATAAATTGGAAATAATTAATAGGATGGCTGGGGTACTAGGATTCGAACCTAGGGATGCCGAGATCAAAACCCGGTGCCTTACCGCTTGGCGATACCCCAAAAGAAAAAAACTAACATAATGTTAGCTTATTTGATATGATAATTAGATGGCTGGGGTACTAGGATTCGAACCTAGGGATGCCGAGATCAAAACCCGGTGCCTTACCGCTTGGCGATACCCCAACACTAATTTTTTTTATAAATCGATAATGGTGCGGGAAGAGGGACTTGAACCCACACACCTCGCGGCGCCAGAACCTAAATCTGGTGCGTCTACCAATTTCGCCATTCCCGCAAATGGTGGCTACAGCGAGATTCGAACTTGCGACCCCAACATTATGAGTGTTGTGCTCTAACCAGCTGAGCTATGTAGCCATTTATTTTTGCGTTCACCACATCGGTTTACGGGGTGTATTATGCTGATTTTATTCAACCTCGTCAAACACTTTTTTCAAAAAAGTTGATAAATCTGCTTGTTTGGCTATACATTGCACATTTTGCCATAAAAACAGCTAATTTCTGTTTATTTTATAATAAGTTACAGATTCTTATTTTGCATTTTCCATTTCAATTTTTAACTGTTTAAGCACTTTTTCAACATCAGGAAATTCATTTTCCCAAAGTTTAAAGGAAAAACCGGCTTGACCAACCAACATTCCTAAGCCATCTTGATAACGTACAGCACCACACTCACGAGCGTAATTTAAGAATGGTGTCTGCATATTTATAGCATACTGCATATCATAAACGGTCGCATTTTTTAAAAGGTGTGATGCAACAGGCACATATTTACCCTGTAAGCCTAACGATGTTGCATTAATGATCAAATCAAATTTTTGTTCAGCAATCTGATCAAGTGAAGCGGTTTGAATTTGTCCATATTTTGCAAATTTTTCCGCTAAATCGACCGCTTTCTCTAACGTTCGATTATAAAGTGTAATCTGCTGTTTAGCCGCTAATAAAGGGAAAAGCACACCTTTGGTTGCACCACCAGCCCCTAAAATAAGCACACGTTGCTCAGGCACTAGCCAACCTAAACGCTCTAGATCTGAACAAAGACCGAAACCATCCGTATTATCCGCATATAAACGTCCATCTTCCAAACGTTTTAATGTATTACAGGCTTCAGCTAACAAACAGCTTTCACTATATTCATCTGCGAGTGCAAATGCACGCTCCTTAAACGGAGCAGTAATATTCGCACCTTTTGCACCATTAGCAAAAAAGTTCAGTAACTCATTTTCAAAATGCTGTTCGCTACCTAGTTTTGCTACATAACTAATATATTTACCCGTTTGCTCCGCAAAAAGTTGGTGGATACGTGGCGACTTACTCTGAGAAATTGGGTTTCCCCAAACCGCATATTGATTCATATTATCCTTGTCTAAAAATATGTTGTGTAAAAATATCCCGAATTTCAGAAGGATTGATTTTTCCTCCTGTATTACCGTCTAATACCGGAAAATCCATTCCGAATTGTGATTTTACTTCGTCTGCCGTTCGGCATGGTTCTTGTCCAGTCAAATTGCAACTGGTCGATGTTAAAGCAAAACCGGTTGCCTGACACAGTTCTATAACTGCTGGCACACGGCATAAACGTACCGCAATCGTATCAAATTGCCCTGTCAAATATTGAGGCACATCTTTTTTAGCCGGCATGACCCAAGTAATCGCACGCTCGGAAGGTGTTTCAAAAATTTGCCAATGCTCTGCCGTTAATTTGCACTCATCAATATACGGAAGTAATAGCTCTTTAGTGGGAGCGATAAGAATAAGCCCTTTTTCTTCAGGGCGATTTTTTAATTTTAATAAAGCTCGTACGGTCGCCTCACTATTAGGATTACAGCCTAAACCAAATACCGCTTCCGTAGGATAAGCAACCACTCTATTCTGTTTTAATTGCTCAACAATATTTTCTAAATTATTCATTTTCTTCACTAAATAGATATTGGCATGACTTATTTGCACAAAGATACATTGATTTTCCACGCTGTTTCTTGAGCGTTACGATTGAACACTGGCATTGAGGACACGTTTTTACTATAGGTTTGGATGCCAAAGTAAACTTACAACTAGGAAACCCGCTACAGCCATAAAACGTTTTTCCTGAACGTCCTTTCCGAGCGACTAATTTATGCGTTTTGCACTCTGGGCAATCAAATTCTTCTTGTTCTTCCGCCTCATCATGTACAGTAAAATGACACTCTGGGTAATGACTACAGCCAATAAAAATGCCAAAATTACCCTGTTTTAATTGCGGCAAATGTCCGCACTCAGGGCAGATTTCTGTTAAATCTTTGATTACACGGTTAGTTTGATGTAACGGTTTTATATAATCACATTGCGGATAACTACTACAACCTAAAAATAAACCTTGTTTCCCTCGTTTAATTTGTAATGCAGATCCACAATCAGGACAAAGTTCTACTTGTTTCGTAGATTTAAAAATACTCATTCAATTAATTCAAACTCAATCACAAAAAAGTCATTGTCATTCGGATAAATCTCTCTGATGACTTGCTTCAGCTCTGCTAACAACATATTTTCTTGTTTAGCATGCTGTTCATTTAATTGCTCAAAATGGATTGGTGTAACGGAAATCACTCGAATATTAGCAAAGAAACGATCAGTTTCATTGGTAAAAACCGCTAGTTGTTGCTGAGGCTGAAAATCAGACTCGGATTTATCTCGAATGGTAATAGTTTTCTTACCGGCTAAAATATCTGCCTCGAAACGGCTAAAAAAAGTAATCTTATTCATATTCTGCATCATTGTAATCTATGTCCATTAGATGGCTAAAGTGATCATTATAAAAGCCTCTGCTAAGCATAAAACGCCACATTTTCTGTTTGGCTTTAATATCCCATACAAGCGGTCGTTTTTTCTCAAAAACTTGTTCCGCTAATGCAAACCAATCCGTTTCCGCATTATCCAACTCTTGGCTAATCAACCAATCTTTAATACCTTTCAGTTTTAATTCTTGCTTCAAACGGCGAGGACCAATTCCTTGTTGAGAACGATAACGGATAAAACTAGCACAAAATCGCTCATCACTTTGCCAATGATTAGATTGTGCCTTTTCTATTGTTTCATCAATTTCCGTTTCAGTATACTCTTTTTGTAAGAGCTTACGCCTTAATTCTTGCTCACTATAATCACGCTTAGAAAGCAAATATAGCAGATAATTTGTCGCAGTATATTTTGTCATTATCGTTATCTATTAAATACAAAATGCGGTTTCCACATTTGAGATGCAGAAACCGCATTTTTATCTTATTTATAACTCTTCGTCATTAAATGAATCATCAGAAAAACTCTCCACATCATCTGATTCTGATAACTCATCATCGCTTGATGAAGCTAAATGTTTTTCCGGATTAGCAATTAATAATTGTCGAATCTCTTGTTCAATTTTTTCTGCAATCTCAGGATTTTCTTTTAACCATTTAATCGCATTATTTTTACCTTGACCGATTTTTGTTCCTTCATAAGAGAACCATGCACCGGCTTTCTGAATAAAACCATTTTTCTCCGCAAGGATAAGTAACTCGTTCATACGAGCGATACCTTCGCCGTACATAATATCAAATTGTACTTCACGGAATGGCGGAGCAACTTTATTCTTCACGATTTTCACTTTCGTTTCGCTACCGATAACCTCATCACCGTCTTTTACCACACCTGAACGGCGAATATCTAAACGTACCGAAGCATAGAATTTAAGTGCGTTACCACCAGTTGTCGTTTCTGGATTACCGAACATCACACCAATTTTCATACGAATTTGGTTGATGAACACCACTAAACAGTTAGTCGCTTTAATATTTGCTGTTAATTTACGTAATGCTTGTGACATTAAACGCGCTTGTAAGCCCATATGAGAATCACCCATATCGCCTTCAATTTCCGCTTTCGGTGTTAATGCGACAACCGAGTCCACAATAATTAAATCAACCGCACCAGAACGCACTAACGCGTCACAGATTTCTAAAGCCTGTTCACCGTTATCCGGTTGTGAAATTAATAACGCATCGGTATCCACACCTAATTTACGTGCATAAACAGGATCTAATGCGTGTTCCGCATCGATAAACGCACAAGTTTTTCCGGTTTTTTGTGCCTGAGCAATGACAGAAAGCGTTAACGTTGTTTTACCTGATGATTCCGGACCATAGATTTCTACAATACGTCCCATCGGTAAACCACCGATACCTAATGTTGCATCCAAACCGATTGAACCGGTTGAAACCGCTTCAATATCAAGTGCTTGCGTATCGCCTAAACGCATAATGGAACCTTTACCAAATTGTTTTTCAATTTGAGCAAGCGCGGCGACTAATGCCTTTTCTTTTTGTTCTGGATCTGTTTGTTTTACTGCTGTTGTATTTTTTTGACTCTTTTTGTTGTCCGTTGCCATAATTTTGTCCTTTGCAAACTTTTCGATAAAACGACCGCTTGTCGTCAATTAACTGTGTATTATTATAGTGTTTACTTATACAGTTTCAAGTGTTTTTTTACTGTTTTTCGATCCATATCCTAAAATTTAATCGCCGATACTGGCAAAGATCGAACCGGATCAAACGGATTTAACGCATTTACCATCATTACACGTTCATATTGCGACAGATCCTCTACTGAAATGTCGGTTAAAAATACCTGCTGACACTCAACTAATGCGGTTAATTGCGTCCCTTTAAGCAAATAATCTTGTGAGCTAAACCACTGTCCTTGTTTTAAAAATAGTAAATTTCCAATTGTGCAATCACTCACTTTGCCATTATTGATAATAATCACTTCATCCGCTTGCGACGTTTTAAGCGAATCTAACCGCTTGCGATCGCTATATTTAAAGCGGTAATCCAAATCCTCAGTATAAATACATTGGAAAGCATTGATCTTACGTGGCGTATAATGGAAAAATTGTTGCCGAAATTCATTAGCATTGTAATCAATCCGGCAACGAACTCTTCCCTGCTGAAATTCATTTGGCACATAAATTATCTCAGCTAATTGTCGTTGTGATGTCACATTAAAATATTGCTCCATCGCACTTTCAAAACGTTGCTGATGATAAGCTAAATTTTGCGGTTCGCCATCAATAATTGCAATCGTTTCAAACAATGGAAATCGGCACATACACTTTCTCCAATAGCTCGTTATATTCATCGTTCAACATGCTTTTTGCGGTAATACCACCGCCACTACGAAACAGAAGTTGTTCGCCATTTTGCTCAATAAAACGAATCGCCACCGCACTCTCTAAATTCTCGCCGTCAAAATAACCGAAAATACCGGTGTAATAGCCTCTTTGACCAATTTCCGCTTGTTGAATAATCTCTAAGGTTTTTTCTTTCGGCGCACCGCTAATTGAGCCTGCCGGCAACAATTTTGCTAACAGTGAGCCAATACTCGCTTGCCAATTTTCATTTAGCTCACCACAAATTTCGGAACTGGTTTGGTAAATCGCACCACGGTAAGTGTTCACTTTCTCTAAATAACGATATTTCGTCACCTGAATATTTTGTGAAACTAACGCCAAATCATTACGAATCAAATCGACAATCGTATTGTGTTCGGTAAATTCTTTGTCCGATTGCATCAGCTTTTCCGCCGCATTAGGCTCATTCGCATTAATCGTGCCTTTCATCGGGTAAGAGTAGATTTTATTTTGCTGAACCCGCACAAACGTTTCCGGCGAAAAACAGACAAACTGCCCTTTTAGCCACAATTTATATTTTGCCGAACTGGCGAAAAACAGTTCTTCTAAACTGTAATTAGTTTGAATTTCAGTCGGATAAGTCAAATTCAATAAATAGCTGTTACCGGCTTGGATTTCCTTTTGAACAAGCTCAAAACCTTGCTGATAAGTTTCAAACGAAATGGGATTGATTTGAAATGCAAACGGCTTGCGAACGTTTTGCGACTGAACATTCGACTTGCAAAAAAAATCGAAAAATAGGCCGCTTTGCCGCTTGTTCTAGCGGGCAAATCATCGGTTTTTGCTGTTCAAAATCAATTAAAAAGAAAAACGGGCTTTTCTGTTGCCCGAGTTGATTGGCGGTTTGGATAAAATGTTGCATAAACTCAAAATGTGACGAATATTGCCGTTATTCTAGGGGAATTTCCGCCAATTTAGCAACGTTCTTTCACTTTTCATTTTTCGCCGGATTGCTATAATACTGTATATTTTTCTATTAGATTCAGGTTTACCTTTATGATTATTGACGAAATATGGTTTTATGTGGCGATTGCCGTGTTACTGGTTATCGCTGTTTTTCTGTTTTTTCTGCAATCACGCTACCAACGTGATGCGTTTGAACTTTCGCAAGATTTGGCTAAAGCACAAGCCGATCTCACTCAAATTAACCAAAAACTTGAGCAACTTTCCGTTGAAAAAAATCAGATCGAACAATGGGCAATTCAGTATAAAACACAAGCCCAAGCCGGTATTGAACGAATTAGCGAAAAAGAAGCGCAAATTAACCGCTTACACGGCAAAATTGAAGAAGCGGAACAACAAGAACAGCAATTGGAACGCTATATCAATGAGCTGAAAGAACGTATCGGTGCATTCCAAGCCAAGTCGGAAAGTTTAGAAGAGCAATTACAATTTAATCAAAATGCGCTTTCGCATAAAGAACGTGAAAGCCAATCGCTTGTCGCCCAGCTTAGCCAGACGCAAAATGAATTAACCGAATTGAGAACCTCACTTTCAGAAAAACAAGCGAATTTTGAAGCACAACAACGCAATTTTATCGAGGTAAAACAACAGCTTAATGTTGAGTTTCAACATTTGGCACAGCAAATTTTGGAAGAAAAAACCAAAAGTTTTACCGCCAGCAATCAATCTTCATTAGATGCCCTATTAAAACCGTTTAAAGAACAAATTGAAAGCTTCCAAAAACGAGTAAATGAAGTGCATAGTGAGTCGCTAAAAGGCACGGCAAGTTTAGAAGCTGAACTGAAACGGGTACTACAAATCGGTGTGTCAATGTCGGAAGAAGCACAAAATTTAACCAACGTACTGAAAGGTAATAATAAAATTGCAGGTAATTGGGGTGAAGTTCAGCTTGAATCGGCACTACAGGCGGCAGGGCTATTAGCCGGTGAACACTATGTGGCTCAAGAAAGTTTCCGAGATCAGGAAGGCAAGCGTTTTGCACCCGATTTTGTGGTGCATTTGCCGGATCAAAAACACTTAATTATTGATAGTAAAGTGTCATTACTGGCTTATGATCAAGCGGTCAGATCCGAAGAAAATTTTGCAATTACTCAGGCGTTAGATGAGCATTGCAGATCACTCCGTACACATATTGACGGCTTGTCGAAAAAGAATTACAGCAGTTTGCAAGGGGTGAAAAGTCCGGATTTCGTGTTGATGTTCGTGCCGATTGAGCCGGCTTATATTGAAGCGATGAAGCACGATCCGCGACTGTTTAATTACGGTTATGAACGTAATGTCATTTTAGTGTCTTACACCACTTTAATGCCAATTTTGCGTACCGTGGCAAATTTATGGCGAATTGAGCGAGGCAATGCCGAAGCACGTGAAATCAGTGAAAAAGCGGGCGAAATTTATAATCAAGTGTGTACCGTTGCCGACCGTTTGGCGAAATTGGGCAATACACTGAATACGGTCAATAATCAATATAATCAGACGGTAACCTCATTGGTTGGTCGCCAAGGCTTAGTCGGCAAGGTGGAACGCTTCCAGCAACTTTCCGCCAAAGCGAGCCAAACGATGCCGGCAGTTGAAATGCTCACCAACGATTTTGATACAAATAAACTCACATTAATTGCAGAAAAGATTGAAGATAGCAATGCGACAAACAATGAAGAAAGCTACTAATTTATTAATTATCGATAACCACGATTCGTTTACTTTCAATCTGGTGGATCTGCTACGCAAAATCGGCGTACCGATGAAAGTGGTATTAGTGGAACAATTGGTACTTGATGAGGTGGAAAACTTTAGCCATATTCTGATTTCACCCGGTCCGGATGTCCCGAGAGCTTATCCGCAAACCTTTGAAATGTTGGAACGTTTTCAACAAACCAAATCGATTTTAGGTGTGTGCTTAGGTCATCAGACGCTGTGTGAATTTTTTGGCGACGAGCTATACAACTTGAATGAAGTCAGACACGGGCAACAACGTCCGTTAATTCAAATTAGCAATAACCCGATTTTTAACGGTTTACCCGAGCGTTTTAAGATCGGTTTGTATCATTCGTGGGCTATTTCGCAAAAATCGTTGCAAAATACACCGCTTGTTGCCACAGCAGTTTGTGATCAAAATGTCTTAATGGCATTTAAACATCAGCATTTACCGATTTATGGTGTGCAATTCCACCCCGAATCGTTTATTACTGAGTATGGCGAGCAAATGTTACGAAACTGGCTAAATGCCTAGCGTGAAATTTTGGTGTAAGGGCAATAATAGATTACAGTCTAATATTAGCTTATTTTAACTGAGGACAATCCAATGAAATTAAAAGCTCTATTACTAGCATCTTTATTCTCTGTAACCGGTTATGCAAATGCACAAACAGACCTAAAACCGGCAGTATTCAAAAGCAAGTTTAGTTTTCAACAAACAGTTGATACATTAGAAAACACCTTGAAAAGTAAAGGAATGACAATCTTCGCTAAAATCGATCACCAAGCGGCAAAAGTCAGCCGCTCTTGAAATGCAACCGGCAACCGTGATTATTTACGGTACACCAAAAGCCGGAACACCGTTGATGGTGAAAGATCCTAGCTTAGCATTACAGTTGCCTTTAAAAGTGTTAGTAACGGAACCGAAAACAGGAGAAGTTGAAGTGATGTTAAACCGTGCGGAACAAGTTGTCGCACACTCAAATACGCCATATCAAGCGGTTGAAAACAGCTTAGCTAAAGCAGAAAAATTAATTGAAGCAACCGTAACAAAATAGTGATTTATCTAAAAAAATAAGGCAAACATACATTTGCCTTATTTTTTAACTTGAAAATTCAATCAGACCTGTCGGCTCGCCTTCTTTATTTATTGCTATCAATGAATGAATATGTTGTGCTTTCATCAATTCTTCCGCTTTGGCGATAAACAGATTCTCATCCACCGTTTTCGGATTACGAGTCATAAGCTCGCCGGCCGTTTTATGCAGTGTTTCTGTACCAAATTTTGCTAACGCTCGGCGAATATCGCCATCGGTAATAATGCCTTCTAATTTGTTATGTTGCATAATCACCGCAACCCCCATTCTGCCTTCATTCATTATAGATAAACAATCGGTAAACGAGGTGTCTAATGTCGCGATTGGAAGCTGGCTATTCATCACATCACGCACACGATTTAGTAACTTACGTCCCAAACTACCACCTGGGTGAAAACGAGCAAAATCTTCAGATTTAAAATCTCGTGCGTTAATTAAAGCAATTGCCAACGCATCGCCTAACGCCATTGTGATCATTGCTGAGCTAGTAGGTGCTAAATTGTTTGGACAAGCTTCACGCTCTACATTGATATTAAGAATTACATCTGCGTGCTTACCTAACGTAGAAAGCGGATTTCCAGTCATTGCAATAATCTTATTACCAAAGTTTTTCAGACTTGGAATCAACTTATTAACATCATCTGTTTCACCGCTATTAGAAATCAAAATAACAACATCAATCGGCTTTAGCATTCCTAAGTCGCCGTGAAACGCTTCCGTTGGATGTAAGAAAAAACTAGGCGTACCGGTTGAAGCGAGTGTTGCCACCATTTTCTGCCCCACTAGCCCCGATTTACCAATCCCAGCAACGACAACACGTCCTTCGCAATTTAAAATCAACTCAATCGCATCATTAAATTCATTTGATAAACGTTGTCGCAAGCGGTCAATTTCATAGCAATAATTACCAAGGGTTTGTTTTGCACTCTCTAAGTAATTCATAAAATCCTCTTAAACTATCAATAATTCGATATTTTTCGCTCGAATCTGATCTCGCATTTCCTCAGGTAAATTGCTATCCGTAATAATCGTATGAATCTTATCTAAACCACAAACAATATTCGGACTTTTTCGCCCAAACTTGCTGGAATCGGCTAACACGACCACTTTTTTTGCCGCATCACACATTAAAGAACTGACTTTATATACTTCATTAAATGTGGTTAAACCGACATCCAAATCAAAACCATCAGTACCAATAAACAGCGTATCGAAAGTGGAGCTTTTAAATGCCAATTCTGCAAAATAGCCGTGAAACGATTCTGATTTTTCACGGTAAGAACCGCCGGAAATCAATAAATTATAGGACTTGTTCAGCTTTAAAATTTCACGGAAGATAGTTAAACAATTCGTCATAATTGACAAATTCGTCAGATGCGTTAAGTGAGGAATTAATTGTAAAACCGTACTACCTGCATCAAAAATAATAGAATCGCCCTCGTTAATTAAACTCACCGCTTTTTTGCCAATTAACTGCTTTTGTGCCAAATTGATTTCGGTCTTTTGCACTAAAGGCTTATCCTCACGATCTTCCGCCTGTTTACTATCAACACGATCTTCACTTACTAATACTACACTACCGTAAGTACGCAATACTTTACCTTGGTTTTCAAGGGCAGTTAAATCTTTGCGAATAGTCGCTCCGGTCAACTGGAAGTAATCTGATAATACATCAACGTCCGTACGACCATTTGTAGCTAAATAAGTTAAAATTTGTTGTTGTCTTTCATAGGGTTTCATTTTTTTCTCCCAAACAAGCGGTCATTTTGATACATTTTTATTCAAGTTGCTTTAAATACTCAACCACATCAAGTAACGAGTAAAAACGTCCATCAGCAATGGCAAAACACTCTTGTTGATAATTTGGATTGACGAGTAATGTTGTTAGGCTTGCCGCTTTAGCGACAATTAGTCCCGTTACTGTGTCTTCAATCACTAAGCATTCGTATTTTGGAACACCTAATTTTTCTACTGCTTGAAGATAAACTGCGGGGTGCGGTTTACCATATTTCTCATCGAAAGCGGTACACTGGATTTCAAAATAGTCTGCAATATTTAAACGCTCAAATACGGCTTGAATTACTCGATTTGGCGAAGAGGTTGCTACGGCTAAACGCAACTTTTTCAATTTTAAATACTCCAGTAGCTCATAAAGCCCTTCCATTGCAACGCCTTCTTGAGCTATTGCATAACAAATACGGTCTAAAATAGCTTCTACCAATACTGTGTTTTCAACTTTCAAATTAAAACGCTGTATCCAAATATCTGCAAGCTGATCAACTCGAGTCCCCCGAGTGTATTTTTCGCAATCTTGTTCGGTAATCGTGACACCATATTTCGCTAGCTCGATGATTTGAGCTTCCGCCCATTGTGGTTCAGAGTCAATCATCACGCCGTCCATATCAAAAATGACGCTTGTAATATTCATACCAATAAATCCTCGCTATTATCCCACGTTTAATTCTGTTTCAAAATGAAAATTTTTGCAAAATTTCGTTTATTTTGAACCACTATACGATGTTGAAAGTGCTATCTTTAAAGCAAATTGTGAACGCTTGTCAGTTGGAAATATCTTTTCAGGCACAATTTCATCTAAATGTAATCCGATTACTTCGACTAATTTTTGCGGACGAGCAAAAACAGAAAAGCCTTTCATACAAAGGCTATCAATCACTTTTTTATCATCATCAAAAGCAAGTACCACCACAGATTTAGGATTAAATCGACCACTATTTCTCCCAACAGTGATTTTGCCTTTGCGACTAATTTCCATAAAGGCTTGGTTAAACGCATTCACTTGTCGCCACCCCAAAAAAATTTGTAACAGCCACATTGCGATTGCAAGGGTTATCAGTGCTGTGGTTGAATTCATCTTTATTTCCTTTAAAAAAGTAAGCGGTCGGATTTTAGCAAAACTTTGCAAAAAATGGGCAAAATCCAACCGCTGATCGATTAAAACATTACCTGACCACCCGTAATATTAATTGATTGACCGGTACAGTATGATGCTTCTTCACTCGCATAGAATTTCAATACGTTCAATACATCTTGGTAATCACAACCACGTTTTAGTGGCACTTTATCAATATAAACTTGCTCCACTTCACTTTCCGGAATCCCTAATTTTTTCGCATATTGCGGAATAAGAGATTGGAACATTGGTGACTTAAGCAGATTGCCTAACATTAACGAATGAACAGTAATACCTTTATCCGCTAAATCTAAAGCAAGCGACTGCGTTAACCCGACACCGCCAAATTTTGCCGCACTATAACCTGAGTTATATTTGTCGCCCACTTTACCTGATTTTGAGTTAATTTGAATAATACGACCTTTGATCCCATCACGAATCATCAAGCGGGAGAAATGTTTCGCACTTAAGAAATAGCCCGTTAAATTTACTTTTACTGAAAGATCGAAATCTTTAATATCAAAATCCCAAATTGGAGAAGCTTTTGCCGTACCGGCACTATACACAAGCACATCAGTACGACCGAACGCCTCATCCGTTGCTTTAGCCAAAGCCTCAACGCTCACTTCATTGGTCGCATCAACTTGTACGCCAATCGCATTACCGGCACCTTGTTTTGAGTTAATCTCATTCGCTATATTTTGTGCGTTTTCGCCATTTAAATCCGCAACCACTACACGGTAACCCGCATCAGCTAAACCCGCAGATAAAAATGCACCTAATGTTTGACCGCCACCAACGACTACCGCCACTTTTTTTACGCTACTCATAATTTGTATCCTCTAAATTTTTAATTTGAAATCGTGATTTGTGCTTATGCACGTTTAATAACTAAGGTTGAATTAACTGCTAAATTTTTAGGTATTTCGCCGGTAAGATGAATCGTTCCGGGATATTCTGCGACATTAGCTCCATCAAAACGGAAAGTAACGTGTCCAAGTGCGACTAGATTCTCTGATGCGACATCACCAACAGCGGTAATCGGGTAAACAACACCGTCAAATTCAACAATATCGCCTGCCTGTAAATTCGCTGATACTGCATTATGACTATGAATAAAACAGTAATCTTCTAAATCAGCAGGAGCACCTTGCTTGAAGGTAATCAGCATATTTTCCGCTAAAGCATCACGGGCAAAATCGCCAATTTTGGTAAATGTTGTTTGATAAATAATCGCCATATAAAATTCCTCTTCGTTTTTTAAACTGTTTTATGGAAACAAGCGGTCTATTTTGTGAACTCTTTTGCAAATCTAACCGCTTGTCTAATCTCTAGTGATAGATGAATGCAGATACTGCCCAAGCAAGTAATACTGTCGGAGCACCTGTTAAAAAGCGACTCACTAATACTGATGGAACACCAACACGTACGGTATCTTGTTTTGCTTCAGCCATTGAAAGCCCAACCGGAATAAAGTCACAAGCCGCTTGTGCGTTAATGGCAAATAATGCCGGTAGAGCCAAATGCGGCGGAATATTACCTAAACCAATTTGTGTACCGACTAATACCCCGATAACCTGAGCAATAACCGCCCCCGGTCCTAAGAACGGCGAAAGTAGCGGGAACGAGCAAATTAAAGCAAGAGTGACCAAACCAATCGGGCTATTTGCTAACGGGGTCAAGCCCTGTGCAATGAAATCGCCTAAACCAGATGCGATGATGATCCCAATCAAAGCGGACACAAACGCCATAAATGGCAAGATTGTTTTTAATACAGTGTCGATCGTATCTCGCCCAGCTTGGAAAAACAGAGCGGCAACCGATCCCATTCCCATTCCGATTTTGGCGAGCAAACCGTCACTTTGCTCGGTAATTTTTTTCGTTGAATCGTATTCCTTCGCCCCACTTGTTGCGCTTTTGCGACTTCAGGTTTTGCGGTTTCAACTTAAGCGACTACTGAGCCGTCAGCGTCAACTAAACGAATGTTGTTTTCTTTCACAGCGGAAACATAAATATCTTCTACAATAAATTCAGCTAAAGGTCCTGATTTCCCCGTAGCGTGAATATTGATAGTCGGAATACGGCGTTTTGGATATAACCCACAACGTAATACGCCACCGCAATCAATGATTGCAATACCGATTTCTTCTGCTGGCGGCTCGCCGTCTTTAAAACCGTCTACCGCTTTCCAACCGGTTAATTCCACGAGTTTATTTACAATCGCCGGACGAGAACCGCCGGTCATATACAACACTTTTTTTCCTTCCACCACAGGGAGAGTTAAAGGCCCACCCCAACCACCATTACCTTTTTCGATATAAATTGCTTTGTTACTCATAATCAGTTCCTTTTATAAAATTTTCATTTTGAAAATTTATTTTTAACAATGGATTAGTGTGATAAATTCACCGTACGATCTAAGGCAATCCCCATTCGTTTCTCAAAAAATGCTGTGGTAAAATCTGTAATCCAACCGCGGAAGAAATTAGTAAACATGCCCACTAACAAATAGCTAATTGCTAACGGACCAAGCGGTAGGCCTAATGTTGTTAAACCGTTTGCAATACCTAAATAAACAAACAATTCTCCGGGGTTAATGTGTGGAAATAAGCCATTCATTGAATGGCAACTATAAGACGCCGCGCGTAATAACTTGGTTTATAACGTTCTGGTAGGAAACGACCTAAACTTAATGTCATTGGGTTACAGAACACGAAAGTCCCTATCACAGGTAAAATTAAATAGCGAGAAATCGGATTGCCGGCACTGCGTTGCGCAAGACGCTCGATGCGTTCCTGTCCAACAAATTTAATTAAAGCGTTCATTACAACTAATAGTGAAATGAGTAGCGGTAAAATGCCTGTCATCATTCCAACAAGTGTTTCTCCCCCTTTCTGGAACAAGCCGATAAACCACTCTGCACCATGGGTAATTGCTTCGATCATAAAGACCTCCAATGTTTAAAATAAAAGAATCTATTTCATTCCAAATCAGGAACGGAGCAAATAATACATTTATTTTTCAAAACAAAACGTGATCAATCTCACAAAACAGAAAATAAATTATCAAAATAAAATAAAAATAAATACAAAACGAAATAAAAGTCTTCAAAAATCATTTAAAACACAGAAATTGATAACAAAAAGCTATGTAAAGCGACAATTAATTCAGAAAGTATTCAGAATGAAAAAGATATAAAAGAAATGAAAATAACTAATGACAGAAAGCAATATTGAGCGGTTGTATGAGGAGTAAAAATGAGCGAAAGATTAGATTTGATAAAAATTACTAAAAAGTGTTTAAAAAGAAAGAAGGGGACTTCCAAAGAAACGACAAGCGGTCAAATCTTGCAAAAAATTTGCGAAATTTGACCGCCTGTTTGAACTTAAAACGAGATAAAGAGATAAGTTAACGCTGATAAATATCCTCACCATTTCGGCGAGTTTTAAGTAAACGTAAAATCCACACGTATTGTTCCGGATTTTTCGTGACGAAATACTCAATCACTTTATTCATTTCTCGGGCAGATTGCACCGGATCGCCAGAAAATTCCAATGCTGGTAAGATTTCCATTTGATATACGCCCCGTTCCGCATTGTAAATCGGAAACATTGGAATCACGACCGCATTCGCCACTTTTGCCATTTTATTCAGCCCCGGTAAAGTCGCTTTTTCCGTCGCAAAAAAATCGGCATAAACACTAAGATCTTCACCATAATCTTCATCCGGCAGGAAATAACCGACATTCCCTTTGCGTACATCATTTAAGAATTTCTTAATACCGTTTTGGCGAGTGTGCATTTTACCACCGAATCTTTCACGGGTAATATTCCAAAGCCAATCGACAAGTGCGTTTCGATGCGGATTATACATTGAGGTCATCGGGAAACCGTGGGTGTACATCGCAACGCCTGCGGCATCAATCGACCAAGTATGCGGCACGAGCAAGATGACGTTTTTACCCTTTTCTCGAGCTTCTCTCACATATTCAAAGCCACTAAACTCACAACGTTTTTGTAAATATGCAGTTGAACGTAATGCGGTTTCGCCGATTGCCAGCATTGTTTGAGAAACGGTAATAAACATTTTCTCAATCACTTCCTCACGTTTTTGTTCCGACCATTCAGGAAAGCAATAACGCAAATTGACATCAGCACGATGATACTGTTTTTTGCCTTTACGTTTTAAATGATTGGCAACGATTCGACCAATCCATACACCTAATTTATCACGTAGACGAACTGGCACATAAGCCAAAATAACCAGTGCAAGAACGCCAAACCATACGCCCCAATATTTCGGATACAAAAATTCCGTTAAAAATTTATGCTCATACCCTTGTCGGGCTGTAATTCGCTCTGTCATTCGGTTCTCTATTTCTTATCAATCACATTCTTTACCGCCAAAATTACCCCAAGCCCTATAAAAGCACCGGGAGGTAAAATTGCCAACAATAAACCGGAATCTAAGTGTAACACATCAATACGTAAAGATTTTGCCCAATCGCCCAGCAATAAATCCAAACCGTCAAATAAGGTGCCGTTGCCAATCAGTTCACGAATTGCACCTAATACGACCAGACTGAACGTCATACCAAGTCCCATTGCAAAACCGTCAAAGGCGGAATGTGCTACCGAGTTTTTAGACGCAAAGGCTTCTGCTCGACCGATGACGATACAGTTAGTCACAATCAACGGAATAAAAATCCCAAGCGATTGATAAACTGGATAAGCAAAAGCATTCATTAACAGCTGTACTGCCGTCACAACAGTCGCAATAACCATCACATAAATCGGGATACGAATATCATTTGGGGTAAATTTACGAAATAACGATACCATTGTGTTAGTACAAACCAATACTAATAAGGTCGCTAATCCTAAACCAAGGGCGTTAGTCACATTACTTGACACCGCCAATAACGGGCAAAGCCCTAATAACTGCACTAAAGCACCGTTATTTTTCCATACGCCTTCAGTCAGTAAGTTACGCCAAATTGACGATTCTACCTGTTTTGTCGTATCGATTTCCGTCACCGGAATTTGATTCTCAGTATTCATACGATTCTTTCTTATTTACAGCTCGCAAACGTTTCTAATTGTTCAGGAGATTTTACTAGCTCCGTCACCACCCATTTTGCACTTTGACGTACATTATTCACTACTGCACGAGGCGTAATGGTCGCACCGGTAAATTGATCAAACTGACCACCGTCTTTTTTGACTGCCCATAACGATTCATTTTCTAGGCTAAATAACTTGCCACTAAAGGACAAAATCCAATCCGAAATACGTGTTTCAATTTTATCGCCTAATCCCGGTGTTTCTTTATGTTCTAGTGTTCTTACACCAAGTACCTTACCATCCGGCTGAATCCCGATTAATAATACGATATTGCCCGAATAGCCGTCTGGAGCTGTCGCTTGAATGGCATAAGCGGTCAAATTTTCTGCTTTTTTAGCCATATAAATACGGTTTAAATAAGGTGCATTAGCTAACCTCGCTATTTTACAAGTAGCAAGTAAATCATTATCAAAATAATGAGTTGGCACAACCTCTTGTAAAAATTGACGTTGTTGAGCCGCCGTGACTTCATCAATCCGCCCTTTGGTAAGTAAATAAACACCGGTCGAA
This sequence comes from Actinobacillus arthritidis, assembly GCF_029774155.1. NCBI lineage: Bacteria > Pseudomonadati > Pseudomonadota > Gammaproteobacteria > Pasteurellales > Pasteurellaceae > Actinobacillus > Actinobacillus arthritidis. The sequence continues at coordinate 142,468 of NZ_CP103833.1, read as the reverse complement.
ACGGCAGTGCAAATAAGCGCAATTGCGCCTAATAATAACGCATACTTAACGGTAATTTTTGAGGTATTCATTATCTTCCGGTTCCATATAATCTTGGTTGAGTGTAATGATCGATTAACGGTACGCAAATATTTGCTAATAACACCGAAAATGCTACTGCATCCGGATAATTGCCGTAATAACGAATTAAATACACAAATAAACCGATTAAGCCGCCAAAAATCAATTTACCACGAGGTGTAATCGAAGCAGTAACCGGATCGGTTGCAATAAAGAAAGCCCCAAACATCATTGCACCGCTAACAAGTTGACTAACAACATTTAAGTGAGTATGCGGTAACAATAAATCGGTTAGTCCACTTAATAAAGCAAATATCGCCAACATTGCCACCGGAATTTGCCAGTGAATAATGCGTTTATAAATTAGCAATAAACCGCCGGCAAGAAAGGCTAAATTAATTTGCCACCAACCATTTGCGAACATACCGCTAAAAATCGGGGATTGTAATACACCTTCTACACCTAATTTCTGCATACTGGTTTTAGCACTGTCGAGCGGCGTTGCTTGTGCAATACCATCCACACTGCCCAGTAATTGATGTACGCTAAAGCCGTCACTGGTTACGCCGGAAAACACTAATGACATTGCGTCACCGAATGTCGGCGGTTCATTTAATAAATCAATCGGCACAAGCCAGCCGGTCATTTGCACCGGAAAAGAAACCAATAATAACGCATAAGCGACCATTGCCGGATTAAATAAATTCTGCCCTAAACCGCCATATACATGCTTTGCCAGTAATAGGGCAACAATCACACCAATCACAACAACCCAATAAGGTGCGTAAGGCGGAATCGACATCGCTAAAATCAACGAAGTCAACAAACCGCTTAAATCCGAAACATAAAAAGCGGTCGGTTTTCGGCGCAATTTTGCAAGTGCGATTTCAATCACCACCGCCAGTGATATTGCAATAACCACTTGAATAAACACACCGTAACCGAAGAAATACCACTGCACGCCCAGTGCCGGTAACATAGCTACCATTACCCACAGCATAAATTTCGCCGTTAAATTGGACGAATGAGTATGGGGAGAACTGACCATTTTAAACATTAAATTATTCCTTTCCGTTTAAATTCTCGGTAAATTTAAATTAAATCGAATCGCTAATAAGCGTATGACAATCACCGTACCAACCGTAGCAATATCGACCCAACGACTTTCCACACCGGAGGCATAGAACAAGACAAAAATCACACCGCCAATAAGGCTTGCCGTAACATAAATTTCTTTTTGCAATACGATGGGGACTTCATTGCGTAAAATATCCCGAATAACTCCACCAAAACAGCCGGTCATTCCACCTAATGCAATAGCTATCAATGGGTGCAAACCGAAATCTAAACCTTTCTGTACGCCAATTACGGTAAATACACCTAAACCAATCGCATCAAAAATCAGCGACCCTGTTTGCCATTCTTTTTTGCTGATATTATTCTTAAAAACAGCCGTAAGAATAACTGCCAGAGCAATCATCAGTACATAAATCGGTTGTTTCATCCAAAATACAGGTGTGCTACCGATCATCACATCACGCAACGTACCGCCACCAACGCCAGTCACAAATGCCAAAATGAACATACCGAATATATCCATTTTATGCTGACGAGTCGCCATTGCCCCCGAAACAGCAAACACGATAGTACCGATCAAATCTTGAATAAATAAGAATGACCAAGGCAACGATGGTAATAGACTGTCAAATAAATTCGTCATTTGGTCACTCTAATCCCATTTTCTTCGCTTTAGCCCTAGCAATTGCCGCGCAACCGCCGCTTTGCGTGGGTCTTCCGCTTCTGTTGCCGTTGCAACTTCTTCAGTATTTTCAACCGCTTGCGCTGGTGATTCGTCGTACGCTTTTTTCGCTTTCGCTCTGGCTAACGCCGCCTCAACTGTCGCTTTACGTAGGTCTTCCGCTTCTGTTGCGGTTGCAACTTTTTCAGTATTTTCAACCGCTTGCGCTGGTGCTTGCTGTGCCGCTTTTTTCGCTTTCGCACGAGCTAACGCCGCCGCAACCGCCGCTTTACGTGGGTCTTCCGCTTCTGTTGCCGTTGCAACTTTTTCGGTATTTTCAACCGCTTGTCTCGCCGCTTGCTGTGCCGCTTTTTTCGCTTTTGCACGAGCTAACGCCGCCGCAACCGCCGCTTTACGTGGGTCTTCCGCTTCTGTTGCGGTTGCAACTTTTTCGGTATTTTCGACCGCTTGCGCTGGTGATTGCTGAGTCGCTTTTTTGCTCTTGCACGAGCTAACGCCGCCGCAACCGCCGCTTTGCGTGGGTCTTCCGCTTCTGTTGCCGTTGCAACTTCTTCAGTATTTTCAACCGCTTGCGCTGGTGCTTGCTGTGCCACTTTTTTCGCTTTTGCACGAGCTAACGCCGCCGCAACTGCCGCTTTCTTAGGATTGGTTTGCTTATCCTGTTGTACGGTATTGATTGATAAATTTTCGTCACCTGCATCAGTTACAGCCTCAGCTTGTTTTGCCAAACGTCTTGCTCTACGTTGTGCCATTAATTCGCTATTATCCGGCTCACCATTAGCTTTTGCGTGGACTGCTTCCACCTGTGTTTCGGTTTCTGCTTTTTTCGCTTTGATACGAGCGAGTCGTACGCCACCGGATCTTCTCCGGCAGAATTTGCGATTTCTTCTCGGCGTTTATCCGCCGCTTGTGCAATACGTGCAGTCCGAGCCTCTTTTTCTTTTTGTAAACGCGCTTCTCTCGCTTCAAAACGAATTTTCGCTTCTTCCGCTTTTTTCGCTTTTTCCTCAATTTCCGCTATTTTGGCTTTTTCTTGACGGAAATATTGAATCAACGGAATGTAACTCGGGCAAACATACGCACAAACACCACATTCGATACAAGCATCTAAATGATATTCCTTCGATTTATCATGATCATCCGAACGAGCAAACCAATAAAGTTGCTTCGCGGCAATAGGCTGACAGGACAAGCATCTGAGCAACTTGAACAGCGAATACAGCTACGTTCCGGCTCCGGCGGTGCATATTCAAAATGATCCGGGGCAATAATACAGTTTGCGGTTTTCGTAATCGGCGCTTGCAATGACGGTAAAATAAAACCGGTCATTGGTCCGCCTAAAAAGACTGGAAAACGGCTATCCGCCTGATAATCTACCTGCTCCAATAAATGTTGAATCGGCGTACCTAGTCTTGCCCACACGTTACCTTTATTGCGAATTTTATCGCCGGTTAATGTTACCACGCGTTCAATTAATGGTTCATCATCCATCACCGCACGTTTAACCGCAAATGCCGTACCGACATTGTGCATTACTATACCCATTTCAATGGTACGTTTGCCTTGAGGGATCTCTAAACCGGTTAAGACTTGTACCAGTTGATCACTTGCACCGGAGGGATAAATGGTCGGAATTACTCGTAGTGTAATATCGTTCGAACCCTTTAACGCTTTTTCTATCGCTTTAATCGCTTGCGGTTTATTATCCTCAATCGCTAATACCACTTCTTCCGGACGTAGCACATAACGCAAAATGCGAATCCCTTCGAGAAATTCGTGGGTATAATCCTGCATTAGACGATCATCACAAGTAATATAAGGCTCACACTCCGCCCCATTGATAATCAATACTTTGCAACGCTTATCCGCCAAACTGAGTTTTGAAGCGGTTGGGAACACCGCACCGCCTAAACCTGCGATACCGTATTGGTAAACTTTTTCGATAATTTGACCGCTTGTCAGCGTTAAGAAATCTTCAATCGGCTGACGCTCTATCCATTCATCTTTACCGTCTGTTTCAATAATCACGGTAATTTCAGGTAAGCCGGACGGATGTGCGGATACATAAGGCTCAATACCGATAACCGTTCCTGATGTCGGTGCATGCACTGGTAACTGGCGATAATTATCGCCTTTAGTGAGTGGCTGTCCTTTTAATACATGATCGCCAACCTTAACCAACAGCTCGCCTGCCCAACCTGAATGTTGTACTACCGGCACATAGAAAAATTTGGGTAAATGCAAACTGCGAATTGGCTTTTGATTCGATTGTTTTTTATTCTGCATCGGGTGAATACCGCCCGGAAAGTGCCATAGCTTACCGGATTGGTTTCCTTGGCGAATACGATCCAATACGTCTATCGCATTACTCATATTTACCTCCGCCAATTACCAGTTTTTTCTGTAAATCCGTTGTATTCACTACCGGAATCACTAAATTCTCATCAAATTGCCAATTCCATGTTCTCGTAGTCGTCTGCTGTTTAACCATTTCAATACAATTGGTCGGGCAAGGTGCAACACATAATTCACAACCTGTACATAAATCTGGAATAACCGTATGCATCGCTTTATTTGTACCGATAATCGCATCGACCGGACAGGCTTGAATACATTTAGTACAGCCAATACACATATCTTCGTGGATTAATGCCACCTTCACTTCTGGTTCTGCGACACCGTCCATTGCCGGTACTTCTACACCGAGCAGATCCGCAATTTTTACCACCAAAGGTTGACCGCCCGGCACACATTTCGTAATTTGATCGCCGTTAGCTATCGCTTCTGCATACGGCTTGCAACCGGGATAGCCACATTGGCCACACTGGCTTTGCGGTAACAATGAATCAATTCGTTCAACGATAGGATCGGCTTCAACTTTTAATTTAATTGACGAATAGCCTAAAATCGCACCAAAAATGAGGGCGATCACAGCAATAGCGATAATGATATAAACAATAATAGGAAATGCTAACATTAGATTTTTACCAAACCGGTGAAGCCCATAAAGGCAAGCGACATTAATCCCGCCGTAATTAAAGCGATTGAAGCCCCTTGAAACGGACGTGGCACATCCGCCGCTAAACGCTCACGTAATGCCGCAAATAAGACAAGTACAAGAGAAAAACCTAGTGCCGCACCAAACCCATAAAGTACCGATTCAACGAGATTATTCGCTAAATTCACATTTAATAACGCCACACCCAAAACCGCACAGTTAGTCGTGATTAACGGCAAATAAATCCCCAATAAGCGATATAAAGTCGGACTGGTTTTATGCACAATCATTTCTGTTAATTGCACAATGACTGCAATCACTAAAATAAATACGAGAGTGCGTAAAAATTGTGCTTCTAAAGGGATCAGCACATAAGTTTCAACCAAATATGCCGATAACGAAGCGACCGTAAGAACGAAGGTTGTCGCCATTCCCATACCGATTGCGGTTTCTACTTTTTTCGACACACCCATAAACGGACAAAGCCCTAAAAACTTCACAAGCACAAAGTTATTTATAAGTGCGGTACTAATAATTAACAGAATATAATCGACCATAGTATCCACAATAAAAAGACAAAATAAAAATAAGCGGTTGTTTTTATTTAAGATTTTGCAAAAATTTTACTCAATCCCACCGCTTATTCTTTAGAAATCATTTATAAAAATGGTGTCTATTATCCTGTTTTTTAGCCTTTCTCACAATAAAAAAGATTAGGTATATATTGTCTTCCTTACCACTCATTATGACGAATCTTACAAAATAGAATGTCAGAAAAATTTACAATCCGTTATCTGCTTTATTTTTCCATTAGTTAGAAAATTGCAAGTCTTCATCTAAAAATTTTTTGATTTTATTTTCCAAAAACAACAATTAGAATACACAATATCTTGTGCTTAATAACAAAACAAACACAACATATAGTAACAATTTTATAACAAATGGAAAAACTTAGATTCTGTTCCGAACAGATTGTTTGGCAAGAAGTACCGAATGAAACCTCTCTCGCCTTCTTAATTACCGGTTGCCCATTAGGCTGTAAAGGCTGTCATAGCACCGAGAGCTGGAAAGTCGGAAGCGGTCAAATTTTGACGAAAAATTACCTCGCCGATCAATTAAATAAATACCAAAGCTTAATCAGTCGCGTACTTTTTATGGGCGGCGAATGGCTACCCGAACAACTTATTCCGTTACTCAGCTACTGTAAACAGAAAGGTTTAAAAACCTGTCTTTATACTGGACTGGAGCAACATGAGCTTTCTGCAGAGCTACTTTCGCAATTAACCTACCTCAAGACAGGTCGATGGGTTGCAGAAAGAGGCGGTTTAAACCGTCTTACCACCAATCAACGTTTTATCGATTTACGCACTGGCGAAAATCTTAATCACTTATTTCTCAAAGGAGTTTAATCATTATGATCCGCTTAACGCCGAATCAAGTAACAGGAAAATTAGACTTTATTCATCATTATTTACACGCCAAAAATGCGACTGACGGCTCAAAAATGGACGCAAATGCCAATGTTACGCAAAAAAATATTGCGACCATGGAAAATGAAATGATGAAAGACTTCTTTGTGCAAATTAACCGTGCCAAAGTGAGTAACAAAATTGCAGAATTATTTGATGAAGAGCTTGCTGGCGAATACTTACGTCAAATTGAATCACACGAAATCTATGTACACGATGAAACTAGCCTCAAACCATATTGTGTTTCAGTAACAATGTACCCTTTCTTACGTGATGGCTTAACTAAATTAGGTGGCGAATCTAAAGCACCAAAACACCTCGCTTCGTTTTGTGGTTCGTTTGTGAATTTCGTGTTTGCAGTTAGCTCACAATTTGCCGGTGCTGTGGCAACCGTTGAATTTTTAACCTATTTTGACTATTTCGCCCGTAAAGATTTTGGTGATAACTATCTCGAAACCCACCGCAGTGAAATCGAAAATCATCTACAACAAGTGGTTTATAGTATTAATCAACCGGTCACGCTCGTGGTTACCAAAGCGTGTTCTGGAATATTTCACTTTATGATAAACACTATTTTGATGCGATGTTCGGTAATTTTGTGTTCCCTGATTTTGAACGCCCGAATTGGGAAACGACTGCCGCATTGCAAATTTTCTTTATGAAATGGTTTAACCAAGAACGTACTAAAGCGATTTTAACTTTCCCAGTAGTAACGGCGCAATGCTAACCGAAAATGGTAAATGCAAAGACAACGAATTTGCCGATCAAATGGCAGAAGAGCTTTCGCAAGGTAACTCATTTTTTATCTATCAATCCGATAATCCTGATTCACTCGCTTCTTGTTGCCGTTTACGTAATGAAATCTCGGATCACACCTTCTCTTATTCATTAGGTGCCGGCGGCGTGGCGACCGGTTCGATTAACGTCATTACCATCAATATGAACCGTTTAGTGCAAGATGGACGCAATTTAGAAGAAGAAGTTGGCAAAATTCATAAATATCAATACGCTTATCGTAAATTAATGGAAGAATATTTAGCCGCCGGAATGCTACCGGTTTATGACGCTGGATTTATTTCTTTGGATAAGCAATTCCTCACGATTGGTATTAATGGAATGGCGGAGGTCGCCGAATCACAAGGGCTAACAGTCGGTTATAACCCGGATTATATGCAGTTTGTACAAAGCCGTTTAAAAGTCATTTTTGATGCAAATCAGACCGCTTCCAAAAAATATGGTGTGAAATTCAATACCGAATTTGTACCGGCAGAAAATCTTGGCGTGAAAAATGCGAAATGGGATAAACAAGATGGCTATTTTGTGCCTCGTGATTGCTACAATTCCTATTTCTATGTGGTTGAAGACGAAAATACTAATGCTTTGGATAAATTCTTGCTCCACGGAAAAAAGCTAATTGAGTGGTTAGATGGCGGTTCTGCGTTACACCTCAACCTAGACGAAGCATTAACTCAAACGGGCTATCGCTCATTGCTTGATATTGCGGCAAAAAACCGGTCGCAACTATTTCTGTATTAACGTGAAAATCACCATTTGTAACGAATGTGCACACATTGATAAACGCACCTTATGCAGTTGTTCAAAATGCGGTTCGCAAAATATCGACTATGGCACACGAGTGATCGGCTACTTAAAACGCGTATCCGCCTTCAGCTCTGCCCGCCAAAAAGAACACAGCTTGCGTTTTTATCATAGAGAAGCGGCTTAATTCATAGAAGAAGCGGTCAAATTTTATTAAAAATTTGACCGCTTCTTCTATAGTATAGATTTAATACTTTCAGCAATACGTCTGATTACAGGAACAACAACACTATTACCAGCCTGTTTATATAAATTAGCATTACTAATTTTAGGTAAAACAAAATCTTTTGGATAACCTTGAAAATTAAAACATTCTCTAGGTGTTAATTTTCGAATTGTTGATGGTAATCCTTGTACATTTAGTAACGGTACATTATGCCCACCTGTTCCCATATTAGCAGTTAGAGTTGGACAGAGGTTATTCTTATTCTCTCGAACATACTGTCTTCTCCACTGATATAGCGTTTTAGCATCTTTAATGCTTTCGACTAAAGAATTAAAAAATGGTGTTTTGTTAGTATAGAAATATTTAGGCTCAATATTTTCTTCATTTTCTAGCATATCTTCAATTGTTTTCGTTAATTTTATCTTTTCAGGAAAATCAAATTTATCCGATAAAGCTTTATCTTTAAAACAAACAATATAAATACGCTCTCTATTTTGAGGAATATTTCCATATTCAGCCGCATTCATTACCTGATATTTAATATGATAACCATTTTTTATCAATGAATCTTTAATAATTGCGAATGTTCTACCATTATCGTGGCTTACTAAATTCTTCACATTTTCTAAAAAAATAATAGATGGCTGTTTTTCGATAAAAATTCTTTCTAATTCAAAAAATAAATCGCCTCGCCCTTTATCCTCAAATCCTTTTCTATATCCAGCAATAGAAAATGCTTGGCAGGGAAAACCCGCTAACATTACATCAAAATCAGGGATCTCATTTGCAGGTACATCTAAGATGCTACGATGATCCATAAAAATATTATGATTAGCCCTAAAAGTTTCTACTGCAAATTTATCAATTTCATTTGCATAAATAATTTCAAAGCCTGCTTGTTGAAAACCTAAATCAATTCCGCCAACACCTGCGAAAAAAGATGCACATTTCATTTATTTTTCCTCTGTTTTCTTATTTTTTGCAACCCAGCCTATTGCATCAGCTGGCGGATTCTCTGGATCTATCCAAATAAAATCAAGACCAATTCCTCGGCTTGTATCCTTAAATTTAATTAATCGAATACCATTAATACCAATTTCATTAAGTTTTTGAATTGTTAAAAGTTCTCTTTCTTGTAATTGAAATACTTCCCATAAAACCCATTTTCCAAGAATATCTTGATTATGAATAGATTGAATAGCTTTACCTAGATCTTGATTGATATATGCCTCAATAATATTTCCTGAAGCTAAAAACTCTAATTTAAATTTTCTTTGTTCTTTATCTAACGCTAATGTTTTTCCATTATTTTTGAATGTCCCAACCTTTTCTCCAAAAAAATCAGGTCTTTGATTATGAAATTCTTTAGAGTCTGGAATAGGAATATACATTTCTGTTGATGAACGGAAAACTAATTTTTCAATTCTCGTTAAAAGTTGCGTTTCTCCAGATCCTTCAACTAATTTAATTAAATTTTTTCTTAATGTTTTTCTTTTCTGAATATCAATCTTTTGTTGCGACCAGTCTTTTAATAGAATTTCATTTAACAGAGCTATTATATTACTTAAAATATTTTCAGGTAATTTGTCATAAAATTCGCTCTCTATTCTTTTAATTTCTAATTTTCTTTTATTTTTAGGTAGCTTAGTAGAACCATCAAAGGCATTAAACCCTGAACTTTCTTCTAACTCATATTTATTATTATAGATAACCCAAGATACTGAATCTGAAAATAATTCTTCTGTATCAATATAATTATGAAGATTTTCAAATACAGAAAAAGGGTTCTTTATATACTTAACATTCCAAGACTCTTTAACGATATTTTTGTTATCAAAGGTCATTAATAGCTGACTGTCTGCAGATGTATATTTATAAGTATGATTTTCATCTCTAAATTTGAAATTAGTAGGATTCCCAGCTGTGGTTGAACCAAGGACTTCTAAATTATCTATGTTGATTGGTAAATATGAAGCCTCACCAACATAAATTGTAGGTTCTTTCCCTTTTTTAGATGTCATTAATACGTGATAAACAGCTTTAACATCAATACTTTCTCCATTAAACCCTCTAATTTGGGCTTTTGATGATGCAATTCGATTATTTCTTAAACTCGCAATTTTTAATGCCAATTCCCTATACAGATCTTTATTAAGTGAATCAGCTTCTTCTTTTTCTCTGCCCTTTGCATTCACTTTAATTTTTTCAAATAATGCAGTCCATTCATCAGACACACTCACACTTTTAAATTGTGCAATTTTCTGATCGCCAGATTCGTAACCGAAAGATTTAATACCTACTAAATACTTTTCTCCATTAGATAATTTTACGGACGCATCATAAGATGTATTTGCAATATCTTCACTTATCGCATTAAAAGATTTTTGAAACGCAGTCTCTTGAAATTTCGAATTTACAATAGGTGCAACAATTTCATTTTTAGCATCTTCTACTTTTTGTGAAAATGCTTCACTTAAACTAGCAAAATTTGTGATTAATGTTTGATATCTCTCTTTCTGCTCGGTAGGTAATGAAGACCACATACTTTTTCCCACTATAAAATTTTAGATTAGTATATCAAGAAATATTGTATAAAAACACATGCCATTCTAATTAAGAAATATAAAATAGCTACTCAGATCGTGTAATTACATTCGTTCTCACATCAAACACATCCATTCCGCCGGCAAGGGCGGCTTGGATGCCGAGATCAGCATCTTCAAATACCAGACAATGTTTAGGCTCTACCCTCAAACGCTCAGCACAGAGTAAAAAGGTTTCTGGTGACGGCTTATGTTGTTTCACATCGTCCGCATCGACAATCGTGTTGAAATACGGGCGTAGGTTAAATTTACCGAGTAATTTATACGCCTGCACACGGTGAGCGCCTGTACCGACCGCTAACGGCTTTTTGCCCGAATAGTGTTGGATAATCTCAAATGCCGGTAGCAACGAGGAATGTTCGTAAGTGAGATCCATCGCAATTTTACGTTTCATCTGTACCACTTCTTCCAAAAGCTCCATTGGCATATTCGCACGCCGCATAATTTCACGCCCAATGGTGTAAGTGGTTGCACCGCCTAGCTCGTACATTACCGAGCTATCCACTTGATAACCAAAATGTTCGCCGGTAATTTCCCATGCTTTTGCGTGGCTTGGCATCGTATCAATAATAGTGCCGTCCATATCAAAGATAAGAGCCTGATACTGTTCCAAAATTTCTGCACTGACTAACATCGCTTTCTCCTAAATACGTTCTTTAATACCGCCAAATTCCTCAATCATTTTTTGAGTAAATAATTTAAGTTCTTCGGTCATTAACAAGAAATCCGCATCAAAACGTTGGGCGATATCTTCCTTTAAAATATCGTCATTTTTCTCACGCACTTCATCGGCAAATTTAACACGGGAAAGGGTTGCATCTTCATTCAATACGCACGAGAAATGGTTCTCCCAATCAATTGCAAGTTTGGTAACAAATTTGCCCGCTTGTAAATGTTGGGCAATCTCTTCGCTTTCCAGATCTTGGCGTTTGCAACGGATCACGCTGTCTGTATCAAAGGATTTTAACTCGGCTTCTTCCAATAAATTCAACCAATTCGGCGTATGTCCTTTGGCAATCCAGTTCGTCATCACTTCACTCGGCAATAAAGCAAATGACATTGGCACAACAGGTAGCGATCCTAATGTTTTACGCAATAATGCGAGCGTATCTTCCGCTCGTTTGCTTGAACCGGCATCGACATAAACTAACTGGGCATCTAAATCCAACCAAATTGCGGTAAATTGATGTTTACTAAATGCTCGAGGCAACAACATTGCCACCACATCATCTTTGATCGCCTGTTTTTCGGTTTTCTTGAGCTTACGGGCTTCTTTTTCTTCTAAAACGGCAATACGTTCTTCCGTTTCTTTTTTAACCACATTCGCCGGTAACAGCTTATCTTCTTTATGTGAAACCAATAAAAACTGTTTGCCCTGTGAGAAATGTAATAATTCCGACCCGGAAAGCGGACTCGACCAACCGAATTTACTCATATCGCTTTGCGAACAAGGGCTAAATTTAGTTTGTTGAAGTTGCTCCTCCAAAGAATGACTTTCCAACGAAAGCATCGAAGTCAGGCGATAAATCATGACATTTTTGAACCAGAACATTTTTAAGGATCCTTTTAGGGTGTTAGAATGGGTAAAATTCTAACAGATTTCTCTTTTTGGCTCTAATCAAATCTCCCCCCTCTTTTCTAAAGAGGGAAAATTATCAGGCAGATTGGATAACAGCTCCCCTCTTTTGCAAAGAGGGGGAGGGGGAGATTTTTATGAGGTAAAAATGAATCATCAAAAACTTGCCTTTATCGGCACCGGCAATATGGCATACGCCATCATTCAAGGCTTACTCAGAAGCCATTATCCTGCCTCGCAAATCATCGCTTGCAATAAAAGCAATTTAGCTCGCCGAGCGGAATTACAAGCGGTCGGAATTGCCACAAATTTTACCAATCGTGCGGCGGTTGAACAGGCGGAAGTCGTTGTGTTAGCAGTCAAACCACAACTGATGGCGGAAGTTTGTGGCGAATTTGCTAACGTAGATTTTTCGAATAAGACCGTGATTTCTGTCGCAAAGAGGGGATTTCAGTAGCTCGTTTAGAACAGCTTTTACCGAGTGCAAAAAATATCATCCGCACCATGCCGAATACGCCCTCGCTGATTGGCGAAGGAATGACCGGGTTATTTGCAAAAAAATCGGTAAATTCAACCGCTTGCCAATTTGCAGAGAGCTTGATGGCGCGGTCGGAAAATGCTATTGGGTTGAGCAAGAGCAACAAATCAATCATATTATTGCAGTGACCGGTTCCAGCCCTGCCTATTTCTTCCGTTTTATGGAAGCAATGCAACAAAGTGCAATACAAATGGGATTTAGCGAAGCTGATGCACGTTTACTAGTGCAACAAGCGGCGTTAGGCGCAAGCAAAATTAGTCGAAGCAAATCCGAGTACTTCGCTTGCCACACTACGAGAGAACGTTACATCAAAAGGCGGAACCACAGCTCAAGCCTTAGCAGTATTTGAACAGCAATCATTAGTAAAAACAGTTGATCAAGCGATGTGGGCGACCATTCACCGAGCAGAAGAAATGGAGCAACAGTTATGATAAGGCCTACTCCTTTCCAGTGGTCGGCATTTAACTTTTTCGGTTTCTTTTGTGCTTTCGGCGTATTCTTACCATTTATGCCAGTATGGTTAAAACATCATGGCTATAGCACCGAGATGATCGGTTTACTCGCCTCATTCGGCTATCTATTCCGTTTTGCCGGCGGAATGCTGTCATCACAACAGGTTAAATCGTCCAATCAATTAATTCCAACCGCACGTGTGCTCACGTTATTAAATCTGATTGCGATTATTCTCATTGTGTGGTCGGTAGATTCTATTTGGTTGTTATTCCCTGCGTTGATGCTTTTCCATATTTTTAACGCCGGTGCAATGCCTATCGGTGACAGCATCGCTTCGCTTTGGCAACAACAAGTCGGCATTGATTACGGCAAAGCCCGTTTATTTGGCTCAATCGCTTTTGTAGTTGGTTCATTGAGTACAGGCTATTTAAGCGGCTGGCTGGGAGAAGACTCGATTATTTGGATTATGTTCGGTTTCTTTATCTTATTAGGTTGTGGGCAATTACTTACACCTAAAGTTAGCTTTGAAAATCAACAAGATAAGAAATCTTCATCAAACCTCAGCTATTGGCAAATTCTTAAAGAACCAACTACATTACGAATGATGCTAGCGATTTCGTTAATTCTTGGTTCACACGTCGCTTACTATATTTATAGTACGATTCATTGGTCAGCGACCGGTATTTCCACCCAAACCAGCGACTTGTTATGGGGCTTTGCGGTATGTGCCGAAATTTTATTTTTCTTATTTTCTAACCGTTTATTTAAATCGTGGCGTATTTCTCACTTAATGATCATTGCAAGTGTGATTGCGATTATTCGCTGGTCAATTTTAGCGTCAACCACTGAAATTAGCTTATTAGCGATCTCACAAACATTTCACGCCATCACGTTTGGTATGGCACACTATGCAATGATTCGCTATATTTCTGCTCAAGCTCCAGAAAAAATCACTAAATTACAGGGCTTATATTTTGCGTTATCGAATTGTGGGTTTACCGCAATCTTTACCTTTATATCAGGCATGCTATATCAAGATAATCCAAATTTTGTCTTCTGGTTGATGGCGATTATCGTTATACCGGCCATTTTAATCGTACCGAAAAAATTTAATGCCACATTGCGTTAATCAAAAAATAAGCGGTCATTTTTTGCTAAAAATTAACAAGAAATGACCGCTATTTATTGTAAATAATGACTTACTTTAATTGCTCTTCAATGACTCCACCACCTAAGCAAACCTCACCTTGATAGAAGACCGCTGATTGTCCCGGTGTCACCGCAATTTGCGGTTCATCAAAGATCACTCGAATCGTATCATTATCCATCGGCTGAATTTCACACGCGATATCCGTTTGACGATAACGCGTTTTTACCGTACAACGTACATTTTCACGAATCGGCTGACGGTCCACCCAGTGTAACTGAGTTGCGATTAAACCGCTTGAAAGTAATGCCGAATTATCATGACCTTGCGCCACAACTAACACATTATTAATCAGGTCTTTTTCGACTACATAAAACGGATCTTCACTCAAGCCTTTCACGCCGCCAATCCCTAAACCTTTACGCTGACCGAGGGTGTGATACATTAAACCGTCATGGCGACCGACAACTTTACCGTCCACCGTTCTGATCTCACCCGGTTGTGCCGGTAAATAACGTGCTAAGAAATCTTTAAATTTACGTTCACCGATAAAGCAAATACCGGTCGAATCTTTTTTCTTCGCTGTCGCTAAGCCAAGATCTTCAGCAATTTGACGGACAATCGGTTTCTCAATATCACCTACAGGGAATAGGCTCTGCCCGACTTGCTTATGGCTTAGTGTGTAAAGGAAATAACTTTGATCTTTATTTGCATCTAAACCACGTAATAATTGAGCATTATTATCATCGCCGCTACGGCGTACATAATGACCGGTCGCAATATAATCCGCACCTAAATCTTCCGCCGCATATTCTAAAAAGGCTTTAAATTTGATTTCTTTATTACAAAGAATATCCGGATTCGGTGTACGACCCGCTTTATATTCGTTTAAGAAATGCTCGAAGACATTATCCCAATACTCTGCCGCAAAGTTGATTTTGTGCAGTTTCATACCTAGTTTATCCGCCACCGCTTGAGCATCGGCTAAATCTGCCGCGCGGTACAATAATCAGTATCATCGTCTTCTTCCCAGTTTTTCATAAACAGGCCTTCAACTTGATAACCTTGTTGTTGCAGAATAAAAGCGGATACTGATGAATCTACGCCACCGGACATTCCAATAATCACTTTCTTTTTCGCATTCTCCGCTAATTGCTCAGCGGTTAATTTAGCAAAGTGAGTATCATAAGTTTTTGAGCTAAGTTGAGTTTGATTTGTCATAATTCTCCCGTAACTTCGGTTAAGGCGAAGCACATTGGTTAATATTAAATAAAATACAAGCGGTGAAAAAATCAAAAATTTTTGCTTTTCACCGCTTGCTATGAATCTCCCTAACCCCTCTTTGCAAAAGAGGGGGACTATAACTGAACATAAATAGATAACAAAGCTATCATCAATTAAAAGAAAACGCCCCTCTTTAATAAAGAGGGGATGGGGGAGATTTTAAAATTATTTTACTTCATAAAATTGCGGTTCTTTACTAAAGCGTGCCACTTCTTCAGGATCAGCCGTACCGTCTGCCATTTTAGCTTTCAGATTGTCGCAAGGCTCTTCGCAGTCACACATTTTTTTCATACCTAATGCGGTAATACCGCCACAGTCGCCTTTGATTGTTTTTCCTTTTACGATAAAACCAATCGACATTGCAAAAATCACGGCGATAAAAAAGCCGAAAGTAATTAATAATGTTTCCATTGTTTACTCCAATTATTTTTGGTTAATTAATTTTTCAAATTCGCTCGACATTTTTGTTTCAAATGTCTCGCTATTCTTGATGATCAGGAAAACCGCCAACTTTTCACGTTCAGCGACTTCAAGTGCTTTTTCCGGTCCTAACACGAATAAACCGGTTGATAAACCGTCCGCTGTCATTGTAGTCGGGGCAAATACAGTAATCGAAGCTAATTTATGGCTAACCGGACGTAATTCTTTCGGATTGATAATATGTGAAAGGCGATTACCTTGTTCGTCTTCGAAATAATTGCGATAATTACCAGAAGTCGCCATACCTAGATTGTGTAACGGTACGGTAATCTGTCCGCCTGCCCTTGTGCTAGTGTTGGTCGCTCAATCGCAATACGCCAATCAACACCCTGTAAATTTTTCCCTTTACCTCGCAACTCACCACCGATTTCCACCAAATAATTGGCTAAACCGAGGCTTTCCAAATGTTCCGCCAATTTATCTACACCAAAACCTTTTGCGATCGAAGAAAGATCTAAATAAAGGTTTGGTACTGATTTCATCAATACGTTATCGCTTACGCTTAATTTCTCAATTCCGACACTCGAGGCAAACTCGGCAATCTGTCTTGCACTCGGTGCCTTATTTAAGCGTTTATCCGGACCAAATCCCCATAAATTTACTAGCTTACCAACCGTGACATCTAATGCCCCTTCGGTTACCTTATTTAATCGGATAGCTTCACGCACAACTTTAGCAAAATCCGGTGAAATTTGTACCGCTTTATCTGCTTCTTGCATCGCATTAAAGCGACTGATCTGCGAATCCGGTTGATAAGTGGACATTTCATTATTCACTTGCTTAAGCAGAGTGTCTAACGTCTTTTGTACTTCCTCCGATTTGGGAAGATTTTGTAACTTACCGTCATCAATATATTTAACCGTATAAGTTGTACCCATTGTTTTACCTTGTAAGGTAACCTGCTCCGGAGCTTTGTTACAAGCGGTTAAAAAAATTGCCGATATTGCAAAAATTAAAATAGATTTAAGTTTCAAATTAAACCTCTTTATTTTGGTACGTAAGATTTTTAAACAAGTCAATCTGCTCGCCCTTATAAATTAAAATTACTATTGAAAAAGACTGCACTAGCAAACTTTTTCACTAACAATTTAAAGCACTTCAAGCGGTGTAATTTACAAAAGACTTTGCAAATTACACCGCTTGTAAATCAGGGAGAATTTACCCCCTGTGTTCTATTTGGTATTAACCACCAAAATCATCTAATAAGATGTTTTCGTCCTCAACACCTAAGCTCTTCAGCATACCGATTACCGCCGCATTCATTACTGGTGGACCACACATATAGTATTCACAGTCTTCCGGTGCTTCATGATTTTTCAGATAGTTTTCATAAAGTACGTTGTGAATAAAGCCTGTGTAACCTGTCCAGTTATCTTCCGGTAACGCATCTGAAAGTGCTACATGCCATACGAAGTTATCGTTTTCAGTCGCTAATTGGTCAAAGTCTTCTTGATAGAAGATTTCACGTTTAGAACGAGCACCATACCAGAATGACATTTTACGTTTAGATTTTAAACGTTTTAATTGGTCAAAGATATGTGAACGCATTGGTGCCATACCAGCACCACCACCGATAAATACCATTTCATTGTCGGTTTCTTTCGCAAAGAATTCACCGAACGGACCAGAAATCGTTACTTTATCACCCGGTTTTAATGACCAAATATATGAAGACATTTGACCCGGTGGAACATCTGGGTTACGTGGTGGAGGCGTTGCAATACGCACATTTAGCATAATGATGCCTTTCTCTTCCGGATATGAAGCCATTGAGTAAGCACGAATAATATGCTCATCTACTTTTGACACATAACGCCATAAGTTAAATTTATCCCAGTCTTCGTGATACTCTTTCGGAATATCGAAGTCTTTATAGTTAACTGTATGAGGTTCCGCTTCAATTTGGATATAACCACCCGCACGGAAAGGTACTTCTTCACCTTCAGGAATTTGAAGTTTAAGCTCTTTGATGAAGGTTGCTTTGTTATCGTTAGAAATAACGGTACATTCCCATTTTTTCACACCAAAGATTTCTTCCGGAAGTTCAACATCCATTGAAGATTTTACGTTTACCTGACACGCTAAACGCCAACCTTCTTTCGCTTCTTTCTTCGAAATGTGCGATAACTCGGTTGGAAGAATTTCACCGCCGCCAGATTTTACTTGTACTTTACATTGACCGCATGAGCCGCCACAAGCTGATGATACGAAAATACCTTTGCTCGCTAAAGCACCAAGTAATTTACCACCCGCCGGAAGCGTAATGCCTTTTTCCGGATCGTTGTTGATTGAGATGGTAATATCACCTGAATCGACTAATTTTGATTTAGCGAAAAGAATGATCACCGCAAGCACTAATACAAGAGCAGTAAATGCGATAATACCGAAAATAAAATTACTATCCACGATATGCTCCTTATAATTGAATGCCTGAGAATGACATGAAGCCTAACGCCATTAAGCCAACAGTGATAAAGGTAATACCTAAACCACGTAAACCTGCCGGAACATCAGAATATTTCATTTTTTCAGTTAAACCTGCAAGCGCAACGATTGCTAACATCCACCCCGTACCGGCACCGATACCATAAACCACAGATTCCGTGAAGTTGTATTCACGTTGAACCATGAATGATACACCACCGAAGATTGCACAGTTTACGGTAATCAACGGTAAGAAGATACCTAATGCGCTATATAATGCAGGGAAGAACTTATCCAAAATCATTTCTAAGATTTGAACAAGTGTTGCAATCACACCGATGAACGTGATGAAGTTTAAGAAACTTAAATCCACACCTTCAACAAGTGCGCCGTCTTTTAATACGTGTGTATAAACTAATTGGTTAGCCGGTACCGCAATACCTAATACTACGATTACCGCAATACCTAAACCAAAAGCAGTTGAAACTTTCTTAGACACCGCAAGGAATGTACACATACCAAGGAAGAAAGAAAGTGCCATATTCTCAATGAATACAGACTTAACAAATAGACTTAAATAATGTTCCATCTTATTTCTCCACTTGCTCTGGTTTCCAGGTACGAATTCCCCAAATCACAAAACCGATAATGAAGAACGCACTTGGCGCTAATAAGAATAAACCGTTTGCTTGATACCAACCGCCGTTTTGAACAGTTTCTAATACGGTAATACCGAAGATTTTACCTGAACCGATTAATTCACGGAAAAATGCCACGATGATTAACATCGCACCGTAACCTAAACCGTTACCAATACCGTCAACGAAACTTTCTACCGGACCTGATTTCATTGCAAATGCTTCAGCACGACCCATTACGATACAGTTAGTAATGATAAGACCTACGAATACAGAAAGCTGTTTCGATAAGTCATATGCATACGCACGTAAAATTTGGTCAACTAAGATTACAAGTGATGCAATGATAGCCATTTGTACAATGATACGAATACTATTAGGAATAAAGTTACGAATCATTGAAATAAACATACTAGAGAAAGCAGTAACTAAACTTACTGCAATCGCCATTACTACCGCAGTTTGTAACTGAGTAGTTACCGCTAATGCAGAACAGATACCTAAGATCTGTAATGCAATCGGGTTGTTATCCGCGATTGGAGATAACAATAACTTTTTAAGATTGTTACTCGCCATTAGTTAGCTCCCATTGTCGCTTTGAATTTCGCTAAATATGGACCGAAACCGTTAGCACCGAACCAATATTTGAATGAGCCGTCAACACCGTTTGAAGTTAATGTTGCACCAGATAAGCCGTCAATACCGTGATCTTTATCTGCTGAAGCACCTTTACCAACGGTTAATGCCACTTCATTGTTTGCGTTGAATAATTTCTTACCTACAAAGTTTTTCTGCCAGTTAGGGTTAGCGATTTCGCCGCCAAGACCCGCAGTTTCACCTTGTTCATAGTAAGTAATACCATTTACGGTATTCGCATCAGGTTGAACCGCAACAAAGCCGTACATAATTGACCATAAACCGTTACCGTACATAGGAAGTACGACTTGGCTTACTTTACCCGCTTCGTCTTTTACTAAATAAACTTCCGCATATTTAGCGCGTACTTTGATATTTGCTTTATCATCAGCCGGATTGATCGCTACATTTTGTGCAGGATCTTTCGTCACGCTTTCGCATCAAAGTTTGTTACACCTTCAACGTAATCACCGCTTGCTAAATCAACAATTTTCGGCTCAATGAATTTAGCGTAGGTTTCTTGCACGTTAGTATTTTCTTGCATTAAACCTGCCGCTTGTAAGATGTTTTTTTGTTTATCAAGCACTTTCTGAATATCTTGCGTAGGTTTAAGCAATACTGCCGCACCCGCTACAATAAGAGAACAGATTAAACTTAATAACACAACAACGGTTAAAGTACCGCTTACGCTATCTTTATTAAATTTAGCCATTTTTATGCCGCCTTCGCTTTTCTACGTTTGATGTTGCCTTGAACGACTAAATAGTCGAAGATCGGAGCAAATAAGTTAGCGAATAAAATTGCTAACATCATACCTTCCGGATATGCCGGGTTTGCTACACGGATAACAACACACATCACACCGATTAACGCACCGTACCACCATTTACCTTTATTAGTAAATGCCGCTGATACAGGGTCTGTTGCCATAAAGAACATACCTAATGCGAAACCACCTAACACTAAGTGCCAATGCCATGGCATTGAGAATAGAGGGTTTGTGTTTGAACCGATTAGATTAAATACAGTCGCAGTCGCGACCATACCAACCATTACACCGGCAATAATTCGCCATGAAGCAATGCGAGTGAATACGATAATTGCGGCACCAATGATTAACATAAGTGTTGAAACTTCACCGATTGTTCCTGGAATATTACCTAAGAAGGCATCCATCCAAGTAATTTCTTGACCGGTTACAACGTGTTTTAACGCACCTTGTCCGCCTTGTGCCCATTGTGAAAGTGCTGTCGCACCAGAGAATCCGTCTCTTGCCGTCCACACTAAATCACCAGAAATTTGACCTGGATATGCAAAGAATAAAAACGCACGACCCGCTAATGCCGGGTTCATAAAGTTTTTACCTACGCCACCGAATACCTCTTTTGCAACCACAACACCGAATGTTGCGACAAGTCTTGCTTGCCATAATGGTAATGTTGGAGGAACAATTAATGCTAATAAAATAGAAGTAACGAAGAAACCTTCATTAATTTCATGTTTACGCACCATTGCAAATACAACTTCCCAGAAACCACCTACTAAGAAAATCGTTAAGTAGATTGGAAGGAAATAAGTTGCACCAAGGAACATTTTACTGCCCCAACCTGCATCAGCGGTTAAGGTTGCGCCTAACGCATCAGCAAAGCCATAATGCCAGTTATTTGCAATCGTATCGGCTAATGTACCTAAATGATTCGTAGCTAATAATGCTTGATGACCAACGTTATACATCCCCCAGAACATTGCTGGGAATAATGCTAACCATACGATAATCATCATACGTTTAGAATCTAACGCATCACGTACGTGTGAATCTTTACGAGTTACCGTACCCGGTGTATAAAGAATGGTATATGTTGCTTCAAAAAGCGTATACCATTTCTCATATTTTCCACCTTTGTGAAACGCAGGTTCCATCTTTTCAAAAAGATTTTTTAAACCCATTTTCTTAACCTTCCTTCTCGATCTTCTCTAACGCAAAGACGTAACATCGGACCGTAGTTATTTTTACCCGGGCAAACATAAGTACATAATGCTAAATCTTCTTCATCTAGCTCTAAGCAACCTAAGTTTTGTGCAGAATCGGTATCGCCAGCGGCTAAATCACGAAGTAATAACGTAGGAATAATATCTAACGGCATTACACGTTCATAGGCACCGATTGGAACCATCGCTCTCTCACCGCCATGAACAGCTGTCGTGAAGTTAAATAGTTTTTTACTAAAGTGACCTAACACGGTACGAGTAATAGAGAATTTATCCGAACCCGGCATAATCCAACCAATAAACTCTTTCTCACGACCTTCAGCAAGTACGGAAACTTGTAACGCATAGCGACCTAAATAATCAACCGGACCGGTTGCCGTTGCACCGCTTAAGACCGAACCTGAAATCACACGATTTTCACCTGAATTTAACTCGTTCGCAGTTAATTGAGAAAGATTTGCACCAAGACGAGTACGCACTAAACGAGGATTTTTCACTTGCGGGCCTGCAAGAGAAATAATACGGTCAGTAAATAATTCACCAGTAGTAAATAATTTACCGATAGCAATTACATCTTGATAATTTAAGTGCCAAACTTGTTTGGTTGCACCAACTGGATCGATAAAGTGAATATGTGTACCAACTAAACCAGCAGGGTGAACACCACTAAATGATTTAATCGTAATTCCTTCAATCGCTGGACTTAATGGAATATTACTGTCCGCATCTTTACATAGATATACTGGTTTTTGACCGTCAAATAAACGAGTTAAAACCGTTAAACCGAATTTAAAATCAGTTTCGTATTCTTTTAAAACAACTTCCGGATCTGCTTGCTAACGGATTTGTGTCCATTGCATTAACGAAAATTGATGACGGAATTGCATCTACCGCAGGGACCTTACTGAACGGACGAGTACGGAATGCAGTCCACAAGCCTGACGCAATAAGATTTTGTTTCACTTGTTCTGCTGATAAAGACGCTAATTGCGTAGCTTCATAGCAGTCAAAGGTAATTTGCTCATCACCCTCAACTTTAATCACGACTGACTGAAGAACACGTTTTTCACCACGGTTAATCGCAACCACAGTACCACTTGCAGGAGCAGTAAATACTACGCCCGGATTCTTTTTATCTTCAAAAAGAACCTGACCTTTTTTTACCGAATCGCCTTCACGAACTTTCATCGAAGGACGCATACCCACATATTCTTCGCCAAGCATCGCAACTTCATTAACGGTATTGCCGTTATGGATTACTTGTGCTGGTGTACCTGCGATAGGTAAATCCAAGCCTTTTTTGATTGTAATCATATTATTTGCACTACTTTTGTTGGGTTAAAAATATGATTGCGAAAAATCGCAATCGCTTCTCTTGAGCCGTAACCGATACAGAAATAAACGAATTCCCCCACCTATTTCTCACGTTACATAAAGTTCTCAAATCTGATTTAATTTGTTTTTTTCACAAACTAAAATAAACGAGCTATTTTAACTTAAAAAGCAGTCAAATATCCATAAGAAGACCATTTTTTTGTCCCTTAGCCCTTGAAAATTTGAAATAAATCAATATTTATTGCACAAACTTTTAACAAATAACTCTTAAGAGTTAAACGCTTTACTCGCATAAGCGGTACAATTTTCTGAACTTTTTGCAAACTTCGTAACAATTTAGATTTGTAAAATATTTGGCTAGAAAAAACAGCGAGTAAGGCGTAGAATACTTGATAAATTTAGTCAATTTAATAATCAATTTGGAAAGTAATAATGGAACAACAAGACACAATTCATATCTCGATTTCCGATGCGGCACAAGCTCATTTTCGCCGTCTTTTAGAACAACAAGAAGAAAATACCAATATCCGAATTTTCGTCGTCAATCCTGGCACACCTAATGCTGAATGTGGTGTATCTTATTGTCCGCCGAATGCCGTTGAAGAAACTGATACACAATTTGAATATAACGGTTTTTCTGCTTTTGTGGATGAAATCAGTTTACCGTTCTTAGATGAAGCGGAAATTGATTACGTAACGGATCCAATGGGCTCTCAATTAACGTTAAAAGCCCCGAATGCAAAAATGCGTAAAGTGGCAGATGATGCACCTTTTATTGAGCGTTTAGATTATGTAATTCAAACTCAAGTTAATCCGCAATTAGCCAGCCATGGTGGTCGAGTAACGTTAATTGAAGTGACTGAAGACAAATATGCAATTCTGCAATTTGGCGGTGGTTGTAACGGTTGCTCAATGGTAGATGTCACCTTAAAAGAAGGGATCGAAAAACAATTACTAGCGATGTTCCCTGATGAACTGGCTGGTGTAAAAGACGTGACTGAACACCAACACGGTGAACATTCTTACTACTAACTAACATAGAAAAAGCACGAGTTATTCAACTCGTGCTTTTTTTGTAACTTTTCAGCCAAATGTAACCGCTTGCGAAGCTAGAGTAATGCAGGATAACGTTGTTGAATTTCGTTCAATAAAGCTGTTTTATCTTGCTTAGAAAGAAAAGCCGCTTCTATCGCATTACATAAAAGTTGCTGTGCTTCTTCTTTGGTAAGTTGATAATCGCTTTCCAATAATTGAAATTCATTTTTCACATTGGTTTGCGAAACCGTCATATTGTCGCTATTTAGCGTTGCTACCACACTACGCTTCAAAAAAGTACGTAGCGGATAATCTTTCAAATGCTGAACCGTTTTAGTTTGCAAATTACTACATGGACACATTTCTAGCGGTGTTCGAGTATTAATTAATTTACACATCACTCTTTCTGACTGAATTGAGCGAATACCATGTCCAATACGCGATGCACCGAAGTTAAGTGCTTGCTCGACACTTTCCGCACCGGCGGCTTCTCCCGCATGAAGAGTAAACGGCACACCTAATTGATTCGCATAACTAAATTCTACTGCAAACTTTTCCGTTGGATACAACCCTTCCGCCCCAGCTAAATCTACTGCCACTACTCCGGCTTCACCTTTACTTAGATATTTATAGGCTAAGCGTACAGTTTCTAAATTTTCCGCCTGATTATCCGCCGCTCGCATACAACACAAAATTAAATTCGCTTTAAACAAACGTGTTTTTGCTAAACCGTCCTGTAAACCTTTGAGTCTTGCTTGTACTGCTTGCTCTTGATTCATATCTTTTCGGGTATGAAATTGCGGTGCAAAACGAATCTCAGCATAAAGCAACCCTATTTGATCCAATCTTTGTAATAAATCAGTCACGGATGAAGCTAAAGATTCGGGCGTTTGTAATAAAGAAATTGGTAGTTCAAAACAACGTAAATATTGATTTAAATCGCTACAATCTTTCGGGACAGAAATAAAAGGAAGTAGGGTTTTAGGATCACAGGATGGGAGTTGAATTTGCTGTTTAGCGACCCATTCAATCATCCATTGTGGTGATAAAGAACCATCTAAATGCAAATGTAGGTCTATCACCCCATATGTTGCTAAGTTTAAAGCCATATTGTCTCCTTAACTGTTATTGATATTTTATATATGGTTGCACAAAGATTACACAAATTTACGCAAAATAACAATATATAAAACAATAAGCGGTGTAATTTCCGAGAAATATTACAGATATAAAAACACCACCTTACGGTGGTGTTTACTAGATTTTAATTAACCTTCACAGCTAGAACAACTTAATAAGTTACGGTTAAACACTTGTGCCGCACTCATTGAGTATTGGTAATAAATTGATTTTAAACCGAGTTCTTCTGCAGTTAAGTACAATTGGTTTAAGTCACGAGCCGGTGTTGCCGGGTGAACCATGATATTAATACTTTGACCTTGGTCGATATATTTCTGACGTTGTGCCGCTTGCTGAATCACGCTTAACTGACTGATTTCAGAGAAAGTTTTGAACACTTCTTTTTCTTCGTAGGTTAATTGTTCCAAGTGCTGTACAGAACCGTCATTGTGTAAAATCGATTCCCAAATTTCTTCCGTATCTAAACCTTTTTCTTGGAGTAATTTCTCTAAGAACGGGTTTTTATACACAGTTTTGATTTTCGCTAAATCTTTCACATAGTAGTTAGATTTAAACGGTTCAACCGATGGTGATACGCTACCTAAAATAAAGCTACTTGATTTCGTCGGTGCAATACTCATTAAAGTCGTATTACGGCGACCGTAGCCTTTTAAAATTTCCGGTTCACCAAAGCGTTTTGCTAACTCTTGTGATGCTTTTAAGGTTTTCTCTTGTAACGTTTTAAAGATTAAATTGTTTTTTTGCATTGCTTGAAAGCTATCAAACGCAATGTTATTTGCTTGTAAATAGCTATGCCAGCCTAAAACACCTAAACCTAATGCACGATGGCGAGTTGCAAAGCGATTTGCTCGTTCTAAGAACGGCATATTTTGGCTTTTCTCGATAAACTCACTCATGACCACATCTAAGAAGTAAGTTAACACTTCAGGTGCATCCGTATCCTTCCACTCATCAAAATAGAGTAAGTTCATTGAAGACAAGCGACAAACGAAACTCTCGTCAGAATTAGACGGAAGCATAATTTCGGTACATAAGTTTGATGCGTGTACCGTCATATTTTTATCTTTATACACGTCCGGGCGACCAGCATTCGCATTATCTTTAAAGAATAAATAAGGAATACCTGTTTCGGTTTTACGTTGTAAAAGTTTTGCCCAAAGTTGACGTTTATACGGGTCACCCGCTTTCATTGATTCTAACCAATCATGACCGACACATACGCCGTAATACATTAATTGGATTGGGTTACCTTCGGTATGAATATCTAACCATTCGTCAATATCGCCGTGTTCAATATCGATATAACCGGCAAATTGGCCTTTACGTGACGTACCTTGAGAAATAACGTCAATCACCGTATCAAACAATTTACTAAAGTTGAATGAACCGTCTGATTTACCGTTATTTTTAATTGCTGAACCACGTGGACGAATATCACCGAAATAAGCAGACGTACCGCCACCGATTTTACTCATCATCCCCACTTCAGCGGTCGTCACCATAATTTCGTGGATTGAGTCCCCGATATAGCTCCCAAAACAAGAAATAGGTAAACCACGATCTAAACCGAAATTCGACCAAATCGGAGAAGAAAGTGAGAAATAACCACGTGCCATATAGTGATAGAATTTATCCGCATAACCTTCGATACCGAGTTTATGCTCCGCATGTTCAGCGATAAAACGAATACGCTCTAATGCGGTTGTTCCTTCAAGTAAGTAACCACGTTGTAAAAATAAGCGGCTATCTTCATTTAGCCATTCAAAATCAGGGCGAGTATTAGAATAAGTCATCTGCGGTAATCTGCTTCATTTTTTTGCTGTAATCAGTACTACGTTTGTTAAAGAAATCTGTTTCTTTCGTTGACAGGATTTCAATATCAAACCACTCAGTTTCTTTTAGTAATTCAGGATTTACATCGTATGGAGGCTCTAAACCTAGCGTCATTAACGAGTTGTTATAACGGCTACGAATATAGTTTTCTACCGCTTCACGACTAATAAAGCTTAAATCGCCTTCTTCAAAAATCCAATCTAAAATGCCACATTCCGCCTCAAATGCTTGAGTAGATAGGGTCTTTAATTCTTCAAAAAATTCCGGAGTGAAAAGCTCACTGTGTTCATCGCGTAAAATTTCGTATAACGCAATACCGAATTTACCATGAATTTCTTCTTCTTTTGATGTTGCTTCAACCGCATTAGAAATCCCTTTAAAGAGGTTTTTATGCTTATTGAACGACATCATAATTAAGAACTGACCGAATAATGAAATATGTTCTACGAAAAGAGAGAATAAAACGAGTGAAAGCACAAATTCACCTTTACCCGCATCTTTATCTTTCATGAACGATTCCATATAACGAATACGGTTCATTAACGGCTCAATGTCTTGGATTTGGCTAAACATTTCGTTTAAGCCTAATTTTTCTAATAAAAACGAGTATGCATCTTTGTGACGAACTTCCGACTCTGCGAATGTACCGCCGACATCATCCATTTCCGGTTTCGGGAAGTAACGATATAACTCTCCCCAAAAACGTTTTACATTTACTTCAACTTGAGAAATCGCCAACATCGCTCGTGTTAAAACGTGACGTTCATGATCATTGATATCAATACGATAGTTCTGAATATCACCAGTAAAATTAAACTCTGTATGTAGCCAATAGGAATGGCGAATCGCATCTTTAAATTCTAATAATTCAGGATATTCATACGGCTTGATATTCAAGCGTCTTTCAAAGAGATTTCTTTTTGACATAATTCTCTAGCTCAAAGTAAGGTAACAATAGGCGGCGATTTTAGGGAAATTTTTTTGCAATCACAAGTCTTGACAAACGCGCTTTTTAGTTAGTCTTTTGATTTATAAAGAAAAAATTTTTTGTTAATTTATAAATCAATATCTAGTGTTTTCTTAATAAAAATTTACTAGATATTGTATTGTTCTAATTATAACCAAATGCCCGATAAGCCCGATAAAACCGTGAATTTACAAGCGTTTTATAGTATGATGAAGGAAATTTTTATCCTTTTATAAGCGGTTAAATTTAGCGAAAATTTTACAAAAGATCAGCTAAATGACACCGCTTGTTATTTTTATTCGTGAACAACTTTATGCAAAATCAATTTTACCGCGGACGTTTTTCCGTTGCACCAATGCTGGATTGGACTACTCGCCATTGTCGCTATTTTCATCGCCAATTTAGCCAACACGCTTTGCTTTATACCGAAATGATCACCGCACCGGCGATCATTCACGCCAAATACGATCTGCTTGAATACGATCCGAGTGAAAATCCGGTTGCGTTACAACTCGGCGGTAGCGATCCGGCACAGCTTGCGCATTGTGCCAAATTAGTTGAAGAACGCGGCTATACGGAAATCAATTTAAATGTCGGCTGTCCTTCCGACCGTGTGCAAAACGGGATGTTCGGCGCTTGTTTAATGGCAAAAGCCGATTTGGTTGCCAACTGTATCAAAGCAATGCAAGATGCGGTGCAAATTCCGGTGACGGTTAAACATCGTATCGGTATCGATGACTTGGATAGTTACGCATTTTTGTGTGATTTTATTGAGAAAGTACAGCCGTATAGTAACGATTTTATCGTTCATGCTCGCAAAGCATGGTTGTCCGGTTTAAGTCCGAAACAAAATCGTGAAATTCCACCGCTTGATTATGAGCGTGTTTATCAGTTAAAACGTGATTTTCCGCATTTAAATATTTCAATTAACGGCGGTATTAAAACTGTTGAGGAAATCAAACAGCATTTGGCATTTGTCGATGGCGTAATGGTGGGGCGTGAAGCCTATCAGAATCCGTCATTATTAGGTGAAATCGATTCGCAAATTTTCGGTGAAAATCGACCGCTTGTTACCGCCCGTGAAGCGGTGGAAAAGATGTTGCCTTATATTGAAGCACAAACGCAAAAAGGGGTTTATTTAAACCACATCGTTCGCCATATGTTAGGTGCGTTCCAAAACTGTAAAGGTGCACGTCAATGGCGTCGTCATTTAAGCGAAAACGCCACTAAACAAGGGGCTGGCGTTGAAGTGGTTGAACAAGCACTCAGCTTCGTGCAGGAATAATTAAATTTGCTATTTCTCCCTTAAATTCAGATAATGTTTTTATTTGGATTTAAGGGAAAATTTATGAACGTTCATTGCGTCAATCCCAAAGGTAGCTTAGACCAACTATCTCACCTAGAGATGGAATTACTTACCAAAAAAGCCCAAGGCAATCTCTATTCTCTTTATCGCAATTGTTCACTCGCCGTACTTAATTCCGGTGCAATCACTGATGACAGTCGTGCGTTACTCAATCAATATCCTAACTTTGAAATCAATCTGCTGACCAAAGAAAAAGGGGTGTCGCTTGAATTACATAATCCGCCAGAGTCCGCTTTTGTAGACGGAAAAATGATTGTAAATATTCAATATCATTTATTTGCGGTATTACGAGATATTGTATTTGTAAATGCACTTTATCAATATATTGGGCAACACGCTTCTCCACAAGACAATAATAAATACATTACCAATCTTGTCTTTTCCATTTTACGTAACGCTAAAGCATTAGAAATCGGTTCGGATCCGAACCTAATTGTGTGCTGGGGTGGACATTCGATTAATCAAACCGAATATCAATATTGCCGTGCGGTCGGCACTGAACTCGGATTACGTCAATTCAATATCGTTACCGGTTGCGGCACGGGTGTAATGGAAGCACCGATGAAAGGGGCAACAATCGGTCACGCGAATCAACGTTATAAGCATAGTCGTTTTATCGGAATTACCGAGCCGTCTATTATTGCTTCCGAGCCCCCCAATCCGATCGTAACGGAATTAATCATTATGCCGGATATTGAAAAGCGTTTAGAGGCATTTGTACGAATGGGACATGGTATTGTGATCTTCCCCGGCGGCCCCGGAACATTGGAAGAATTGCTCTATATTCTCGGCATCAAGCTCAATCCGGCAAATAAAGCACAAAAACTGCCGGTCATTCTTACCGCACCAAAAGAAAGTGCCGCTTATTTTACCGCTATCGATCAATTTATCGGAGAAACATTAGGTGAAGAGGCACAACAAATGTATGAGATTATTATTGATGATCCAACATTGGTAGCACAAAAAATGGCAAAATCAATGAAAGAGATTAAACAACAACGTCTTGAGCTTGCCGATTCATATAGTTTTAACTGGTCTTTACATATTGCGGAAGAATTTACGCATCCATTTGAGCCGACTCATCATAATATGAGTCATTTAAATTTGCATTTTGAGCAACCAACCGAACAATTAGCGGCTAACTTACGGCGAGCATTCTCCGGTATTGTTGCTGGTAATATTAAACCTGCTACTCAAGATTTGATAGAGCAATTCGGCCCGTTCCAATTACAAGGTGATCACAAATTATTGGATAAAATCGACCGCTTGTTACAAACCTTCATTACTCAGCATAGAATGAAATTACCGACCGGCGAAGCCTATACACCTTGCTATCAAATCGTACCGAATAAATAGGAGATTCATAGATGTATTTACAACAAATTGAGATTTCCAGCTTTCGAGGTATAAACTACCTTTCTCTTGCACTACGTCCTAATATGGTACTTATCGGCGAAAATGCGTGGGGGAAATCCAGTTTGTTGGATGCACTTAGCTATATTTTCAATTTAAAAGATGAACTGTATCAGTTTCAAGAAGACGACTTCCATCTCAAAAACCAGCAACAAATACAACCGATTAAATTGTGTTTTACCTTTTGTGAAGAAGCATCCGATGCTTCTGCACAAAATGAGTTGCAATATCGAGATATACTGCACTTAGCAGAGGAAGGGTTACAAAAAGTATATTTACAAGTTACCGGTATATTGACTGAACAAGGTGTACAAACAATATATCAATTTTTAGATAGTCACGGCACAGCATTAAATATTGATAATCTCGAGCAAATTGTCCGTATTATTATCAATCAAACGCCAGTATATCGTTTTCGTGATGTACAATTAAATCCATTTGCTAACTTAGCCGCACTCTCTCAGTCCAATAATGTTACACAGCACGCATTATCGGATGAATTAACAGCACTCTCGCTATTGTTAAAATATTACTTCTTTAACAATGATATACACTCAGTCGATACTACGCTTGATACGGCTCAGCTATGGAATCAAGTTAAAGCGCTTTGCCAACATCTAAAACAAAATCAAGATCCTCAGCTCATTCAACAAGTTCGTACTCAGCTTTCATCATTATTCGTACTTCATCAAAAACATAAACAAATCAAAACGCCAATTATCTTATTTGAAGATCTCGAAGCACGTTTACATCCTCGTATGATTGCGATCTTTTGGGAATTGGTAAATTATTTACCGGTACAACGCATTACCACCACCAATTCGATGGAATTACTTTCTCAAGTGCCGCTACGAGAAATTAGCCGTTTAGTACGTTATCGAGATCATACCGAAGCATATTCGCTTGCACACAGTTCGTTGGGCAAAGAAGACCTACGTAAACTGACCTTTCATATTCACTACAATCGAGGTTTAGCTTTATTTTCTCGAGCATGGATTTTAGTCGAAGGAGAAACGGAAGTTTGGATTCTAACTGAACTGGCGAATTTACTGGATATTAACTTGGAAATGGAAGGGATTCGGATTGTGGAATTTGCCCAATGCGGCTTACGCCCGTTAATTAAATACGCCAAGGCAATGGGCATTGAATGGTATGTGTTGACCGATGGCGATCAAGCGGGTGAAAAATATGCCGATATTGCCAAGAGTATGTTGCAGGAAGATGAACATCCAAGCAAACATCTAACCGTCATTCCACGCCAAGATATTGAGCATTTTTTCTATCATGAAGGATTAAAAGAAGTATTTGTACGTCTTGCCCGTTGGCAACCGAGAGATCATAAATACCCGACCAAAACCATTATTAAACGAGCGATTCAGTACACCTCAAAACCGGATTTAGCGATTGCGATTTCAACTGAAATTAAACAAAGAGGCAACCAAGCGATTCCTCGTTTATTTAGAAAACTATTCATTAAAGTTTTGCAACTTATCAAAGAGCAATAAATAACAAGCGGTTAAATTTACAAGATTTTTTGCAAATTTAACCGCTTGTCTGATTCCAAATCCGCCATGGCTAGCGTCGAATTTCAAAGCGTTCGAATTGTTCCGAGCCTTGATAACTTTGTTCAATTAAATTACGCACAGCAGATGTCGGAGGGCCTTTTTGTAGCCAGTTTCTGAACAGCGCCATTTGCGCTTCACTCCCCATTGCAACCACTTCCACCGAGCCTTCAGGGCGATTTTTCACATAACCTTTAATGCCGATTTTTCCTGCCTCTTGTAGCGTGAAGAATCGAAAACCGACACCTTGTACATGTCCGGTCACAATAAACTGTTTCTGTTGCATAAGCCCTCCGCCAATTTCTACATTTTCAATTTAATTAAACGTGCGACATTTTCTGCGCTAGACTCCAAGTTTTCTCGTCCTTGTTTTAAGGTTTCTTCGAGTGAATTTAATTGACGAATAATCGGGAATACCGCATCAATGCCGTGCTGATAAACCACATTGTAATCTTCTCGTAAGCAACCGACAATCGCAATCACAGGCACATCAAATTGTTTTGCCGTTTTTGCCACACCCACCGGTGTTTTGCCGGCAATACTTTGTGCGTCCATACGCCCCTCGCCGGTAATCACTAAATCCGCATCTTGAATATGTTCCGCCAGACGAGTCGCTTCGATAATGATTTGTACACCTGCTTTAAGTCGCACATTCGGCAGTAATAATAAACCGCCGCCCATACCGCCTGCCGCACCTGCGCCGGCATGATTAGCAATCGCAATCCCTTGTTGAGCTAATGCGATATCCGCAAAATGCGCCAAAGCATTATCCAAGGTTTGAACCATCTCCGGCGTTGCACCTTTTTGTGGGCCAAACACTGCCGAAGCACCATGCTCATGCCGCATAACGGGTTATTTACGTCACACGCCACTTCAAACTCAACACTTTGTAAACGAGGCTCTAAATTTTCTAACGAAATCTGACTGATTTGTTGTAGCTGTTCGCCCCCAAAACCGATTTCCTCACCTGCGGCATTTTTGAAAGAAGCGCCGAGCGCTTGCAACATACCGACACCGCCGTCATTGGTCGCACTACCGCCAATACCCAACAGAATTTTCTTCACGCCCAAATCTAACGCTTTTTTGATTAATTCACCGGTACCGAAACTGGTAGTTTTAAGCGGATTACGTTGTTCAAAAGGCACAAGATGTAAACCGGAAGCCGCCATTTCAATAAAAGCGGTCTGTTTGTCGCCCGAAATGCCTAAAAAGCCTGTCACTTTATTACCGAGCGGCGCAGTCACTTCAACTTCTAACAGCTCACCTTTAGTCGCATCAATTAATGACTGAACCGAACCTTCACCGCCGTCCGCCATCGGTACTTTGATGTATTGTGCATCAGGGAAAATACGTCTGAAACCGCCTTCGATCGATTGCGCTACTTCAAGTGCAGTAAGACTTTCTTTAAATGAATCGGGAGCAATAACAATTTTCATATTTTACCTCTTAGAATAATTTAAACACACCAAATACCAAGGTTGAAACGATAGTCATAATTAAACCGACCGCTGTTTCATACGGAATTAATTTTAAGCGTTCTTTCATATCCATATTGACGCTTCCGCCGGTGGCGTGGAAGAAAGAACCGTGCGGCATATGGTCAAATACGGTCGCACCGGCGTGAATCATTGCCGCACCAGCCAATGCACTTACACCTAATTCAATTAAGGTTGCACTAAATACGTTTGACGCTACTACGGTACCGGCTGTAGTTGAAGCGGTTGCCAGTGACATTAACGCCCCTGAAATCGGTGCAAGTAAATAAGACGGTAAGCCTGAAGCGGTAAGCGCTTCAATTAACACATCTTTTAAACCCGAATTGGCAATAATACCGGCTAATGCTCCCGTACCTAATAACATCACAGCAACTGGTGACATTTTTAATAAGCCTGAAGTGGCAAATTGATTCACTTGTTTTAATTTGCCCATTGCCAACGCACCGACTAAACCGCCAAGCGGTAATGCGATAAGCGGATCAATTTTAATATCCGCAATAGGGCGTAATGCTAATAAGATAATCGCACAAAGCGGTGCCGCAATTGCCGGTAGGAAAGCGGGTAAATTTTGCAGATTATTTGCAGAAACTTCGTTATCCGCCACTTTTGAACCTTTATTGATCAGGCGTTTTGCTAAAAAATAAGTCAGAATAATACCGAAAATTGCCGGAATGATGCCTGCGACCATTACAGACGTGAGTGGTAAATGAAAAGCGTCTGAAGCCGCAATCGCATTTGGATTCGGTGACATTAAATTACCGGCTTTACCACCACCAATCATTGCCAATAAGATTGCCGGTTTGGATAAATTACCACGTTTCGCTAACGCTAATGCGATTGGTGAAACAGTAATAACTGCCACATCCACAAATACCCCAACAGCAGTTAAAATCATAGTGGAAAGCACTAAAGCAAGTAATGCACGGGTTTCGCCTAATTTTTTCACGATGGTTTCTGCAATGGTACTTGCCGCACCGGATTCAATTAACACACCGGCTAATACACCCGCGACTAAGATACGCATTACCGCAGTAGTAATTCCTTGTGCACCGCCGATCATTAAGCTCACGGTTTGCGACAGATCCGCCCCACCGATTAAACCGCCGACCAATGCCCCGATTAACATACCATATGCCGGCGGCACTTTTTTCAAGATAAGAACAATTGCCACAGAAAGGGCAACGACTGCTCCAATTGCTGTTACTGTTACCATAATAAACACCTATACGTTCATTAAAAAAGAATAATGTGTATTATCAATATTTAACACGAAAAGTCTTTAGTAAAAATAACAAAAAATAAACTTATTTACTCTATATTTTTGTTATTTCATACAAATTATTTAAGCAATGATGCACCTAAATAAAGCATAAATTTATCTTCTATCTTATTGAAAGATAAGGAAGTAATTTCTTCAATCTTTTCTAAGCGATAACGTAATGTATTTGGATGAATAAATAGTTTCTCAGAAGCGTGAGCAAGATCACAATTTGACAAAAAATATTGTTGCAAACTCTTAAATAAAACCGCTTTGTTATCTTGTGCAAAGAGAGCATTAAACGGCGACAATAATTCGCTACATTGCCAAGTTTGAGCAAAATCAGCTAAGAGCGCCGGTAATTTATAATCTGAAAAAAGCAGTATTTGTTTTTTTAATCGCATTTTTTCGGCATAGGCTAAGGTATGTAATGCAGTTTGATACGAAAAATGAACTTGATGAAAGTAGTCTACTTTTGCTCCAACAACAATTTTATATTCAGTATTACGCGTAATATCCGGTAATAATGACAATAAATTCCGTTCTTTATAGAGATGGTTAAATTCATCTTCGCTCATCAAAACAACCAATTTATCTAAATCAACTACGGCAAGTGCAAGATGTCTTGTATTTGCTTCTATATGGTTAAGCAAGCGTTGCAGTTTTTCAGAATCCGGCTGGTTTATCTTAACCATCAAGGTTATCGGTGCGTGACAAAAATCTAATTGAAAAAAGACCGCTTGTTGCTTAACTTCTGCTTCGCTTAAATTACCTCGCAAAAGTTGACGAATAAATTCTTCTTTATAACGCTGTTGCCAACGTTCCTGAGCGAGTAATACTGACTGCTCTACAATGAGTTCCGCTGCCATTTTGACTAACTCACCATACTGACGCACCTCATTAGGTTTACCGGAGATACCGATAACCCCGATAATATTTCCCAAATAAGAAATTGGTAAATTAAATCCCTCTCTTGCCTCATAATTCCACTGCTTTACAAGATGTTCATCAATTTCAACCGCCTGTTTATTACGTAGTACGATAATGGCTCCAGTATGACGCTCGCCTAAACGAGAGGGATTGCCCGATGCGATAATTATTCCATTCTCATCCATAACATTCACGGAATTAGGAATAATCTGCATAGTACGTTTTACAATCGCTTGTGCGGTAGGAATATCAAGTTTTAACATGGTTTTATGATCCTCTAATGATAGGAATTACCTTTTATTGTAACTAAATCAAAAGAAAAATGATTTAGGGCATCACGCTATAAAGTGGAATAAAGCATAGATAAGCGTCTATATATTCCTAAAACTTTAGAATAATATTCTACCTTATAGCAAAAACAAGCATTTTCCAGCTTCTTAAACAGCATAAAACACGCCATTTTTTATAAAAATAGCATTTTACATTCAAATAGTTAACGGTTATATTCCTTTACACCAGCGGTTGCTTTACACAAAAAGTAACAAATGTAACCGCACTTAATTCAAAATTAATTGCATTCACAATATTCATTTTAGAGTTGGACAATATTATGGCAAAAACACTATACGAAAAACTATTTGACGCACACGTGGTATATGAAGGCGCAGGTGAAACGCCGATTCTTTATATTAACCGCCATTTAATCCACGAAGTTACTAGCCCACAAGCGTTTGACGGTTTACGTGTAGCTGGTCGCCAAGTACGCCAAATTGGAAAAACTTTCGGTACAATGGATCACAGCATTTCAACCCAAGTACGAGATGTTAATAAACTAGAAGGTCAGGCGAAAATCCAAGTTTTAGAATTAGCCAAAAACTGTGAAGCAAGCGGTATTTCGTTATTCGATATGCAAACCAAAGAACAGGGTATTGTCCACGTAATGGGACCGGAGCAAGGCTTAACCTTACCTGGTATGACCATTGTATGCGGTGACTCGCATACTGCCACACACGGTGCATTTGGTGCATTAGCTTTCGGTATCGGTACTTCTGAAGTGGAACACGTACTTGCAACGCAAACCTTAAAACAAGCACGTGCGAAAAGTATGAAAGTGGAAGTGCGTGGTAAAGTAAACTCG
The DNA here is from genome assembly GCF_029774155.1 of Actinobacillus arthritidis. NCBI lineage: Bacteria > Pseudomonadati > Pseudomonadota > Gammaproteobacteria > Pasteurellales > Pasteurellaceae > Actinobacillus > Actinobacillus arthritidis. The sequence goes on along the minus strand of NZ_CP103833.1, from coordinate 105,176 downwards.
GGTATTACCGCCAAAGATATTGTATTAGCGATTATCGGCAAAACTACTATGGCAGGTGGTACTGGTTATGTGGTGGAGTTCTGCGGTGAAGCGATCCGTGATTTATCCATGGAAGGTCGTATGACGGTATGTAATATGGCAATCGAATTTGGTGCAAAAGCCGGTCTAGTTGCACCGGATGAAACCACATTCGCTTACTTGAAAGGTCGTCCGCACGCACCAAAAGGCAAAGATTGGGATGATGCCATTGAATATTGGCAAACCTTAAAATCAGACGATGATGCAGTCTTTGATGCGGTCGTCACATTGGAAGCGAAAGATATTGCACCGCAAGTGACTTGGGGAACCAACCCGGGTCAAGTAATCGGTATTGACCAAATTGTGCCAAACCCACAAGAAATGGCAGATCCGGTCACAAAAGCCTCGGCAGAAAAAGCATTGGCATACATCGGTTTAGAAGCCAACACCGATATGAAAGATATCCCAGTGGATCAAGTATTTATCGGTTCTTGCACTAACTCTCGTATCGAAGATTTACGTGCGGCAGCGAGCAGTAATGAAAGGCCGTAAAAAAGCAGATAACGTAAAACGTGTATTAGTTGTTCCAGGTTCAGGTTTAGTGAAAGAACAGGCGGAAAAAGAAGGCCTAGATAAGATCTTTATCGAAGCCGGTGCAGAATGGCGTAATCCGGGTCGCTCAATGTGTTTAGGTATGAACGATGACCGTTTAGGCGAATGGGAACGTTGTGCTTCAACCTCTAACCGTAACTTTGAAGGTCGCCAAGGTCGTAACGGTCGTACCCACTTAGTTAGCCCAGCAATGGCAATGCAGCAGACAATGTTTGGTAAATTTGTCGATATTCGTCACGTGGAATTAAATTAAGGATAAAAAAATGGCAGGATTAAAACAACACTCAGGTTTGGTCGTTCCGCTTGATGCGGCGAATGTGGATACTGACGCAATCATTCCAAAACAGTTCTTACAAGCGATTACTCGTGTCGGCTTCGGTAAGCATTTATTCCACGAATGGCGTTATTTAGATGCGGAAGAAACCCAATTAAATCCGGATTTTGTGTTAAATTTCCCACAATATCAAGGGGCAACTATTTTACTGGCTCGTAAAAATTTAGGCTGTGGTTCTTCTCGTGAACACGCACCTTGGGCGTTAGCCGATTATGGTTTCAAAGTGATGATTGCACCAAGCTTTGCAGATATTTTCTATAACAATAGCTTAAACAATCATATGCTCCCAATTCGCTTAAGCGAAGAGGAAGTGGAAGAAATCTTCCAATGGGTATGGGCGAATGAAGGCAAACAAATCCATATTGATTTAGAAGCAATGACGGTAACGGTAGGTGACAAAGTTTACCATTTTGAATTAGACGAATTCCGCCGTCACTGTTTATTAAATGGGTTAGATAATATCGGCTTAACCCTACAACACGAAGATGCAATCGCGACTTACGAAAGCAAGATTCCGGCATTTTTGCGTTAATATTACATATAAAAAACGGCTTAAATGCCGTTTTTTTATTACTTAAATCTGAAACTTAGTCTTATCGCCAATATCAAAATGTAACGGCATTCGCCATTTTTGAATACTAAGTACCACTAATAATACTCCGCTTATCGTACTAACCACTTGGTATAATAATACCTGCTCCAACAATAATGCCAACCAAAGTACCGCTACGAGAAGCGGTTGAAAATTTAAGCCGAATACCCTAAAACAAAAATATTCTTTATAACTCAAACCACCAATCACTAATAGCATCGCTCCCAATGCAAGCATTGGAAAACCAAAGATTTGGCAAAGTAAGCCTATCCATGCAACAAATTGAAAAATAAAACGAAATTGCTTTAAATAAAGATGAAGTGAAGAGGCTAGCATCGCTCCGGCAATAAATAAACCGGATGAAGCCAGTTCAGTTTGATAGGGTAACAGTAACACCATCATACTTGCTACCACAAAGCCTAGACGATAAATAATAACAGTTAGATAATCCCAAAAATCCATAGGTGATTGAATATGTGGATCAGCCATTTTTTACTCCTTTTTATAAATAACAAGCGGTCAATTTTTCGCAAAATTTTGCAAGAAATTGACCGCTTGATAAAGAAAAGCCTTACAGCTTACGCTTTGTGACTATCTTGATAGTCTTTCGCCGCTTTTACGAAACCGGCAAATAACGGATGACCATCACGTGGTGTTGAAGTAAATTCCGGATGGAATTGTGCCGCCACAAACCATGGGTGATTCGGCACTTCAATAATTTCCACTAATTTACGGTCTGCCGATAAGCCACTCACTTTTAAGCCTGCCGCTTCGATTTGTGGTAATAAAGTATTGTTAACTTCATAACGGTGACGATGGCGCTCAACAATGGTTTCCGCACCATAAACTTCACGTGCTTTAGTACCTTCGATTAAGTGGCATTGTTGCGCACCTAAACGCATTGTACCGCCTAAATCCGAATCGTCAGAGCGTGTTTCCACATTACCTGACTCATCTTGCCATTCGGTAATCAAGCCAACTACCGGTTGTGGGCAATCTTTATCAAACTCAGATGAATTTGCTTGGGTTAAACCTGCTACGTTACGTGCATATTCGATTAATGCGATCTGCATACCTAAACAAATACCTAAATAAGGAATTTTGTTCTCACGTGCATATTGTGCAGTACGGATTTTACCTTCCACACCACGGTAACCGAAACCTCCCGGCACTAAAATCGCATCTAAGCCATGGAGTAATTCAACACCTTTAGTTTCAATATCTTGTGAATCAATATACTTGATATTTACCGTTAAGCGATTGGTTAAACCGGCGTGTTTTAACGCTTCGTTTACTGATTTATACGCATCCGGTAATTCAACATATTTACCCACCATACCGATGGTCACTTCACCGGTTGGGTTAGCTTGGCGATAAAGTACTTGTTCCCATTCGCTTAAATCCGCTTCCGGACAATCTAAACGAAAACGATCGCAAACGAAGCTATCTAAGCCTTGTGATTTAAGTAATTCAGGAATACGGTAAATCGAATCCACGTCTTTTAATGAAATAACCGCACGTTCCGGTACATTACAGAATAATGCGATTTTTTTACGCTCGTTGCTTGGAATCGCTCGATCCGAACGACAAATTAACACGTCCGGTTGAATACCGATTGAAAGTAATTCTTTCACTGAGTGTTGAGTCGGTTTAGTTTTCACTTCACCCGCAGTCGGAATATACGGCACTAAAGTTAAGTGCATAAATAACGTTTTTTCACGACCGACATCCACCGCTAGCTGACGTAACGCTTCTAAGAACGGTAACGATTCGATATCGCCTACTGTACCGCCGACTTCCACGATAACCACATCACGACCTTTACCGCCTTCGATCACACGTTCTTTAATTTCATTGGTGATATGCGGAATCACTTGGATTGTCGCACCTAAATAATCGCCGCGACGTTCTTTGCGTAATACTTCAGAGTAAATTTTACCGCTGGTAAAGTTATTCGCTTTGCTCATTTTAGAACGGATAAAACGCTCATAGTGACCTAAGTCTAAGTCAGTTTCCGCGCCGTCTTGCGTGACGAAAACTTCACCGTGTTGCGTTGGGCTCATTGTACCCGGGTCAACGTTGATATAAGGATCCAGCTTCATAATGGTTACATTTAAACCACGAGCTTCGAGAATTGATGCGAGAGATGCGCTGACAATACCTTTGCCTAAAGATGAAACAACACCGCCCGTCACGAAAATATAATTCGTTGCCATTTTGATCTGCCTTTGATAATCAGTTAAATAGATAAGAAAATTCGGAATGGATAGTAAAATAAAACTATCAGGACGGGAGCGTAGTATACAGTAAAAGGTATTTTTGTGCTATCGGAAAAATCAACAAGCGGTCAAATTTTATATATGATTTGCAACAAACATTCGACCGCTTACTTTTATAATGAATTAAACGCTTAATTCCGCTTCATCGCCACGATTTTGTAGCCATTGCTTACGGTCTTCCGCACGTTTCTTCGCCAGTAACATATCCATAATTTCAAAGGTATTCGGCTCGTTTTCTTCGGTTGTATCCAACTCATCCAATGTCAGTTGCACTAAACGACGCGTACTCGGATCCATTGTTGTTTCACGTAATTGGCTTGGGTTCATCTCGCCTAAACCTTTAAAACGCTGTACGTTCGGTTTACCTTTTTTCTTAGCTAGGCGAGCTAAAATCGCTTCTTTTTCCGCTTCATCAAGGGCGTAATGTACTTCGTCTTTACCGATATCAATCCGATAAAGCGGTGGCATTGCCACATAAACGTGACCATTTTTGACTAAATTCGGGAAATGACGCAAGAATAATGCACATAATAAAGTCGCAATATGTAAACCGTCCGAATCCGCATCGGCAAGAATACATACCTTACCGTAACGCAATTCATCTAAATTATCATTGTCCGGATCGATCCCAAGTGCTACCGCAATATCGTGAACTTCTTGAGAAGCCAGCACTTGATCGGAAGACACTTCCCAGGTATTCAGAATTTTGCCTCGTAACGGCAAAATCGCTTGATAATCTTTATCACGTGCTTGTTTTGCAGAACCGCCTGCAGAATCCCCTTCCACTAAGAACAGTTCGGTACGACTTAAATCTTGAGAAGTACAATCGGCTAATTTACCCGGCAACGCCGGACCGCTCACTAATTTTTTACGCACCACTTTTTTCGCCGCACGCAAACGACTTTGTGCCGAGGAAATCGCCATTTCAGCAATCAATTTACCGGTTTGTACGTTTTGATTGAGCCATAAACTGAACGCATCTTTAATCGTACTATCCACATAACTGGAAGCCTGACGAGAGGAAAGGCGTTCTTTAGTTTGCCCTGCAAATTGCGGTTCTTGAATTTTTAACGAAAGCACATAAGCACAACGATTCCACACGTCATCCGCAGTTAATTTGACACTCTTCGGCAATAAATTATGTATTTCACAAAACTCCACCATTGCTTTTAATAAGCCGTTACGTAAACCGTTTACGTGCGTACCGCCTTGTGCGGTCGGAATTAAGTTAACATAACTTTCAGCTAATAACTCGCCCCCTTCCGGCAACCACGTTAACGCCCAACTTACCGCTTCGGTTTCAGCGGAGACATCGCCAATAAACGGCGGATTTGGCAAACATTCAAACTCTTTTAATGCCTCGCTTAAATAGTCGGATAAACCGTCTTCGTAATACCACGTTTCGCTATTGTTATTGATATAGTCAACAAAGTTGATGGTTAATTTCGGGCAAAGTACCGCTTTGGCACGTAATAAGTGGCGTAAACGGCTGACCGAAAATCTCGGCGAATCAAAATATTTTGGATTTGGATAGAAACGAACGGTAGTACCAGTTTGTTTTTTCGGGCAACTGCCAATGACAGTCAACTCTTCAACTTTTACCCCATTTTCAAAGGCAATCGTATAAATTTCACCGTTACGTTTAATTTTGATTTCTACACGCTGTGAGAGAGCGTTTACTACTGAGATCCCCACCCCGTGTAAACCGCCTGAGAACGTATAGTTTTTATTGGAAAACTTACCGCCTGCGTGTAGCTTTGTGAGAATTAATTCCACGCCGGAAATTTTTTCGGTAGAGTGAATATCAACCGGCATTCCTCGGCCGTTATCAATCACTTCCAACGAATTATCCGCATGGAGAATCACATCAATTTGAGAGGCGTAGCCGGATAACGCTTCATCGACACTATTATCGATAACTTCCTGCCCTAAATGGTTCGGACGTGTGGTGTCGGTGTACATTCCGGGACGAAGTTGGACGGGTTCAAGATCTTTTAAAACGGTAATTTCATCAGCACCGTAGCGTTTATCAGACATGACTGGCTCTCTTTATGGACATAAAAACAGGCATTTTACTGGCAAATGCCTCATTTGTTGAGTAAAAAATGCTGTTCTAGTGATTTTTTGTTTCACCAAGCAGAGATTTTTTAATAAGAAAACTAAACCGACTGCCTTTACCAAATTCACTTTTTACCTGTAATTGAGAGCCGTCTTGCTCCAACGCATATTTAACAATCGCTAAACCTAAGTCAGCGCCACCAGTTTGATTACTGCGTGATTCGTCCACTCGATAAAAACGCTCGGTTAAATGCGGTAAGTGTGTTTCCTCGATGCCGACACCATTATCTGTAACACTAAATTCCGCTCCTTCATTACACCAATGCCAATTTACTTCAATCGTCGCACCATCACCAGCGTGTTTGACCGCATTATAAATTAAGTTGGAAACCGCACTTTGTAGCTGGTTTTCATCGCCCAACACAGTAATATTCGGAGTAATATTGAAAATGATTTGTTGCTTACTTTGATTCAAAAAATCCGCATTTTTCTGCAAGGCTAAAATCATTGATGACATTTCAACCACGTAATGTTCTTTACTGGAAGAGGTTTCAATTTTTGCCAATAAATTCAGCTGATCCAACAAATTTCCCATACGTTTAGCTTGGGATTGCATTGTCTGAATGCTTTTTTGCTGTAATTCGGTTTCAGCTTGGGCTTCCAGTAATTCCAAATAACCTCTCAATACGGTCAGTGGCGTACGCAATTCGTGATTCATATTATTCAAAAACGTCTGTCTGGAATGTAATAAACGAATAACTTGTGTTACATCGCGAGCAATAATTAAATAGCTCTCGCTATCGTAGTCATTTATATGAAATTCGATATAACGCTCATCGGTCGTCATCAGAACAAGCGGTCTTTTTTTCTTATTTTTATGAAAATACTTCTTAAATTCCTCATAAAAAATCACATTAAACACGCTTTTTTCGACTTTCTTATTCCAGTAAAAACTCAAAATTTCCTGAGAAGCATTATTACACCAAATAATATCGCCAAGATGATTACAAATGATGATACCGTCCGGTAAATATTGAATATTTTTATTTAATTTAGAAAGCAGACGTAAGGTTTTCACTTTTTCCCGTCTGTTACGTCTTTGATAAAAAGCGACCGTTTGTGACACGTGTTCCCACGTGGTTAGCACCTTACGGCTTCGTTTACGGTTCGGATCAATTAAATTTAATAAGCGGTGTTCATTATAATTATGCCAGCCCAATAACATAACCAATAACGTTATTGCCCAAGTCACAAAATCCCAAGCAAATAAGCTACAAAAATAGGCGATGCCTAATGCTAATAGGGTTTCGACTATAAAATTTTTACAGAAAAAATGGATTCTCATTGATGATCCTGAAAGTGATTGGAAAAACGATAGCCAGAGCCTCGCACCGTTTGCACATAACGTTCAAAGCCATAAGGCTCTAAACTTTTTCTTAAACGGCGAATATAAGAATCGACCGTTCTGTCTTCCACATAAATATCATTGCCCCACACAAAATCCAATAATTGTTCTCGACTATAAACTTTTTCCGGGTGGGTCATAAAGAAGTGTAATAATTTATATTCGGTACTGCTTAAACTAATCTCTTTTTTCTGGAAGGTAACCCGTTTAGCATTTTGGTCTAAAATCAGATCATCAAGATTAATCACATCATTATTTTGATAAGTACGTCTAAGTAAGGCTTCGATGCGAGCGATCAACACTTTAGGAGAAAACGGTTTGGTGACATAATCGTCCGCACCAGTATTAAGGCAAGTAATGCAATCATCTTCCGAGCTACGTGCGGTGAGCATTAAGATAGGAATTTGAGCAGTGTCGTCCGACTTTTTGAGATATTGAATAAACTGGATACCGGAACGCCCCGGCAACATCCAATCCAGCAAAATCAGTTTTGGTTTTTCATCTAATTTTTTTACTGCACTCTGATAGTCTTCCGCTTCAATTACCTGATAATTTTGTTGTAGTAAAAACAAGGCGATCATCTCTCGAATCGCTCTTTCATCTTCGACAATCAGAATTTTCTCATTCATCTTCTGCTCCTAACCTTTTGCTATGAATAAGCGGTCAAATTTGACAAAAAATTTGCAAAATTTCAGCAGAAATTAACCGCTTGCCTAGCTCAATTCAAGCTAAATTTAACCCATTCGACCTCGGATATAATCTTCGGTACGCTGGAATTTCGGTTTATCAAAGATGTGCTTGGTTTCGCCAAACTCGACTAACTCACCTAAATACATATAAGCGGTATAATCCGAACAGCGTGCCGCCTGTTGCATATTGTGGGTCACAATCGCCACCGTGTAATCGTGTTTTAATTCACAAATCAATTCTTCAATTTTCATGGTGGAGATCGGATCAAGTGCCGAGCAAGGTTCATCTAACAACAAAACTTCCGGTTTGACCGCAATACCACGGGCAATGCACAAACGTTGTTGCTGACCGCCGGATAAACTGTCGCCACTTTGATGTAATTTGTTTTTTACTTCGTTCCATAACGCCGCTTTAGTTAATGCCCATTCTACACGATCATTTAATTCCGATTTCGGTAATTTTTCAAATAAACGGATACCAAATGCCACATTGTCATAAATCGACATTGGGAACGGTGTCGGTTTTTGGAACACCATACCGATTCTAGCTCGAATTAAGGCAATATCGGTTTCAGTGGTTAGCAAATTTTCACCTTCAAACAAGATTTCCCCTTGTGCTTTTTGATTCGGATATTGTTCGAACATTCGGTTTAAAGTTCGTAATAAAGTCGATTTACCACAGCCGGAAGGGCCGATAAAAGCCGTCACTTTATTTTTCGCAATGCGTAAATTAATGTTTTTTAAAGCGTGGAAATCGCCATAGAAAAAATCTAAATGATTAATCGCAATTTTGGTATCTGGTAGTGAAATTAATTCGTTACTCATTGCATTTCCTTATCGTTGTTTTTGATTAAAAAAGATACGGGTCAAAATATTAAGGCATAGCACAAACCCAGTAATTAATGTCGCACCTGCCCAAGCAAGGTTATTCCAATCTTGGAACGGACTCGCCGCATATTGATAAATCACCACCGGTAAGTTTGCCATTGGTCCATTCATATCCCACGAGCTAAATTGATTTGAAAGTGCGGTAAATAGAAGCGGTGCGGTTTCTCCCGAAATACGGGCAACGGCAAGTAACACACCGGTAATAATCCCCGAACGTCGCTTTATAACAAACCATGGTAATCATTCGCCATTGCGGACAACCTAATGCCACCGCCGCTTCACGCAAGTTATTTGGAATCAGATTTAACATACTGTCGGTGGTACGTACCACCACTGGAATCACTAACAATGCTAAAGCAAAAGAACCCGCCCAGCCTGAATAGTGTTTCACGTGCGATACATAAATCGCATAGATAAACAACCCGATAATAATTGATGGTGCTGAAAGTAAAATGTCATTCAAAAAGCGTGTGACTTTCGCCAATTTACTGTAACGTCCGTATTCGGCTAAGTAAGTCCCAGCTAAAATGCCAATTGGCGTGCCGATTAGTGTGCCGAACAACAACATCATTAATGAGCCGATAATCGCATTACTTAAACCGCCTACTTCATTTGGTGCCGGAGTCGGTAAGGTAAACAGGGTCAATGAAAGTTCCGGAATTCCTTTTTGAATTAAAGTAAATAAAATCCAGCCTAGCCAAAACAGCCCGAATCCAACCGCAAAGAAAGAGACGGTGAGCATTACTTTGTTGACACATTTACGGCGGTAAAAACGCCCATTTTTATTACGATGCATTATTTATTTCCCTCTTTTTTGCTCATTCTTAAAATCATTAAACGAGAAATACTGAGTACCACCGTAGTAATTAAGAATAAGATTAAGCCTAATTCCATTAATGCCGATTTTTGTAAGCCGGTCGCTTCATTAAATTCATTCGCAATCGCAGAGGCAATCGAAGCAGATGGAGAGAATAATGAGTCAGGTAGGTTAAATGCGTTACCAATCACAAACGTAACCGCCATGGTTTCACCCAATGCACGCCCTAGCCCTAACATCATACTGCCGACCACACCAGCTTTGGTGTAAGGCAAAATAATTTTCCAAACCACTTCCCAAGTAGTCGACCCCAAACCGTATGCACTTTCTTTTAACATTGGTGGTACTACACCAAATACTTCTCGCATCATTGAAGCGATATAAGGAATAATCATAATTGCCAACACAAGCCCAGCGGTAAATAAGCCGATGCCGAACGGTGCGCCGGAAAACAGTACACCAACCAATGGCAAATCGCCTAGCACTTCAATTAAAATCGGTTGGATATGTTCTTGGAAAAGTGGTACGAAGACAAATAAGCCCCACATACCGTAGATAATGGAAGGAATAGCGACTAGCATTTCAACCGCAACGCTAATCGGACGCTTTAGCCATTCCGGTGCAAGCTCGGTTAAAAATACAGCAATCCCGAAAGAAATCGGCACGGCGATAAGTAAAGCGATAAATGCAGAAATTAAAGTGCCGATAACCGGAACAATTGCACCATAACTATCATTGTTCGGATCCCAATCATTGGTCCATAAAAAGCTGAATCCGAAACGGGTTAACGATTCCCAACTGCCAATAATCAATGAGATTAAAATCGCGACCAACATCGCAAATACAAGCCACGCAAAAAATTGCGTTGTATGCCTAAATAAACCTTCAATTAAAGGATGATTTAAGCAGGTCGGTTTATTAAGATTTGGCATAAAATAAACTCCAATGTCTTTATCTTGGTGCTTATTTTAAAAAAAGAATATGACAGTTTTATGACAACCTTGTCATAGATAACCTAAATAAAAAATAAAGCGGTCGAATCCAATGTTTGCAAAAAACACTTCAAATTCAACCGCCTATTAGATTATTTAACGATTAGCGAACCGCTTTACCGTCTTTATCTTTTACTTCGTTTTGCCATTTTTGTTTGATTTTCGCAACCACTTCATCCGGTAACGGTACGTAGTCTAACTCTGATGCCGCATTTTTACCTTTTTCAAATGCCCAATCAAAGAAATCAAATACTGCTTTGGTTGCGGTCGGGTTATCCGCTTGCTGATGAATCAAGATAAAACTTGCCGCGGTAACTGGCCACGAATTTTCGCCACTTTCATTAGTCAGCATAATGCCCATACCTTTCGCTTTATCCCACTGTGCATTTGCAGTACCGCCATAAAGCTGTCACGGGACGGTTGTACGAATTTCCCTGCCAAATTTTGCAATGAAGCCCAAGCTAAATTATTTTGTTTTGCATAAGCATATTCGACATAACCGATAGAATACTTCAATTGTTTCACATAAGCGGCAACGCCTTCATTGCCTTTACCGCCGTGACCAGTCGGCCATTTAACCGATTTACCTTCGCCAACTTTTGCTTTCCATTCCGGTGATACTTTCGATAAATAGTTGGTCCAACCGAATGTTGTACCCGAACCATCCGAACGGCGTACCACAATAATGTTTTTCTCCGGTAAATTTAACGATTCATTTAACGCTTTAATCGCTGGGTCATTCCATTTGGTAATTTTACCAAGGAAAATATCTGCTAATACCGTACCGGATAATTTTAACTCGCCGGCTTTAAATTCCGGTAAGTTCACTACCGGAACCGTACCGCCGATAATCGCCGGGAATTGTAATAATTTATGTTGCTCCAATAATTCCGCTTTCATCGGGTCGTCCGATGCACCGAAGTCAATCGTTTTTGCAATGATTTGTTGCTGACCGCCACCGGAACCGATAGATTGATAATTTACTTTATTGCCCGTTTCTTTTTCATAAAGTGAAGCCCATTTCGCATAAATAGGATAGGGGAATGAAGCGCCAGCACCGGTAATCGTTTCCGCATAACTTGATGCCATTACGCCTAATGAAAGCCCAATCACTACACATTTTTTCGCCGCTTTTACCAATAACATATTGCTCTCCTCGTAGATGTTTGAATAGCTGTTTAGAACAGATTATTTGGTCTATGTGCATTCTAAAAAAACAATATGACGGTTTGATGACAATTTAAAAATAAATAAAACTAGCAATTTGCAAAAAATTTAGCGTTTTAGACCGCTTAATATCGAGCATTCCGGGCTATCATTGCCACAGCAAGACTTACTCCAACTTTTTAATAATGTCAGCATTTGTTGTAAATCAGCAATTTTCTGCTGAAGTTCTTCAATATGTTGCTCGGTAAGTTTCTTTACTTCGCGGCTGGTACGATGCGGATCATCATTTAGTTTTAATAATTCGCTGATCTGCACTAAAGAAAATCCAACCTTACGTGCATTACTGATAAAGTGTAAACGTTCCAAATCCGCCGAATAAACTCGATAGCCGCTACTTGAACGAGTGGCTTGCGGCAATAAACCCGCTTTTTCATAATCACGAATTTGTTTTGCCGATAATTCGGTATGCTTGGTCGCTTGACTGATATTCATTCTGTTACCTCTTGACTTTAACCTAGGGTTAAGGATTAGCATATAAAGAAATTCAGTATTCGTCATTCTTTTTTATGAGGTAACTATGAAATTTCATCTGTTAAAAACCGTTTCACTTTGTGCAATGTTTGCAACTTCTTCTTTTGCTTATGCAGTCAATAATATTGAAGTATGGAAGAGTCCGACTTGCGGTTGCTGTAACTTTTGGATTGATCATTTAAAACAGCACGGTTTTAACGTCACCGCAAATGATACTGGTAATCACCATGTACATAGCAAATTGCAATTACAGCCGAAATTACAAGCCTGTCATAGTGCAATGGTGGACGGTTATCTGATTGAAGGCCACGTGCCGGCACAGGATATTGAACGTTTACTCAAAGAAAAACCGGCTGATGCGGTAGGTTTAATCGTACCGGAAATGCCGCTTGGTTCGCCGGGTATGGATCAGCCGAAACATATGGGTCATAAAGATAAATATAATGTGCTGTTACTCAAAAAAGACGGCACAACTACGATTTTCAATTCATACAACTAATCATTAGGAGAAACAAAATGTCAATTACACTCAAACTTGACGGCTTACATTGCGGAAACTGCGTAAAAAGCGTGGAAAAAGCGCTTAATGCCGTAGAAGGTGTAACCAAAGCGACCGTAACTTTAGAACCACAACAAGCGATTGTAGAAGGTTCTGCTAACGCAGAAGTTCTTATTGCCGCTGTTGATGATATTGGTTTTGAAGCGGAAGTTATTTAATCCTTATAATTATTGATATTCAAAGAAAATCCCCTCTTTAGTAAAGAGGGGAACAAAAAATATAAAACTACCATTCCGTGGTTAAACTTACCGGAAAGAAAAGATATGGCTAAAGAACAACAACTTTTAATTGACGGAATGCACTGTGCCGCTTGCGTACGTCGGGTTGAAAAAATCTTGATGAAAGTGGAAGGTGTCACTTTTGCTTCGGTCAATCTTGCCGATCAAACTGCATTTGTACAGGGCGAAGCGGATCCGCAAGCGATGGTACAAGCGGTCGAAAAAATCGGTTTCGGTGCGGAAATTTTAGAAAGTGAACAAGAACGTCGAGCCAAACAACAAGTGCAAACGCAAGCGCATCTTAAGCCATAAAAAATGGCAATTTGTAGTCGCCTTAATTGTCGGTTTCGGTTTGGTGGCATTGGGGTTGGTTATCGGTATGCTCCCAAATTCAACCAATTTAATTTATTGGTTTATCACCATGACCGTCAGTTTATTTACCATGTATTTTGCCGGTAAAGATTTCTTTGTCGGTGCGTGGATCAGCTTAAAAAATAAAGCATCCACCATGGACACTTTAGTCGCTCTCAGTACCGGTGTCGCTTGGCTCTACTCATTTTGGCTAACACTTTTCCCCCAACCGCAAGCACACGTTTACTATGAAGCCAGCGTGATGATTATCGGCTTTATAAATCTTGGCAAATTTCTTGAATTAAAAGCGAAACAGCGTTCCTCACTCGCTTTAGAAAAATTACTCGATCTCGCTCCGCAACAAGCGGTCATTTTTGATCAACATAATGCAACTCAAACGATTCCGGTAAAAGGCATCAAACCGGAAATGCGTGTGCAAGCACTCACCGGCGACCGCCTTGCGGTGGACGGCAGATTAGAAAGCGGTTCAATTTGGGTGGATGAATCAATGCTGACCGGCGAAGCGTTACCGATTGAGAAAAAGGTCGGCGATAAAGTGCGTGCCGGAACGCTGATTCAAGACGGTGCAGGCATCTATATTGCCGAACAAGTCGGTAGCCAAACCGCTCTTGCCCGAGTGATCAATGCTGTACGCCACGCGCAATCAAGTAAACCGCCGCTCGCACAGTTTGTCGATAAAGTTGCCAGTGTTTTTGTACCGGTTGTAGTTTCGATTGCGTTGATAAGCGGTTTAATTTGGTTATTTTTAGGCAAAGACTTTTCGTTTGCACTCTCTATTTTTACCACCGTGTTAATTATCGCTTGCCCTTGTGCGCTCGGCTTAGCAATTCCACTTTCTACCATTGCCGGTGTGGCTCGTGCCGCCGAATTTGGTGTGTTAGTACGTAATATCGAAGCTCTACAAGCTGGCTCCGAAATCGACACACTGGTGTTCGATAAAACCGGCACACTCACTACCGGTGAAATGACGGTTTCGGATATCCAAACCTTTAATGGTTTTGAGCCGAATCGTGTACTACAGCTTGCAAAAAGTTTAGAAGTCCACGCCTCTCACCCAATTGCTAAAGCGGTTGTAAAATTTGCTGAAAATCAGACCGCCTGTGAAGTGACTAATGTGCAAGTGGTCAAAGGTGCAGGGATTATTGCCAACTTAGGCGAAGATCAAATCAAGGTCGGTAATGCGAAATTTGTTAATTTTTCCGGAAATTTAACCGCTTCTCGAGCTACCAAAATTTTTGTAGCGGTAAATGATCAATTAGCCGGTATTTTATCGGTGGAAGATCAATTACGTAATGAATCCAAAGCGATGATCGAAAAATTTAAAGCGGAAGGTTATCAATGCTTAATGCTGACCGGTGACCGCCAATCAACTGCTGAATATTTTGCACAACAACTCGGTTTAGACGGCGTGATCGCAGAAGTTTTACCGGAACAAAAAGCGGATAAAATTCGTGAATTACAAGCTCAAAGCAAGAAAGTAGCAATGATTGGGGACGGGATTAACGATGCACCGGCTCTTGCTCAGGCTAATGTGGGGATCGCAATGCACAACGGTTCGGATATTGCGGTCGAAACCGCCGATCTTTCGCTAATGCAACACGGCTTAGCACCAGTTCTACAAATTCTGCCGTTTGCCAAACAGGTATTACGTAATATGAAGCAAAGTTTGCTCGGTGCCTTTATGTATAACGTGATTGCTATTCCGCTTGTCGCTGGCGTGCTTTACCCGTTTACCGGCTGGCTACTCAACCCAATGATCGCCGCCGTTGCGATGACAATGTCTTCTATCACCGTAGTACTGAATAGTCAGAGATTGTTGAAGTAGCTAGTTCCCCCATGCACAAAGCCATATGTGGATCTATATTTGCTCTAACTTCCAGCCCTAGCAGGGCTGAATTATGCTTAACCTAGTACGACTCTGCCGTACTAGGCTTTTCAGTGTAATCCGTGTATTCCATGGTTTTATTATGTTACTAGCCACCGGACTTACGGCACACAAAATCAAACCATGTAGTCGGTAAAATACGTCTTAGCCACCAAAACAATTTAGTTGGAAATGTGACTTGATAGCGAGCTTTCGGTTTACTATCACTTAAGGCTTTTAGACAGGCTTCCGCCACGGCTGATGCCGGTTTAGCAAACGGATTATCATTCTTTTTAGTTGCCAAACGCTGATATTGTTTTTGGTTAAATGCGGTTTTAGCGGTATTTTCCACATCAATATATTTGGTGAGTTTATCCAAAGAATTTGAACGAAAATCGCTTAAAATCGGGCCCGGCTCAATCAAACTAACATAAATATTCGAGCCGTGTAATTCGTGACGTAACGTATCCGCCATGCCTTCTACTGCAAATTTAGAGGCATTATAAGCCCCTCGAAAGTGCATTGCGGCAAAGCCTAAAATACTACTGGTCAATAAAATACGTCCGTGATTCTGCGCTCGGAAAATTTTAAGTGCATGATTCATCACTTCCCACACGCCAAATACATTGATTTCAAATAACTCACGTAATGCTTCACGCGGTAAATCTTCCACACAGCCCGGTTGCCCTTGCCCTGCATTGCAGAATACTGCATCTAAGCCACCGTTCGCTTTTATATATTCAAACGCTTCCGCTATTTGTGCCGAATCTTGCACATCAAGCTGAATACATTCAAAGCCTTCCGCTCGCAAGCGGTCAATATCCACCTGTTTTCTGCAACTGGCGATCACTCGCCAGCCGTTTTTTTTCAACAATTTAGCGGTGGCATAACCGATACCGGAAGAACAACCGGTGATTAGAATCGTTTTCATACTTTCCTCGATATGTTTCGCCACTATTAACGAATCACGCTCACAAAACCTTCTGTCGCTTCCGCTTCTTTAGCTAGCGAAATACCGTCATCTTCTTTCGGAGATCCGACTAACAATAGACCGATCACTTTATCACCGGCACAGCAACCGAAGGTTTCACGTAATAGCGATCCCTCCACCCATTTTTTGCTGATCCAAACCGTTTCAAAACCTTGTGCATTTGCGGCTAATTGCATCGCATAAGTCGCACAACCGGCTGTCACGATTTGCTCCCACGCCGGTACTTTAGGCGATTCGTGATCAATTTTTGCCACCACACCAATTATCATTGGTGCTTGATTAGCCAGTTTATCTGCTTTTGCCGTATTTTTTTCGTCCATATTAAACTCAGCGTGGCAGCAACTAAACATTGATGCAATTTTGACATTCCGCTTTTTTCGATCACCACAAAATGATAAGGCTTCATTTTGCCGTGATCCGGTGCACGTAATGCCGCTTTGATAATATTTTCCAATTGTTCTGCATTCGGGGCTATTTCACCAAATTTTTTATTTGAACGACGACGTTGTAAGAAATCTAAAATATCCATAATTTATTGCAATTTATCTAAAAAATTGTGTTAAGAATAACATATTTTATTAAGTCTAAGCCCATTTTATGGTAGTTTTACGCCATAAAATTTTTACTTTAATTAGGACTAATATGTTAAAAATTTTCAAAGGGCTTTATCAGATTTTTCGTTGTATTCGAGAATTGGTATTAAGCCTATTTTTTATCATTTTTGTACTGGTATGCTTTGCGATTACCGCTTTAATCCAGCAAGAATCTAAAACTCAAAAAACCGTACAATTTATCGAAAAAGGGGCGTTAACCCTTAATTTAGACGGATATTTAGCCGATAACCACGATGAATACAGTGATTTACATCGTTTGGTTCAATCTGAGTTAGGTAATGGCGAGCCAATTAAAATTTCTACTTTTGATGTTGCCCGTGCCATTAATAAGGCAATGAAAGATGAACGAATTACCGGATTAGTGCTAGATTTAGGCTATTTCCAAGGTGGCGATAGTGCTTCACTAAAATTTATCGGTTCTCAAATTAAAACCTTTAAACAATCCGGAAAACCGGTGATTGCGATTGGCGAACAATATAGCCAATCACAATATTATTTAGCTAGTTTTGCCGATAAAATCTATCTGAATAAAGCCGGTTTTATCGATATTCACTCGCTCAGTTATAGCAATATCTATTTCAAAACCTTACTCGATAAAATCGAAGCCGTGCCACATATTTTCCGTGTTGGTACATACAAATCAGCAGTAGAACCCTTTATCCGTGATGATATGTCAGAGGAAGCAAAACAAAATGCACAACTGTGGCTAAATTCGGTATGGAATAATATCCGCAAAGACATTGCTCACAATCGAAATATTCCGATTGAACAGGTATTACCGGACAGTCAAACCTATATCGCTAAATATCGTCAACTAAAAGGCGATGATGCCCAATATGCGTTAAGCCAAAAACTCGTGACCGAAATTGCAACTAATGCTGAAATTCAACAGGAATTAGTCAAACTATTCGGTAAAGATAAAGAGGGTAACTATAACCAAATCGATTACTTCGATTATGCTCAGGAACTTAATGATCGCTTTGATGTTTCCGCCACACATAAAATTGCAATTATCAATGTCGAAGGGCAAATCATTTCCGGTGAAAGTGATCAAAGTTCAGCAGGTAGCGATACGATTGTTAAACTGCTACGTAAGGCTCGTGAAGATAAAAGTGTTGATGGTGTGATTTTACGTGTCAATAGCCCCGGCGGCGGCGCAATGGCTTCGGAAATTATTCGCCAAGAATTAGAAGCGATTCAACTTGCCGGTAAACCGGTTGTGACATCAATGGGCGGTATGGCGGCTTCAGGCGGTTATTGGATTTCGGCGACCAGCGATAAAATTATCGCCAGCCCGACTACCATTACCGGTTCAATCGGAATTTTCGGCTTAGCCACCAGCTTTGAAAAAACCGCTAAAAATTTAGGTGTCACCGAAGACGGTATTTCACTTTCACCATTTGCTTCTTCTAGCCCGTTAAAAACGTTGCCGAAAGAACAAGCGGAGGTGATTCAAATCAGCATTGAAAACGGCTATGACCGATTCCTAGAACTGGTCAGCCGTGGACGTAAAATGCCTAAACCAGATGTGGATAAAATTGCACAAGGGCAAGTTTGGTCGGGTGAAGATGCGTTAAAACACGGTTTAGTTGATCAATTAGGCGATTTTGACACCGCTTATGAGGTTATCACCGAATTAGTCAATCAACAACGTAAAGAGAAAGGCGAAGCCGCAATCGAGCACTTTAGAGCACAATGGTTTATTGACAGCGATGATAGCTTGCTAGGTTCATTCTTAAATGGCTCGAACTTGAAATTACAATTCGGTTCATTATTAGGCTTACCGATTGCCTCTCAAGCTCAACAATCATTAGAATTGCTACAAAAATTCAATGATCCTAAACACACCTATTTATATTGCCTTAGCTGTGGCACAATAAAATAGCTTGTTACAAGCGGTTAAATTTGCAAATTTTTTCGCAAATCTAACCGCTTATTTTTTCTTTCCTCACTTCTCTTTTTTGTTTATAGTAACGCCCTTTCTTATGATTCAAATCTCTCCAATATGAACCAAAAACATCTTATAAAATTAGCCGTATTACTGATTATTGCGACAATCTCTTATTTTTTCGGCAATCAAAGTAATAAGTCAGAACCAGTTAAACAACCACAGCCACAGCGGCAACAAAACGACTACGCAACGGAAACCGATACACCGATTGCAAAAGCACCGCAGGCACAATCTGCTTCAGCAACTCAAGCGGCACTTGCGATGAATTATGATTCCAAAATGGATGAAGATAAAATCGGGCAAAATAAGCAAGCACCAGTTGATTACTATATGTTAGCACTTTCTTGGTCACCGGCTTTTTGTGAATCACAACGCAATAAAAACCAAGGTGATGTACCGCAACGTTTAGCTTATCAGTGCGCCGGCAGTCAGAACTTCGGCTGGGTGATTCACGGTTTATGGCCACAAAATGCTAAAGCACGTTCGGTTGATGATCATCCTCGCTATTGCCAAGGTGATTTACCGGAAGTTTCCACAAAAATTATTGAGCAATATCTACCAGAATCACCGGGTCCGCATTATTACAAGGCGAATGGGAAAAACACGGTAGCTGTGCTTTCGATAGTGCGGAAAGCTATTTTGCCAAACAAAAAGAGTTGTTTCACAGCCTGAAACTACCGGCAAAAAATTTACGCCGCAATGATTTATTCCAATGGATGCGTAAACATAATCCACAGCTACGCGGCGTTTATTTAGGTGCAAGCAAAACCGAACTCTACGTTTGCTACGATAAACAATGGCAACCAATGGACTGCCCGAAATAAATGACGGAATCAGTTGCAAATCCCGCTCTCATGCGTCAGCTCAAAATGCAGGTTCAGCGTCAGCTAAAACGCAATTTGGAGCAAGCTAATACTCACTTCAATAAAACTTTTACACCACCGACGGTCAGCTATGCCGTGCGTGGTGTAAAAGCCGGCGTTGCTTATCTGCAACGTAACGAAATTCGCTTCAATCCTGTTTTATTGGTGGAAAACGGGCAATCTTTTATTCAGCAGGTTGTTCCGCATGAACTTGCTCACGCTTTGGTTTATCAACAATTCGGGCGAGTTCAACCACACGGTAAAGAGTGGAAAATGATGATGGAACACGTTTTCGGTGTACCGGCGGAAACCTACCATTGTTTTGATACACAAAATGTGGTCGGCAAACAATTTTCCTATCAATGCGGTTGTCAAACGCATCTACTTTCTTTACGTCGTCATAATGCCATCGTACGAGATGGTCGCCGTTACCTCTGTAAGCAGTGTAAACAAGTCCTTATATTTAACGACAATTTGTAACAAGCGTTAAAATAACGTTAAAAGGGACTGGACTTTATTCCATAAGTGCCTAAAATTAGCTCAATTTTAAATATTATTAATTTATTATCATTTGGAGCATTTTATGACAATGGAAACCATCGTCGTTGTCGGTGGAGGTGCTGGCGGTTTAGAGCTTGCTACCTACCTAGGCAATAAATTAGGCAGTAAGAATAAAGCAAAAGTTATTCTTATCGATCGCAATACAACTCATCTTTGGAAGCCACTACTACACGAAGTAGCAACCGGTTCTTTAGACGAAGGCACTGATGCACTGAGTTACCGTGCGCATGCTAAAAATCACGCTTTTGAATTTCAACAAGGCACGCTCACTGCAGTAAATCGTGATAAAAAAGAAGTGACACTTGCACCGATTTATAACGAACAAAATCAACTGCTAGTCGAAGAACGTCATATTACTTACGATAAATTAGTAATTGCTATCGGTAGTAAATCGAATGATTTCAATACAAAAGGTGTGGCGGAAAACTGTATTTTCTTAGACGGTTCGGAACAGGCGAAGCAATTCCAAAAACGTATGATGGAATTATTCCTACAGTTCTCTCACAGTGAAGATCAAGATGTAAAAATTGCGATCGTCGGTGGTGGTGCAACCGGTATTGAGCTTTCTGCAGAACTTTATAATGCGGTAAAACACTTAAACTCATACGGCTTTGGTAAATTGAATCGAGCGAGTCTAAAAGTCACCTTAGTTGAAGCTGGCTCTCGCTTAATTCCTGCATTAACCGAAAAAGTATCGGCTTCAGCCCTCGCTGAATTGCGTAAAGCTGGTGTGGACGTTCGCTTAAATACCATGATTACCGAAGCAGTAGAAGATGGCTTAATCACCAAAGACGGGGACAAAATTGAAGCTAACTTAATGGTTTGGGTCGCCGGTGTTAAAGCGCCTGATTTTGTAAAAGAATTCGGCTTTGAAACAAACCGTCTAAACCAAATTGAAATCAAAGATACCTTACAAACAACGGTAGATGACTCGGTATATGTTATCGGTGACTGTGCATCGCTTATCCAAGATGGCAAAGCGATTCCGCCACGTGCACAAGCCGCACACCAAATGGCGACACAATGCGGTAAAAACATTGTGGCGGTACTTGAAGGTAAAGAACAAAAACCGTTTAAATTCAATGATAAAGGCTCTCTACTTTCGTTCTCTCACTTCGGTACGGTCGGTAACTTGATGGGCAACTTAATGAGCGGCGATATGTTTATCGAAGGTAAAATAGCACGCCTTGCTTACCTCTCGTTATACCGTATGCACCAAGTCGCTTTACACGGCTGGGTAAAAACCGGTCTGATTTTATTAGTCGGTCAAATTAACCGCTTCCTCAGACCGTCAATGAAGTTACACTAGGCAAAACAAGCGGTTATATTTCCGTAAAATTTTGCAAAAATTAACCACGGAACACACGGACTACTCGGAAATTTATTCGGTGTAATCAGTGTGTTCCGTCGTTTCATTTAATCTATATTTAATACCCTCCCTTTATGGGAGATAAACAGTTTGTTGAAGTATTTAGCAAAAAAGTAACCACGAAAAACACCGATTACTCGGAAATTTTATTCAGTGTAATCAGTTTGTTCCGTCGTTTCATTTAATCTATATTTAATACCCTCCCTTTATGGGAGATAAACAGTTTGTTGAAGTATTTAGCAAAAAAGTAACCACGAAAAACACCGATTACTCGGAAATTTTATTCAGTGTAATCAGTTTGTTCCGTCGTTTCATTTAATCTATATTTAATACCCTCCCTTTATGGGAGATAAACAGTTTGTTGAAGTATTTAGCAAAAAAGTAACCACGAAAAACACCGATTACTCGGAAATTTTATTCTGTGTAATCTGTGTTTTCCGTGGTTTTATTTAATACTCAATAAATGGATTCAGTACCTCTACCCCACATCCTTTAAAATCTTTCACATTTCTCGTCACAATTTTAAATCTATGTGCTTTAGCCGTAGCGGCTATATAAGAATCATTTAAGGGCTTTTTATCCGGAATATGAAACTCTGCACAAGTCATCATAACTTTCGTATCAAGCGGTAAAATTCTATTTTCAAAATTAGGCAGGAGTTTTTGTTCAAACCAACTTTGTAAAAGTTTAGCTTGTTGAATATCTTTGCGTTTAAGTTGCAAAATACCTAACTTAATTTCAAAGAGAGTGATAACACTTAAATAAGCATCGGTTAAATTGACTTGTTGAAACCATTTCACCACATTAGCATCGACTTTTCCGCTTTCCATCTTACGTAGTTCGGAAACAATATTGGTATCTAATAAATACATTATTCCCACTCCGATAAATCCGGTACTCTTATTTTGATTTGTTGGCGTACTTGTTGCAAAGTTTGCTCAAATTGCTGTTCCGCTTCCTCACTTAATGTTGCTGTTGATGCCGTACTGCTAAAAGCCTCCGCTAAACTTTGTGATTTCGTTTGAGCTTGATAATGAGCATAACTTGCCAACACACTAACCACCTTGCCCCATTTAGTAATATACACCGGCTCGGTTTCAGCAATTTTTAATACCGCACTGGCACGTTGGTTAAATTCTTTGGAACTAATTACTGCCATATCGCCTCCTTAATATCAAAATTGTCACTATATTACTACCTTTTACTGTTCAATAAAAGTACAAAACCAATAACATCTCATTAAAAGCGGTCTTATATCGAAAAGATATTGCCAAAAATTAACCACGGAAGACACAGACTACTCGGAAATTTTATTCAGTGTAATCGGTGTGTTCCGTGGTTTTATTTGAGCAATATCTTACTTTCGCCTCTTACAAGCGGTCATATTTCCACAAAATTTTGCAGAAAATTAACCACGGAACACGCAGACTACTAGGAAATTTTATTCAGTGTAATCGGTGTGTCCCGTGGTTTTATTTGAGCAATATCTTACTTTCGCCTCTTACAAGCGGTCATATTTCCACAAAACTTTGCAAAAAATTAACCACAGAATACACAGATTACTCGGAAATTTTATCCGGTGTAATCGATGTGTTCCGTGGTTTTATTTGAGCAATATCTTACTTTCGCCTCTTACAAGCGGTCATATTTCCACAAAATTTTGCCAAAAAATAACCACGGAAAACACAGACCACTCGGAAATTTATTCAGTGTAATCGGTGTGTTCCGTGGTTTTATTTAAGCTATATTTCACACTCTCCCCTTGTGGGAAAGAGACAGCTTGTTGAAGCTGTTTAGCGAAAACAAGCAGAGAGAGGAGGAGAATTACTTCTTCCAACCTTTCAACGCATCGGCAAACGCATTGTTAGCGAACTGATTACGTTGTGGTTTATTGCTTGATAAGCGGTCTGATTTTTCACTATTTTTGCGATTTTCTTGCGGATTTCGACCGATTGTCGGTTTATCGGTCGGCTTGTCTTCTAAACGCATAGTTAACGCAATACGTTTACGCTGTACATCCACTTCTAACACTTTCACTTTCACTAAATCGCCAACTTTCACCACTTTATGCGGATCTTCCACAAAGCTGTTCGATAGCATTGAAATATGCACTAAACCGTCTTGATGTACACCAATATCCACAAAAGCACCGAAGTTTGCCACATTGGTTACCGTCCCTTCTAAGATCATCCCAACTTTAAGATCCTTAATATCTTCTACACCGTCCATAAAGGTTGCGCTTTTAAATTCACCACGAGGATCGCGTCCTGGTTTTTCCAGTTCTTTGAAAATATCGTTTACAGTCGGTAAACCGAATTGTTCGTCCACAAAATCTTTTGCATTCAACTGATGAATACGAGTCGCATTGCCCATTAATTCAGCAAGAGTCGAATCGGTTGCTTGGAGAATTTTTTCCACCACCGGATAAGCCTCCGGATGCACACTCGAAGCATCTAGCGCATTTTTACCGCCGACAATTCGCATAAAACCGGCACACTGTTCAAAGGCTTTCGGCCCTAAACGAGGCACTTTTTTCAGGTCGGAACGTGCGTTAAAACGTCCGTTTTCATCACGAAACGCCACGATATTTTGCGCTAATGTTTTGCTCATACCGGCAACACGAGCCAATAACGGTGCGGAAGCGGTATTAAGATCCACCCCAACCGCATTTACACAATCTTCAACCACTGCATCCAGTTTGCGAGCCAGCTGTGACTGGTTAACATCGTGTTGATACTGCCCAACACCAATCGCTTTCGGTTCAATTTTTACCAATTCCGCGAGCGGATCTTGTAAACGGCGAGCAATCGATACTGCACCACGTAATGAAACATCTAACTCAGGGAATTCATTTGCCGCTAATTCGGAAGCGGAATAAACCGAAGCACCTGCTTCACTGACCACCACGGTTTGCGGAATCAACATATCCGGTTTGCTTTCTTTGATCTGTTTTAACACATCCTTCGCAAAACGTTCTGTTTCACGCGAAGCCGTGCCGTTACCAATCGCAATCAGCTCAACATTATCTTGCTTAATTAATTTATACAGCGAAACTTCCGCCGCCGCTTTGCCTGTTGTATGCGGATAAATGGTGTCGGTCGCCAATAATTTACCGGTATTATCTACCACTGCCACTTTCACACCGGTTCGTAAGCCCGGGTCTAAGCCCATGGTATTTTTTGTGCCTGCCGGTGCCGCCATTAATAACGCAGACAGATTGCGAGCAAATACGTCAATTGCTTCTTCTTCCGCTTTCTCACGCAATGCGCCCATTAATTCGGTTTCCAAATGAAGTGCCGCTTTAATTTTCCACGTCCAAGCAATCACTTGTTCACGCCATTTGTCTGCCGGTTGTTGATTGAATATCACACCTAAATGCTGGCGAATAATTTCTTCGCAATGGCTTGTTCGAGCGCCTTCTTCCGCTTCAGGATCTGCATTTAACGAAAGCGATAATACGCCTTCGTTTCTGCCTCGGAACATTGCTAAGGCACGGTGAGAAGGTACGGTTTTAAACGGCTCACTATGCGCAAAATAATCGCGGAATTTTTCGCCTTCTTCTTCCTTGCCTTCAATCACTTTTGATTCCAACGTTGCGTAAGCGGTTAAATATTGGCGTAATTTTGCAAGTAATTCGGCATCTTCTGAAAAACGCTCCATCAGAATATAACGCGCACCGTCTAACGCAGATTTAACATCCGTTACACCTTTTTCCGCATCAATAAAAGATTCAGCTAACACTTCCGGTGATTGGTTCGGATCATTCCATAAGCTATCTGCCAACGGCTCAAGCCCCGCCTCAATCGCAATTTGCCCACGAGTACGGCGTTTCGGCTTATAAGGCAGATAAAGATCTTCTAATTCGGTTTTACTTTCGGTCGTTTCAATTTTGGCACGTAATTCATCAGTCAATTTACCTTGATCTTCAATTGACTTAAGGATCGTTTGACGGCGATCGTCCAACTCACGCAAATAAATTAAACGTGTTTCAAAATGACGTAATTGAGTGTCGTCTAAGCCACCGGTGACTTCTTTACGATAACGAGCGATAAATGGAATGGTATTACCCTCATCGAGTAATTTGATTGTAGCGAGAATTTGATGTGAGCCAACAGAAAGTTCTGTGGCAATAATCTGGCTAATCTGTGTATTGAGCTCTGACATTGCGTTTTCCTAACAAATAAAATTCGCTTTATTTTAACAGTAAAAAAAGACAATGCCCAAAAATAAAAGTTCGAGCTAGCGCAGTACCGCCGCTCTTGCTTTATCCAGCTTTTCTAATTGGCTTAACGCTTCGTTTACTTTAGCTAAATTCGGCTCTTGTTTGGCACATAACACAATATTTTCGAGGCTATCGGCTTGATGATAGTAAGGTAGCTCGCTTTGCACCGCTTGTTCAAATTGTTGGTACGCCTGACTGAACTTAGCTTGTTTACACAAAAACGTGCCGTAATTATTTAAGACATCCGGACGATTATCACTTAATTTCAATGCTTGCTGATAAGCTTGCTCGGCGTGAGCTTGATCACCGATTTGCTGATAGTAATAAGCTAAAACAGAATGAGGTAAGTAATCGTTTTGATCGTGGCTTAGCGCTTTATCAATATTCTCTTTCGCTTTGGGTAAATCATGTTGATCGAGATACGCTAAGGCTAAATTGATACGTGCTTTAACCGCTTCCGAACGATTAAAAGTGGTTTGAGAGGTTGGAAAATGAGAAGAACAACCGAACAGCACAGATAACAGCATACAAGCGGTCAAATTTCGCAAAAATTTTGCAAGGTTCATATTGTTCTCCTCAAGATATACTCCCTTCGCTTGAGTTGCTAGAGAGAAATTGATTAATGGTTTTGTACCGCAATACCTTTGCCAAACTTACGTTTTTCCATGGTACGTTTGGTTCGGTCGATGACATCACCGGCAAGCTGACCGCAAGCGGCATCAATATCGTCACCACGCGTTTTACGTACAATGACCGTAAAACCGTATTCCATTAACGTTTTTTGGAAACGATCCACACGGCTATTTGAGCTCTTACCGTAAGGTGCTTCCGGGAATGGATTCCATGGAATCAGGTTGATCTTACACGGCGTATTTTTTAATACTTCGGCTAACTGATGCGCGTGTTCCGTACCGTCATTAACGTGATCTAATAACACGTATTCAATCGTCACTTTACCGTGGTTCGCATTCGATACTTCAAGGTATTTATGCACCGAATCCATCAACATTTTGATATTATACTTTTTATTAATAGGCATAATTTCATCACGCAATTCATCGTTCGGCGCATGCAATGAAATCGCTAATGCTACGTCAATTTTTTCACGCATAATATCAAGTGCCGGTACTACACCCGCAGTTGAAAGCGTTACACGACGTTTAGATAAACCGTAAGCAAAATCATCTAACATAATTTCCATTGCCGGAATCACGTTATTTAAATTAAGTAACGGTTCACCCATCCCCATCATCACCACGTTGGTAATCGGACGCACGCCAGTTACCCCGAAGTTACCAATGATTTTTGAAGCTCGCCATACCTGACCGATAATTTCCGAAACGGTTAAGTTACGGTTAAAGCCTTGCTGAGCGGTTGAACAGAATTTACAGGCTAATGCGCAACCAACTTGTGAAGAAACACACAAAGTCGCACGATCCGCTTCCGGAATATACACGGTTTCAATTTGCTGATCACCTACCTGCATCGCCCATTTGATTGTGCCGTCACTTGAACGTTGTTCAACAGATACTTCTGGTGCTTTAATTTCTGCAATTTGTTTTAATTTTTCACGCAATACTTTATTAATATTGCTCATATTATCGAAATTATCTTCACCAAAATGGTAAATCCATTTCATTAATTGATCGGCACGAAACGGTTTTTCTCCCATTTCGGCAAATAACTCACGCATTTCCTTGCGAGTTAAATTCATTAAGTTAATTTTTTCTGATTTAGGGTGCTGTGCGGCGACATTCGTTACTTGAATTTCACTTGCACAAGTTTGGATTTGTTCTGACATAAGAGTAAAAGCCTCGTTATTACACGCTTTACGGCAAAAGGATTAGTTTTGCAGGTTGATAAAATAAAAAAGACCGCAAATTTTACTCGTCAATCAATATTAAGGCTAGTGATTTTTAAACGAAATAGAAAGTTTTTAATTTGATGTTTGCGATCTAGATCGCAAAAAAATGATGAAATGCAAAGATAAAAAAGAAAATTTTAAATATTATTTAATGATGAATTAAAGAATAAGATAAGAAGTAGTGGTGGGCGATACCGGTCTCGAACCAGTGACCCCCTCCTTGTAAGGGAGGTGCTCTCCCAACTGAGCTAATCGCCCTCATGATATAGCGTTTTACTATAACTTGAAGTTTATGATGAGAATCTAAAGTGGTGGGCGATACCGGTCTCGAACCAGTGACCCCCTCCTTGTAAGGGAGGTGCTCTCCCAACTGAGCTAATCGCCCACTTGAGATTTCATCAAAGGGAATTGAAAACGGAACACTTGTTGAAAAGTGGTGGGCGATACCGGTCTCGAACCAGTGACCCCCTCCTTGTAAGGGAGGTGCTCTCCCAACTGAGCTAATCGCCCGTTTTCAATTATTAGATTGTAATCAACACGAAACACTTATTGGAAAGTGGTGGGCGATACCGGTCTCGAACCAGTGACCCCCTCCTTGTAAGGGAGGTGCTCTCCCAACTGAGCTAATCGCCCGTGTTGTGGAGAGGCATTATAAGGATTATATTCCGTGCGTCAATTCCTTTTTTAGGAAAAACACTCATTTGATGTAAAAACGAACATATAATCCTTATATTGTACAGATATTATTCCTGTATCAGTTTTTCTGCCTGTTCAAATATCTGCTCTGCTGAAACTAATTGGTTATCTAAGAGCGAAAATGTCTGAGCGAATAATGGATACTGAGCTGTCCAAAGCTGGTGATTTCCCACAATAAAAAATCTATGCTTTGCTCGAGTAGCGGCAACATTAATCAAATTGGGTTTAGAAACTAATGCCGTAGCAGATTGAATATTTTGTTCATCACAACCAAGCACAAATAGTACAATTTGATTTTCTTTACCTTGAAACGTATGTACCGTCCCTACATTTTCTTTTACCCACTCATACCCGCTTACTTTAATTTGTTCCCATTGTTTCAGCTTTCTAATTTCACATTGTAATTCTTCTTTCAGTTTTCGAAATGGTGTAATGATATAGACTGGAGGAACATCTTGTAAGCGATACATTAAACGCAAAAGTAATTTCTTCACAAATGCAATTTCTCTTTCCCGTTGATTAGTAACTGTTTCATTTGGTGTAATGTTAATCCAAGCACTTTTCCCTAAATCAAGCGAACTTTGAGGCGGAAATTTATGCTTGCCATTGCCGTAAATCATTTTTCCTTCATAGGCGATTATATTTGCAATAGAAAACATTGGCTCACAGCAACGGCGATGTACACGTAGAGGGCTTCCGACCCACAATCCGGATATTTCAGTACCGAAAGGATTTGCCTTATCTGCTAAAAGTTGTACAGATGTTTGATGAGGTTTTACATTAAATTCTAACGGCAAATAAGAGGTTTCCGCTAAACGCTCAGTAAAATCAACCGGCGTTGTAAAAACAGGCTCTATTTGAAGCGGATCCCCAACAATAACAGCCCGTTTAGCTCGCCACAATGCTCCGACAGCGGCTTGAGGAACAGCTTGCCCAGCTTCGTCTACAAAGACCCACCCTAAGCTATTTGCTTGTAAATGCCTAAATTGAGAACGAAAAGAAGCAAATGTCGTTGATACAACAGGGACAATCATAAAAAGTGTTTGCCAGATGATTTTGGTCGCTTCTTCCTGTGCTAGCTTATTTCCGACCAAGTAGGCTTGTCCCGAAAGCAAATTATTAATTGCAAAA
Source organism: Actinobacillus arthritidis (assembly GCF_029774155.1). NCBI lineage: Bacteria > Pseudomonadati > Pseudomonadota > Gammaproteobacteria > Pasteurellales > Pasteurellaceae > Actinobacillus > Actinobacillus arthritidis. Next base: position 75,519 of record NZ_CP103833.1, on the reverse strand, counting down.
ATATTATGAGAAATGCCTTTTTCCATCGTAAGAGCATCTTTTAACCAAGCCTCATGTAACTGCAACGCGGATTGAAACAATTCGGAACGAAGTAAATTTAATTGAGGATCATTCCATAAACTTTTAATTTGCCAACTATCTTCATTGAGGGCTTTTTTATCAAACGTAAATTCCACTTGGCTAAATTGCTTTGAAAGGCTCGCTAAATTATCCTCACACTCTCTTTTTTTCTCATTTAAATTGATTATCTCTAGCTTTAATTGCTCAATTTTTTGTTCTTGTGATTTACATTCAGATTCAATCATTGAAATGTCGTTAATCAAACATTTTTGTTCAGATAAATACTGCTTTTCTTGCTCCAATAATTGAGTTAAATCCTGTCTTTTATTAGCCAATTTCTCTTTCTTAAAAAACTTAATTAGCCAATTCACATTAGTTTCAGCATATAATAATGCTTTTTGTTCTTTCAAGTTCTCAATAAGCTGTTTACAAGCGGTCAATTTTTGCTGATTTTTAACGAGATCAGTGTGGTTTACTTCAAGCTCGGAAATCATTTTCTGTTGCTGTAATTGCAACGATTGCAATAGACGCTCAAAATCTCCCCTATCTTTTACTTCTAGCGATTCCGCATATTTCTGTAATTGAATAATTCTCTTCTTTACTTGTTTATTTTTTGCAACAAATATTTTCTTTGCTTGAGTAAAACTCAGAATATTTTGGTTATTTTTCCATTGCATAATGCCTTGATGACGAATTGGATCATATCCTTTCGCATCCGGATTAGCATTCATAAATGAATTAACAAAGGCTCTACGATTTTTACTATTACCCAAACTACAAGAAATAAGCCCCCATGGAGATTGTTCGATTGGAAGCTCGCTATAACTAGCTTTATCATTTTTCTCTTGATAAGAAATGATATTTTGCGCTATCGGTTGCAAATAAGTAAAAGTAGGATGACCAACCTCATCACGCCATTCTTCTTTTCCTAATGACTTGATTTGAGGCAATTCCTTTGAAATATTTTGTACCGCCGCATTATTAGAAGAAGTCACGACCATTTCAAATCCGGTAAGATCATCTTGCAGAGGATACACATAAAGTGTTTGTTTATTAAATTCAATTTTTAGCGGCGTTTTTTTAAAGCTATTTCTTACTGTTTTATACTCAGAGAGTTTTTCTGCACGACGTACAATATTTTCTGCAAAAATCTCTTTCAATAATGTTGTTTTTCCTGTTCCCGGTGGACCATTAACAGAAAACAGCACCTGTTCATCTTGTTGCTTAAAAATAGTATTGATCGCAAATTGTTGCATTAAGCTCATATTATATTGACTATTTTCAAGCCAACGTCCTGAATTAAAATATTTAGGTTGTAGATGTTCAAGGATTATCGAAATGCCTTGATGATATAAGTCTATTTTTCGAGAAGTTGTTGAAAGGTAGGAATTTAAGACCGGACTGACTTGCTGTTTATGTGAACGTATCACATCAGCAATGTCTTTCGCATAAAAACTATTTAAGATAGAAATATCAACTTCAATATCTTTTTCTTCCGAAAAAGATTTAGCCTCCTGGCGATTTGCTTTTTGTTTATTACTCTTATCTTTTTTCTTACCTTTATTTTTCTGAATATAAATAAGAGGTAATGCCGTATTTTCTGATTTAAAATCGACCCAAGCGACAAGAATTTCATATAAAGTAAGTAAATCCTTACCTGTTAATGGTGCAGAATCATTCTCTTCTTGATTCAGCTTTTCCAAAGCAAAATTCTTGATTTCTTGCTGTAATTGATTGAGATCTTGCTCAAATGATTCAAAACTTAATGAATCTAAGCCGACCTGCTTGATTTTAGAAATTGCCCACGGTGTAGTAGAAAGATCAACTTTAATGCTATTGTAATCTAAGCCACCTTTCTCATTTAATCTTATCTTAGCAACACAACTGGCACTGGGCTTAATTGATTGTAATCGCTCATTAAGGCTATGATAATCTTGAGTGCCAATAATTCGTTCAAGTTGCTGGCTCAGTTCATTTTTATCATAAATACCTAAAAATACAGCATAACTCAATGGCTCTTCATCTGCCTTTAAGTCTGGAATCGTCCATATCTGTTCTGGAGAAAGCTGTTGAAGTTCATTTGTGCAAAAAGCAGTTTTATACGGAATAGAGGAATTATCAAGCAATTCCCGTTGTAAATCAAAAGGTAAGAAAAATTCGATTTTATGCCAAAAATCTAAAATTGCGAGTTGTGCATTTGTTAGCATACATGTATTTAAATATAGTAATTTCATCATTCCTTATCAGAATTCTAACTTTTAAGCTCTGTATTTTCAAGGATTTACGCGGATCTATAAAAAAGGTAGAATAGCTATAGTTTTTCCCTTATTTTTACAAAATTTAATAGGCATAAAATAATGAATATCGAAACTCTTTTCCCTTTAGATCCAAATGTAAAAGTGCGTACCCGTTTTGCACCAAGCCCGACCGGTTATTTACACGTGGGTGGTGCACGTACCGCTTTATATTCTTGGTTATATGCAAAACACTTTAACGGTGAATTTGTATTACGTATCGAAGATACCGACTTAGAGCGTTCAACACCGGAAGCAACCGCAAGCAATTCTTGAAGGTATGGAATGGTTAAACCTCGCTTGGGAACACGGTCCATACTATCAAACAAAACGTTTTGATCGTTATAACCAAGTTATCGATCAAATGATCGAGCAAGGTTTAGCGTACCGTTGCTACTGTTCAAAAGAACGTTTAGAAAACTTACGTCACGAACAAGAAGCAAATAAAGAAAAACCTCGTTACGATCGCCATTGCTTAGCCAATCACGAACATTCGGCAGATGAACCACACGTTGTGCGTTTTAAAAACCCACAAGAAGGTTCAGTTGTGTTTGACGATGCGGTACGTGGTCGTATCGAAATCAGCAATAGCGAATTAGACGATTTAATTATTCGCCGCACAGACGGTTCACCGACTTACAACTTCTGCGTAGTGGTAGATGACTGGGATATGGGTATTACGCACGTTGTACGTGGCGAAGACCATATCAACAACACGCCTCGCCAAATCAATATTTTAAAAGCATTAGGTGCACCAATTCCGACTTATGCTCACGTATCAATGATTAATGGTGATGACGGTCAGAAATTATCAAAACGCCACGGTGCGGTAAGTGTTATGCAATACCGTGATGACGGTTATTTACCGGAAGCATTAATTAACTATTTAGTACGTTTAGGCTGGGGTCACGGCGACCAAGAAATTTTCAGCCGTGAAGAAATGATCGAATTATTCGACATTCACTCAGTAAGTAAATCGGCAAGTGCTTTCAATACCGATAAATTACAATGGTTAAACCAACACTATATGCGTAGCTTACCGGCTGAACACGTAGCGAAATATTTAGCGTGGCATATGAATGCTCAAGCTATCGACACGTCAAACGGCCCGGCGTTAGAAGAAATCATCCCAGTATTAAGCGAACGTGCGAAAACCTTAAAAGAGTTAGCTACTGCAAGCCGTTATTTCTATCAAGAATTTGACGGTTATGATGAAAAAGCTGCGGCGAAAAACTTCAAACCAGAAGCAGTTGCGCCACTTGCAAAATTATTGGAAAAATTAACCGCTTTAACCGATTGGAACGTAGAAGCGATTCATGATGCGATGAATGCAACTGCGGCTGATTTAGAAATCGGTATGGGTAAAGTGGGGATGCCGTTCCGTTTAGCCGTAACAGGAGCAGGTCAATCGCCATCAATGGATATTACTGCCAAATTAGTCGGACGTGAGCGTACTTTAGCCCGTATTCAAAAAGCGATTGAATTTATTCAAGCACAAGCATAATTTCCTATTGACAGCTAAAGTGGTGGCATTTATTATGTTGCCACTTTTTGGGGATATAGCTCAGTTGGGAGAGCGCTTGAATGGCATTCAAGAGGTCGTCGGTTCGATCCCGATTATCTCCACCACTAAATTCAAAAAACGCTAAGTCATTTGACTTAGCGTTTTTTATTTTCTGCTCTCAAAGTAAGCGGTTAAATTTCAGCGATTTTTTGCAAAAAATCCGTAAAAGTTGACCGCTTGTCCTATAAATTTTCCAAACATTTAGTCTTCAAGCTTTTTACCCGCTTCTGGCAATAAAACTGGAATACCGTTTTCAATTGGATAAACTAATTTCGCTTCACGGCTAATCAAGCGATTATTGTCTTTATCCCATTCCAGTTTGGTATTCGTTACCGGACAAGCAAGATTATTGATAAGTTTTTCGTTCATATTATTTTCCTAATCGTTTTAAAATCGGTTCAAGTAAACAAGCGGTCGATTCCAGCGAAAATTTTGCAGAAACAGGTATATACCACCAATTTGACTGGGCAAAAGTTCGGCATTTTACCGCATCTTTTTCTGTCATCAGTAACGGAATTTGTTCGGATGCAAGCGCTTTAAGTTGACTTGCTTCAAATGCTTGGTGATCGGCAAAACCTTGTGTTTTAAGTAATTTAATACCTAAATTTTCGAGCATATTAAAAAATCGGGGAGGATGCCCGATTCCGGCAATCGCCACACATTCTTGCCCGATAAAATCAGTTATTGGCTTTTGCTCGCCCGTTCTTAGATTAACGGCAAATTCAGGCTCGAGCGTCATTAAATGTTCATTCGGCAGAGCCACTCCGCCATTACAAATAATCGCCTGTACCGTTTGCAAACGGCTTGGCGACTCACGCAGGCCGCCGGCAGGCAAAACAAAACCGTTACCAAAACGGCGCACGCCATCAACCACAACCCATTCGATATCTCGCTGTAAGGCATAATGTTGCAAGCCGTCATCGGTAACAATTAAATCCAGCTCAAATTGACTCAGTAATAATTCAATACTTTGCTGACGATTTGGCGAAATTGCCAACGGCACACCAGTTCGTTGCACAATCAACACCGGCTCATCACCCACCATCTCCGCTGAACTCTGTTTGGTAACTAGCTGAGGAAAGTCTTTGCTTTTGCCGCCATATCCACGAGAAATCACACCGACTTTAACGCCATGCTGTTGTAGCTGTTCCACTAACCAAACAACCACAGGCGTTTTTCCGTTCCCCCCACCGAAATATTACCGACCACTAACACCGGTACCGGAGAGCGGTAAGATTTTAAGATTTTTTTGCGAAACAAAAACAAGCGGATTTGACTAATCAGCCAAAATAGCAATGAAAACGGCACAAGCGACCAAGTAATAATTGATGTAGATTGCCAAATATTCATATAATTTCTTTAAAGATACTATCGTTTGCGTAACGGCTATGCCTACAGATAAAACAAATGGACAATGAAAAACATTGTCCATTTTAGCTATGCTTACTCCACTTTCGGCTTATCGCCGTTTTCAACACAACCTTTACCAACCGTCACTTTCTGCACATTTTTCTCTGCTTTAAGTGTTGGTAGATGATACATTGTATCCAATAGCAGATTCTCAACAATCGAACGCAAGCCACGCGCACCGGTTTTACGTACAATGGATTTCTGAGCAATCGCAATTAACGCATCTTTGGTAAATTTCAGCTCAACGCCTTCCATTTGGAATAATGCTTGATATTGCTTGATAATCGCATTTTTCGGTTCGGTTAAAATTTGAATTAACGCTTCTTCATCCAGCTCTTGTAGCGGAGTCACAACCGGTAATCGACCGATAAGCTCCGGAATTAACCCGAATTTAACGAGATCTTCTGGTTCAACTTGTTTAAATAATTCAGTTAAATCCTCACGATCCTTGTCTTTTTTCAATTCTGCACCAAAGCCGATGCCACCTTGTTTGTTGGTACGAGCTTCCACAATCTTGTCTAAACCGGCAAATGCACCGCCGCAAATAAATAAGATTTTCGATGTATCAACCGGAATCGTTTCACCTTTCGGATGTTTACGGCTACCTTGCGGATTGATATTCGCCACCGTGCCTTCAATTAATTTTAATAACGCCTGTTGTACACCTTCGCCGGATACGTCACGAGTAATTGACGGGCTTTCCGATTTACGCGTAATTTTGTCGATCTCATCAATAAAAACGATACCACGCTCAGCTTGTTCCGCATCAAAATCACATTTCATCAATAATTTTTGAATTACGTTTTCTACGTCTTCACCGACATAACCGGCTTGCGTCAACGTAGTCGCATCTGCGACTGCAAACGGTACATTTAGACGGCGGGCTAAGGTTTCCGCCAATAAAGTTTTACCGCTACCGGTCGGACCGATTAATAAAATATTACTTTTACCTAACTCTACGCCATTCGTTTCTTTATGGTCCGAAAGTGCATTGCGTAAACGTTTATAGTGGTTATAAACCGCTACAGACAACACTTTTTTCGCATGTTCTTGACCGATAACATACTCATCTAAATGTGCATGAATTTCGTGTGGAGTCGGTACATTTTCAAAGAATTTCTCTTCGTCTTGTTTTTCATCAATTAACGGTTCTTCCTCACCGTTTAACAATGCGTAAGACTCTTCAATACAGTGATTACAGATATAACCTTCCGTACCTTCAACAAGCTGATCAACTTCGGTACGTCTTTTGCCACAAAAACTACAATGTGGTTCTTTCTCAAAATTTGCCATTATTTTGTATCTCTGTGTGTTAAAACTTTATCAATTAAACCGTATTCAGCCGCTTCAAATGCTGACATAAAATTATCACGTTCGGTATCTGCCGCAACTTTTTCAAACGGCTGACCGCTATGTTCAGCCATACGTTGCGTTAAAGTTTCTTTTAATTTTAAAATTTCTTGTGCATGAATTTGAATATCGGTTGCCTGTCCGCGATAACCACCTAGCGGTTGATGGATCATTACTCGTGCGTGCGGTAAAGCAAAACGCTTACCCTTTGCACCACCGGATAATAAGAAAGCCCCCATTGAACAAGCCTGTCCGGTACAAAGTGTTGCAACATCCGGTTTAATAAAGTTCATTGTGTCGTAAATTGCTAAACCTGCCGTTACTACACCACCTGGTGAATTGATATATAAATAAATATCTTTTTCAGGATCTTCCGATTCTAAGAAAAGAAGCTGTGCTACGATCAAGTTTGCCATATGGTCTTCAACTTCACCGTTTAAAAAAATAATACGTTCTTTAAGTAAACGTGAATAAATATCGTATGATCTTTCGCCTTTTGAGGTTTGTTCAACCACCATTGGGATTACTGCCATTTTGGGTTCCTTATCCGAAATCTGAAAAATACGTATAATTCTATCAAATTTTAAGAAAATCATTAACAATAAGCGGTCAGATTGTTAAAATCTTTTGCAAAATTTAGCTTTAATCAAGAAAAATATGACGTTAGAAGATATTTACCAAAAATTTGAGTTTTGTAAATCTTGGGAAGAAAGATACCGCTTGCTAATTCAATTAAGCCGCCAGTTAGCTAAACCAACCGCAGAAGAGTTAGCACAATTACCTGAAATTCACGGCTGTGAAAGCCGCTTATGGTTTGAATTTCAAATAACACCTCGTAAAGTTCGTGCTTATAGTGATGCCCGTTTAATGCAAGGAATTTTGGCGATTATTGTGATTGCATTAAATGAGAAATCGCTCAATGAATTACAAACTTTCTCAATTACTGCACTTTTTGACACATTAAAAATTTCTCAAAATTTGACCAGCACTCGCCTTAATGGCTTACGACAAATTCAGGCAGAAATTTTACGTTTATGCCAAAGTGAATAAAACGCTTAATTAAACAGAATGAAAAAAGCCTCTGATTTCTCAGAGGCTTTTTTCTTGAAAAAGTGGCGGAACGGACGGGACTCGAACCCGCGACCCCCTGCGTGACAGGCAGGTATTCTAACCAGCTGAACTACCGCTCCACACGGTATTATCGAATTAAATTCAATAATTAAAAATTAATTGGCGGAATGGACGGGACTCGAACCCGCGACCCCCTGCGTGACAGGCAGGTATTCTAACCAGCTGAACTACCACTCCGCAACTGGTGAAACGCATAATACGGATTTATACTGCGAGCGTCAAATTATTTTTCACAAAACACATTTATTTGCTTATTTTAAAATCAAATAAATCAAGTAATTAGTGAATTTGCTCCGATTCTGATTCATTCGGACGTGTCCAAATACAATTCCCTTTGGATTTCTTATCAATCAGTTTGAGATATTCTTCGTGTGCGCTCTGTTCTTCTTCAGTCAATTGCAACACAACTAAACCGCTTGTTTCAAACTTCGTTATCGTACCTAAACCAAGATCCGCAACACTTTCGTGATTAACGGTCGCATCATCTTCACCTAATAACGCCAGCTGTCCGCCGGTCATCATCAGGAATACATCCGCCAGAATCTCCGCATCCAGTAACGCCCCGTGAAGCACACGTTTACTGTTATCAATGCCTAAACGATCGCATAATGCATCTAAGTTATTACGCTTGCCCGGATACATTTTTCGAGCAACCGCAAGACTATCGGTCACACTGCACATTTCAGCCGTCTTTGGCGGAGGGTTTTCTAAATAAGAAAACTCTTGATCCATAAACGCCACATCGAAGGGGGCATTATGAATGATTAGCTCTGCACCTTTAATAAATTCAATAAATTCGTCCGCAACTTCGGCAAACACAGGCTTATCTTGCAAAAACTCATTGGTAATGCCGTGAACTTTAATCGCTTCTTCTTCCACTTCTCGCGGCGGTTTAACATAGACGTGAAAAGTACGTTCGGTTAAGCGACGGTTAATCACTTCGACCGCACCGATTTCAATAATATTATGCCCAATTTGTGGTGGTCCACTAAAACTCATACCGGTTGTTTCGGTATCCAGCACCACCTGTCTTACTATCGGTTGTTCACTCATTTTATTGCCTAATCAAAAGATGCAAGCGGTCGAATTTCAAGGGAAATTTGCAAATTCCCAACAAAATCCGACCGCTTATTCAAGTATTACTTCGCAATACGTTTATATTTGATACGGTGAGGTTGCGTTGCCGCATCACCTAAAGTTTTCTTCTTCCACTCTTCGTAATCAGAGAAGTTACCTTCGTAGAAGGTCACTTTACCTTCATCACCGTAATCCAAGATGTGAGTTGCGATACGGTCTAAGAACCAACGGTCGTGCGAGATAACCATTGCACAGCCTGGGAATTCTAAGATCGCATTTTCTAACGCACGTAAAGTTTCAACGTCCAAATCATTGGTTGGTTCGTCTAATAATAATACGTTACCGCCACGTTGTAGAAGTTTCGCCAAGTGTAAACGACCACGTTCACCACCGGATAACTCACCGACACGTTTTTGCTGATCCACACCTTTAAAGTTGAAACGACCAACGTAAGCACGGCTTGGAATTTCAAAATTACCAATATTCAAAATATCTTGACCGTTCGACACTTCTTCCCATACGGTTTTCTTATCGTCCATCGAATCACGGAACTGATCTACAGAGGCTAACACTACCGTTTCACCCATTACGATTGAGCCTGAATCAGGCTGTTCTTGACCTGAAAGCATACGGAATAAGGTCGATTTACCCGCACCGTTGGCACCGATAATCCCTACAATCGCACCTTTTGGAATTGAGAATGACAAATCATCAATTAAAGTGCGGTCGCCGTAAGATTTGCTTAAGTTACTTACCTCAATAACTTTATCACCTAAACGTGGACCAGGCGGAATAAAGAGTTCGTTGGTTTCGTTACGTTTTTGATATTCACCCGAATTAAGCTCATCAAAACGAGCCATACGCGCTTTACTTTTCGCTTGGCGACCTTTCGGGTTTTGACGTACCCATTCCAACTCTTTCGCAATCGATTTTTGTCGTGCAGATTCAGTCGCGGCTTCTTGTTCTAAACGTTTCTCTTTTTGCTCTAACCAAGAAGAATAGTTGCCTTCCCAAGGAATACCTTCACCACGGTCAAGCTCTAAGATCCAGCCTGCTACGTTATCTAAGAAGTAACGGTCGTGGGTAATTGCGACGACTGTACCTTCATAGTCATGTAAGAAGCGTTCTAACCACGCTACCGATTCCGCATCTAAGTGGTTAGTCGGTTCGTCTAACAATAACATATCCGGTTTTTCGAGTAATAAACGGCAAAGCGCCACACGACGACGTTCACCACCCGATAAATGTTCGATTTTCGCATCCCATTCCGGTAAACGTAACGCATCCGCCGCACGCTCTAATTGGTTATCAAGATTGTGACCGTCATGTGCTTGAATAATCGCTTCTAAGTTAGCTTGCTCTGCGCCTAACTTATCAAAATCTGCATCCGGATCCGCATATAACGCATAAACTTCATCTAAACGCGTTAACGCATTTTTTACTTCCGAAACCGCTTCTTCAATTGCTTCACGCACGGTTTGTTGCGGATCTAATTTTGGCTCTTGCGGTAAATAACCGATTTTAATACCCGGTTGTGGACGAGCTTCACCTTCAAACTCTTTATCCACGCCCGCCATGATACGTAATAAGGTTGATTTACCCGCACCATTTAAACCAAGTACCCCGATTTTTGCGCCCGGGAAAAAGCTTAAAGAAATATCCTTAAGAATATGACGCTTCGGCGGCACGACTTTGCCGACACGATGCATCGTATAAACAAATTGAGTTGACATTATGTATTCCTCATAGAAAAAATCTTATCTATTTTACTTGAAAACAGGGGCGAAATATAGGGATTCCTATATTTGTAAATAATCCACAAAATTCAACCGCTTACTGTAAGATATTTAAACCGATATATGCCTCTTGATATAAAAAAGGTCGCATAAAGCGACCTTTCCCATTTTATAAAAAACTATTCACCTGTAAACGGTTCTGAAAAACGTTCAATTTTTGCACCGATTCCACGTAATTTTTCTTCAATATGTTCATAACCACGATCGATATGATAAATACGATCAACAACAGTTTCACCGGAAGCAATACAACCTGCCAATACTAAGCTGATTGATGCACGTAAGTCTGTTGCCATTACTTCTGCCGGTTTTAATTTTTCCACGCCATGACAAATCGCTGTATTACCTTCAATTTCACCTTTGGCTCCCATACGATTCAATTCAGGAATGTGCATAAAGCGATTTTCAAAAATCGTTTCGGTAATACGGCTTGTACCTTCTGCCACAACATTTAGCAAAGTAAATTGTGCCTGCATATCGGTTGGGAATCCTGGGTGCGGCATTGTGCGAATATTTACTGCTTTCGGGCGCTGACCTTTTGAATCTAAAGTAATGGTATCTTCTGTTACGGTTACTTCCATACCGGCTTCACGTAATTTCTCGATAACGGCATCCATTGTATCCGCTTTAGTACCACGACAAGTAATTTTACCCCCTGACACCGCCGCAGCGACTAAGAATGTACCGGTTTCAATACGGTCGGCAACAATGCGATGTTGACAGCCGGTTAAACGTTCTACACCTTCAACCGTAATCGTATCCGTACCTGCTCCGGAGATTTTCGCTCCCATTGCATTTAAGAATAATGCTGTATCAACAATTTCAGGTTCACGTGCCGCATTTTCAATTACAGTCGTACCTTCTGCCAATGTACCCGCCATCATCACGGATAAAGTCGCACCGACACTCACTTTATCCATATAAATACGTGCACCGTGTAAACGACCGTTTGAAGTTGCTTTCACATAGCCGTCATCTAATTCGATAACCGCACCCATTTTTTCTAAACCAGAAATATGCATATCCACCGGACGAGCACCGATTGTACAGCCTCCCGGTAGTGACACTTGACCTTCGTGGAAACGAGCAACTAACGGTGCTAATGCCCAAATTGAAGCTCGCATGGTTTTAACTAATTCATAAGGTGCAATATAGTGATCAATTTTGCTTGCATCAATTTGTACCGCACCGTTTTCATCACGTTCAACTACTACGCCTAATTTGCGTAAGATTTTAAAGGTCGTATCCACATCTTTAAGATCCGGTACATTCGTTAAAGTCACAGGTTCAGTAGCCAAAATAGTCGCGAAAAGAATTGGCAGTGCTCGCATTTTTAGCACCAGAAATATCAACGGTTCCGCTTAATGTGAAAGGGCCGTGAACACGAAATTTTTCCATTATAAATCCTTAGAAATTTAGAAATAAGTAATGGACAATCAATAATGAAGAAAGATAAGCGATTTTTGGTGCATTTTACAAAAAATTTAACCGCTTTAATTCATTATCAATTATCCATTAATTGTAAAAAAGTTAACCTGCTAGATTAAGTAAACGCTCTTTTTTCCACTGTTCGGTTGAAAACACTTTGATCGTTAAGGCGTGGATTGCATTAGTGGCAAAATATTCGCCTAAAGGTGCGTATACTGCTTGCTGTTGTTTTACTTTTGATAATTGTGCAAGTTCATCACTAACGACGATTACGCCATAATGTGAATTTTCACCTTGAGCATGAATTTCGCTGGCATGAGATAATGCATTTTTTAAAATTTCTTCAAGTTGTTTTGGTTCCATCTATTCCTATCCTTGAGGTTTAGCACAGTGTTTACTTTCACACACTAAGAATGTATTTAGCCATAAGGTTAAATCAAACAATTCTGCCAACGTTTTAACAACATCCGGCACATTGATTAAACAGTTTGGCGTTTGTTTTTGATAATGATTGAGTAATTCGGCAAGTAATGTAAATCCGGCTGAGTCAACACGTTCGAGTTCTTTTAAATCCCAATAAATATGTTGATTACCTTTCGGCGATAAAAAGAAGCACGCCGCTTCCAAAGCGGAAGCAACGTGTCTCGAGTTAATTCACCGGATAATTTTACAAATAAGCTTTCATTATTTTGCTGAACGCCCCATTGTAATGTTTTTTGCGGCTTCATAAAACTATAATTATTTACTTAATGTAATCGGTTGTTTTGCTGATTGTGCAACTTGAGCAGTTAGAGCGTCAATACCTTTTTGACGTAATACACCACTCCATTCGTTTTGTTTGGTTGCTACCATACTTACACCTTCAGTCGCCATATCGTAAGCCTGCCATTCGCCGGTCTTACTGTTTTTACGCCATTTGAAGTCTAATTTAACCGGTTGAGCACCATTTGATTGAATTAAATTCACACGAATGCTTACGATTGTTTTACCATCAGTCGGTTTTTCATTTTCAATTTGAACTTGTTGATCAGTATATTGCGTTAATACTTGTGCGTATGATTGCTCAACAAATTGACCAAATGCGTTAAAGAATGCTTCACGTTGAGCATCTGTCGCCGAAGATAAGTTTTTACCTAACACTAACTGACCTGCATATTTTACGTGTACATGAGGCATTAAATCATTGCGTACGATAGTACGTAAATATTCTGGATTTGACTTAATTTTACCTTGATTCGCTTTAATATCACCAAATAATTTATCTGTCGCTTGTTGAGTTAACGCATAAGGACTAGTTTCTGCAAATGCTTGTGCTGAAAATAACGTTGCTAATGCTACAAAACCAGTTACGATTGCTTTTTTGATATTTTTTAACATTTAAAATCTCCAAATGTAAGGTGGTCATCCCACCTAAAATAAAATATTACGCCGTGAATTTCACTTTGCAATTATTGTGCTTTAGGCTCTTCTTTGCCTTCTGCATTTTCTCCGTCAGTTTTATCCGATTTTTTATCGCCGTATAAGAACTGACCGATTAAATCTTCCAATACCATTGCCGAATTTGTATCAGCAAAGCTACTGCCTTCTTTCATATATTCCGTTTCGCCTTCCATCATAAAGCCGATATTTAACGCAATATATTGTTCGCCTAATAAACCCGAAGTTTTAATTGAAAGTGAGCTTGTGTCAGGAATTTTATTAAAATCCTCATTAACAGCAAGTGACACTTTCGGTGTATAAGTTTGAGCATCTAAACTAATATCAGAAACTCGCCCTACAACTACTCCTCCGACTTTAATCGGCGCACGAACCTTTAGTCCACCGATATTATCAAAAGTTGCATAGAGGGTATAAGTTTTTTCAGAAGTAAATCCTTGCACATTAGCCACTCTTAAGCCTAAAAATACTAAAGCCGCTAAGCCGAGTAATACGAATAAGCCTACCCAAAATTCATATTTAATTGATTGACGCATTGTCTTTTCCTTAGTGAATTAACCACCGAACATAATCGCGGTTAAAATAAAATCCAGTCCTAACACGACTAATGAAGCGTGAACTACCGTACGTGTGGTCGCTTGGCTAATACCTTCCGATGTTGCCGTTGAGTCATAACCGTTAAATAACGCAATCCATACAACAGCAAATGCAAAAATAATACTTTTTACAAAGCCGTTAATTAAATCGCTGGCATCAACCGAATTTTGCATCACCGACCAAAAACTGCCACCGTCAACGCCTTTCCAATCCACACCGACAAGTGAACCGCCCCAAATCCCGATTGCGGTAAAAATCGCGACCAAAATCGGCATTGAAATCACACCTGCCCAAAAACGTGGTGCGATAATTCGTCTTAGCGGATCAACCGCCATCATTTCAAGGCTGGAAAGTTGCTCAGTTGCTTTCATTAAACCAATTTCGGCGGTTAATGCCGAACCGGCTCGACCAGCAAATAATAATGCGGTTACAACCGGACCAAGTTCTCGCAGTAGAGATAAAGAAACTAAGGTTCCTAGACTAGTTTCCGCGACAAAATCAACCAATACAACATAGCCTTGTAGTCCCAGCACCATACCAATAAACAAGCCAGAGAGCATAATAATCAATAAAGATTGTACACCTAGCACATATAACTGCTTAATTAATAACGGTGTATGCTTACGGAACTGCGGTTTCCCGACAAGAGCACCCAGCAACATAAAAGTTGCTCGCCCAAAAGCTCGGATAAATCCGATAACGCTAGAGCCGATACCACTGATAAAATTAATCACTAAACAGCTCCTCCGTATAATCTTTAGCCGGATAATGGAAACGCACCGGACCATCCGCTTTCCCTGCCAAGAATTGAACGACTTGCGGATCTTGACTTGCTCTTAAAGCATCCGGCGTACCTTCCGCAATGACTCTCTTATCCGCTACGATATAAGCATAATCAGCAATACTTAATACTTCCGTTACATCATGTGATACGACGATTGAGGTTAAATTTAATGCCTGATTAAGTTTTTTAATTAATTCAACAATAACCCCCATACTAATCGGGTCTTGTCCGGTAAAGGGTTCATCATACATAATTAATTCTGGATCAAGTGCAATCGCTCGAGCAAGTGCCGCTCGACGAGCCATACCACCGGAGAGTTCTGCCGGCATAAGATCTGCCGCACCGCGTAAGCCGACCGATTCTAATTTCATTAACACTAATTTCCGAATTAATTTTTCAGGTAATTTCGTGTGTTCACGAATAGGGAAAGCAACATTATCGAAGGTAGATAAATCAGTAAATAACGCACCTGATTGAAATAACATACCCATACGTTGGCGAATCGCATATAACCTACTGTTCGAGGCTGTACACACATCTTCACCATCAAATAATATTTCGCCGATTTCCGGTAAAATCTGACCGCCTATTAAACGTAATAATGTCGTTTTACCGATACCGGAAGGCCCCATAATCGCTGTAATTTTCCCTTTCTGCACTCGCAGATTTAAGTTGTCATAAATAACTCTTTCCCCTCGTTTGAAGGTAAGATTTTTTACTTCAACTAAGTATTCATTATCACGCATGAGAAGTTTCTTTATTAAATAGAAAATGGTTGGCAATACTCTATTAACTCAAACTTAAAGTCAAAGGATTTTTAAAATTTGACAAATTTTGCACAATTTAATGATGAATTTAACTCTTATAAATCAATATATCAGCATTATTTTTCCAATTTTCCTTGTTTTCGAATGAACTGCCCCAAAATTATTTGGTCTTAACGAACACGAACAACGAACTTGTTTGTGAGAAATTAACATCACCATGAAAACAAAGGATTTATGATGAATAAAACAATGAAAAAATCAATTTTAGCGTCTTTCGTTCTTGGTCTAGGGATGTTTGCTACACCTAGCATCGTCAATGCAACATTACCCACCGCTGTTGAAGGACAAGCAGTACCGAGTCTTGCACCGATGATCGAAAAAGTGCGTCCGGCAGTGGTCAGCATTGCAGTTGAAGGAAAAACAAAAACAGAAAATACACAATATCGTCGAGATATTCCCGAAGAATTTGAATTTTTCTTCGGCCCTGATATGTTTGGTGAACGAAGCACACCACGTAACTTCCGTGGACAAGGTTCAGGTGCGATTATTAATGCCGAAAAAGGTTATGTGATTACCAATAACCACGTGATCAAAGATGCAGATAAAATTACCATCAAATTAGAAGACGGTCGTGAATTTAAAGCAAAATTAATCGGTGCAGATCCGTTATCCGATGTAGCATTAGTGCAAATGGAAAACCCGAAAGATTTAACCGAATTAAAATTTGCCGATTCGGATAAATTACGTGTCGGCGATTTCAGCGTAGCAATCGGTAACCCATTCGGTTTAGGGCAAACAGTAACTTCAGGCATTATTTCGGCATTAGGACGTTCAACCGGCAGTATTGACGAAGGTTACGAAAGTTATATCCAAACCGATGCGGCAGTAAACCAAGGTAACTCAGGCGGTCCATTAATCAACTTAAACGGTGAATTAATCGGTATTAATACCGCGATTATCTCTCCAAGCGGTGGGAATGCAGGTATTGCATTTGCGATTCCGGCGAATATGGCGAATAATTTAGTACAACAAATTATTCAATACGGCGAAGTTAAACGTGGTATGTTAGGTATTAAAGGCGGTGAACTCAACGCAGATCTCGCTAAAGAATTTAATATCAACGCACAACAAGGTGCATTTATCAGTGAAGTATTGACCGATTCCGTCTGCTGCTAAAGCAGGACTAAAAGCCGGTGATGTGATTACTGAAATCAACGGTCAAAAAATCCGCGACTTCAGCGAATTACGTGCAAAAGTTGCCACTTCAGGCGTAGGCAAAGAGATTGAATTAACCTACTTGCGTGATGGTAAACAAGAAAAAGCTAAAGTGACTTTACAGGCAGAACAAGGTAAAACAGCACAAACCAATGTAAAAGATCTGATTCCGGGGCTAAAAGGTGCAGAATTAACCAACTTTGATAAAGATCGTATCAAAGGGGTTGAAATTGCTAAGGTTGCCAAAGGTTCATTAGCTGAAAATAGAGGATTGGCAGAAGGTGATATTATCGTTGGTGTAAACCGTGTCGCTGTGGAAAATATTAATCAATTACGTGAAGTGTTAGATTCAAAACCTTCTGTCGTTGCATTAAATATTTTACGTGGCAACGCAAACTTCTATTTAATCCTTCAATAAAGTAGAAAGCAAAAAATCCCACCAATGGTGGGATTTT
This sequence comes from Actinobacillus arthritidis, assembly GCF_029774155.1. Lineage (NCBI taxonomy): Bacteria > Pseudomonadati > Pseudomonadota > Gammaproteobacteria > Pasteurellales > Pasteurellaceae > Actinobacillus > Actinobacillus arthritidis. Next base: position 58,154 of record NZ_CP103833.1, on the reverse strand, counting down.
TTATTTCAGAATTTGCGAAACATCCAAATTCGGACATTTAAATTTAAAACCGGCATCCAACAACTTTTTCGGTACAAGCGGTTGATTATCCAATAATAATTGCGAACGTTCCCCAAGTAACAGCTTTAACATAAAACTTGGTACGGCAAAAATCGCATATCGCTTTAAGAAAGTGGCTAATTTCCGATTAAACTCACTATTGGTAATTGGCTTGGGTGCAACTAAGTTAAATGCTCCGCGACATTTTGCATTTTTTAATAAAAATAAGACCGCTTGAATATGATCTTCCAAGCTAATCCAAGCCCAATACTGCTTTCCACTCCCTAATTTACCAGCTAAATTTAAACGATATAAAGGCAACATTTTTGCTAAAGCACCACCATATTCCGCCAAGACTATTCCAGTTCTTAATAGACAAACTCGAGTCTTACTGCTTGCTAATAACGCTTGTTGCTCCCATTGCTCACAAATCATCGCACTAAAATTTGCACCACAAGCGGTCGATTCCGTATAAAAATTTGCAACTGAATCTAAATCGCCATAGAAACCAGTTGCCGATCCGGAGAGAAAAGTGTGTGGCGGATGCTCGCTAGCATTAATCAAACCTGCTAATTCAGCGGTTAATTGAATCCGGCTGTTTAATAAAATTTGTTTTTGCCGTTTGCTCCAAGCCTTATCAAAAATCGGCTCTCCGGCTAAATTAATGACCGCATCGAACTGATTAAAATCACGAAACTCATCTAAATTTTGGCAAAATTTAACCGCTTGCGGAAAGCTAGTTTTAGGTAAAGATTGACGAGTTAAGATCGTCAAGTAATGTCCCTCTGCCAACAATGCTTTTACTAAAGCCTGTCCGATAAAACCGGTGCCACCAGTTAAGAAAATATTCATTAAAAAGATGACTCGAATAATTCGGTAATATTTTGCATCAACTGTACCATTGACGTTTCTTTTGTTGGGGTAATAAAAATCGTATCGTCCCCAGCAATCGTACCTAAAATCCCCTCACTTTTGCCCATTGAATCGAGTAAACGTGCAATCAACTGTCTTGCTCCCGGACTTGTTTTTACCACGATAAGTACATCATTATGATCTATATCTACCACCAAATTTTTAAGCGGACTGGAAGTTGTCGGTACACCTAATTCCACCGGTAATTGATATACCATTTCCATCTTCGTATTACGGGTTCTGACTGCACCGAATTTCGATAGCATTCGGGACACTTTGGATTGGTTGATATTCTCAAAACCTAGCTCTTGTAACGCACTCACAATTTCGCTCTGAGAACCGAATTTCTCCTGTTTTAGCAATGCTTTAAATGTTTCGGATAACTTATCAAGTTTTTCCATATTTGTCCTTTTATGCAATATCTATTCAACTTTAATGCATAATTTTTGCTTACTGATAGGAAAAAATCAATCTAAATCAAACATTAGAAATATTTTTAGAAAAAATTGGTTTATTAAGCATCAATCTTTAGAAATGTTTGGTAAACTTAGCTCAGTTTTATTTTATAACCATTATTGATTAGGAGTTACTTATGAAAGTTGCACTTTTAGGCGCGACCGGTGGTATCGGCCAAACTCTCGCTCTATTATTAAAACTTCGTTTACCGGTAGGTACGGACTTGGCGTTATATGATATTTCGCCGGTCACACCGGGTATTGCGGTGGATATCAGCCATATCCCAACCTCTGTAAATGCAGTTGGTTATTCCGGTGAAGATCCAAGTGAAGCTCTTAAAGATGCGAATCTTGTCATCATTACTGCCGGTGTAGCACGTAAACCGGGTATGACACGTGCGGATTTATTTAATATCAATGCGGATATCGTTAAAAACTTAGTTGAAAAAGTTGCTCAAGTTTGCCCTAAAGCGTGTATCGGTATTGTAACAAATCCGGTAAATACGCTTGTACCGATTGCGGCGGAAGTATTACGTAAAGCTGGTGTTTACGATAAGCGTAAATTATTCGGTGTAACTACATTAGATGTGGTTCGTGCAAAAACATTTACCTCTGAATTAAAAGGTAAAAATGTCGAAACCGTTAAAGTTCCGGTTATCGGTGGTCACTCAGGAACAACAATTCTTCCGTTACTTTCTCAGGCACTTGCTGAAGGTGTTTCACTTTCATTTGCGCAAGAAGAAATCGAAGCATTAACCTATCGTATCCAAAATGCTGGTACTGAAGTGGTTGAAGCAAAAGCCGGTGGCGGATCTGCAACACTTTCAATGGCGGAATCTGGAGCTCGTTTTGCCGTTGCTGTATTCAAAGCATTATTAGGCGAAGATTGCGTTCGTTACGCTTATGTAGAAAGTAAAGAAGGTTCCGACTATCCGGAATTTTTCGCACACCCTGTACGTTTCGGTCTAACTGGTGTGGAAGAAATCTTACCGATTGGTCAATTAAGTGAATATGAGCAAGCTAAATTAGCAGAATTAAAACCGGTGCTTGATGCTGACATCGCACTAGGTAAAAATTTTGTGAATCCATAAGCAAAATCTCTATAAAGATTAATTAAAAGGGTTGAATGTATTATTACATTCAACCCTTTGTTATTTCTATCCTATAGCAATGTCGCTAAACATCATAACAAAGCGGTCATTTTTAGCAAAAAAATTGTAAAATACTTACTAAAAATGACCGCTGAGATGTTATTTAAATTAGCCTAAAATTTTTGCTAATTCCGCACTCACTTCTTCAACCGGTTTTGTACCATCTAAACGTTCATAGCGTGTATTACCTGCTTCAGCTTCCGCAGTGTAGTAAGCAATTAATGGCTTGGTTTGTTTATGATAAATCGCTAAACGCTCTAATACAGTTTCAGGTTTGTCATCTTGGCGAATAATTAAATCTTCGCCGGTTACATCATCTTTACCTTCCACTTTCGGTGGATTATAGACTATGTGATAAGTACGACCTGACGGTTGGTGTACACGACGACCGCTCATACGTTCAACAATCACTTCATCCGCTACATCAAACTCTAACACTAAATCGATTTTTACACCTGAATCTTTTAATGCATCCGCTTGCGGAATTGTACGAGGGAAGCCGTCTAATAAGAAACCGTTTGCACAATCCGGTTGTGCGATACGGTCTTTTACTAACGCCACGGTTAATTCATCCGGTACTAATTTACCTTCATCCATTAACGCTTTCGCTTGTTTACCAAGTTCAGTACCTTCTTTAATTGCCGCACGGAACATATCGCCCGTTGAAATTTGCGGAATACCGAATTTGTTCATAATAAATTGTGCTTGTGTACCTTTACCTGCACCCGGTGCACCTAAAAGAATAATTTTCATAGGAAAAACCTCGTAGAAATGAAAATATAACGAATAAAAAGCTAAGGCAGTAACCTTACCGATTACTGCCTTAAATTGCAAATGTTTTACTCAATTTGACCGCTACTTAGAAGGTATAACTTGCATTTAAGCGGAAGTCACGACCTGCGGACGGTAAACTGGTTGCCCCTGCACGTTGACTATGACTCTTATAGTTTTTATTGAATGCATTATTTACCGCAAAGTTAAGTGTTAAGTTTTTATTCGCATCCCAACTTACATAGAAATCATTGACACCATAACCTGATTGTTTAACAAGATCAGCTGTTGCACTTGAACCACGACTTGGCGTACCAGTTTCTCCTTCAACAAAGCGACCTTTCCAACCGATTTCTAAACTTTGATTTTCAAATTTATAAGAAAGACCTGTTGTCCAAGTACGTCCGGTTGCAACCGCATACACTGTACTATCTAAACTTGCACCATTAAATACCCAAGTTTCAGGTTTGCTATCTGCCACTCCTAAACGGAATGTTAAACCGTTATATTTATACGCCGCACCTAGCTCATAACCTTTGTTACGTAATAAAGCGGAATTAACCAAGGTATTATTTAATACGGCGTGTGCATCTTTTACTTTTTGCCAGAAGTAACTACCATTAACTGATAAGCTATCATTGAAATCATAGTTGAAGCCAATCTCAGTATTACGTGCTTTTTCTGCTTTTAAGTCATCCGCAACACTACGAGCGGTACTACCACTTAATGCTACTTCGTAGAAACGTGGACTACGTGTCGCATAGTTTAAGTTTGTATTTAAACTTAAACCTTGAGCCACTTCCCAAATTAAACCGACGCTTGGATTAAATGCACCGTCACTGACTTTTTTACCGTCATTGGCTTTAAAATCAAAATGCTCATAACGTAAACCGGTTGTCATGGTTACTGGACCAAAGCCCCAAATGCCTTCTACATAAGCGCCAACATCTTCTTTCTCTTGGCGATTGGTTACACCTGTCGCTTCTAATCTTCTTGTTCTACGGTTTTCAGCAAAGGCTTCTAATGAATTTGGTTTACCTTCTTGATGGCGATAATTCACACCATATTTTACAAAATGATCACTACCGATTTCAGAATCAAAATTGATATTTGCCCCTTTGGTAACCACTTTTGTTTTTGAATTCGTATCGGTTTCTTCACGTGAGTTTTCTAATAAGTAAGCATTTGCTTTTACTTCATTAATAAAACCTAGATTTTTACCGGTATACTCAAGATTTGTCGTATTTTGAGTCGTAATACGGTAACGAGGGTCATTATTTGCATCATTTGCAACTAAAGCACCATTTTTATCAAGCAAGTAACGGGTCGGACGCCCGCTACGATCCGTACCTGCGGTGCGCACCTAATTTATAGCCGGCAAGACGTTGTTCAGGCGTTAAACTCGCTGTTGTAGTCCAATCCTGAGAGAAATCAAATTCTTCACGTAATGCACGTTCACCGTGATAACGCTCTTGGCGATGGCTTAATACTACACGATGATCTTCGTTAATATCAAAACCGAATTTAGCTAATAGACCACGCTGACCTAATGCACTGTTTTTAACCGTATCACTCCCTTCTTTGTTGGAGTAGCCTTTACCACCTTTATAATTTTCAGCTGTTTCCCAGTTACCGCTTAATAACGCATCAAATGCTCCGGATTTACCGTAAACACTTGCACCTTGCGAATGACCTTTATTGCTACTTACACCAGCATTTAATTTAAAACCGAAATCTTGTCCTTCCCTTAATAAATCCTTCGCATCAACAGTTGTCGCTTCAATCGATCCACTGGTCGCACCGATACCGGCACTTGCAGATCCCGCACCTTTACGCACGTCAATGCGTTTGATAAGTGATGGATCTAACATAAAACGGCTTTGATGGTGGAATATCTGTGCATCAGAGTAAGTATTATCCACTTTAATATCAATTTGGTCTTGCCCCATACCACGAATCGTTGTCCATTGCGAAGTACCACCTGTACCACCACCAAAATTGATTGCCGGCTCAGCACTTAACACACCACGTAAATCTTCTTTTGTGCCCTTATTTAAATCTTTTAAAGTCACTACATTAGTTTTACTTTTTGCACCGGCATTTTCTGACACAACAGAAATAACATCTAAATTTACTGTATTTTCTTGAGCATAAGCCACAGATGTTGTTGCAAGAAATACTGCCATAGAGAGTTTTGATGGAGAGAATCGCATTTAACCGCCTTATTAATTTTGAGAATTAATCGTATTTGTAATAAAGTTCTGTAAATATACTTAAATGTATAATGCGAGTCAATCTCATTTTCGAATAAATTTATAACTAAAATATATAAAAAAACCCCTTCTGTTTGGCAACAAAAGGGGTTCAATATATTGTTATCTGATTTTTATATCGCTTTCATAAACTATTCGTTACTTCTCTCGCCACGGTGCTACCTTAATCAGCATCAACATCCCCGGAATCGCAATAAAGAAACAAAGCCAAAAAAACTGATAATAACCGAAGGCTTCAACTAAATGTCCAGTATAAGCCCCTAAGAATTTACTTGGCAACGCCGCAAGGCTGGTAAAAATTGCCAATTGCATTGCGGTATACATCGGATTGGTCTCTCGTGCCATAAAAGCAACAAAGGCCGCCGTACCTAAGCCGACACCGAGGTATTCACCCGCCATTACCATACCTAATTTAAAGAGTTCTGCTGAACCGATAGAAGCAGTTGGAAAATACTCAAAACTTGCAAGATAAGCAAAACCGAGAATAGTCACTAACTGCACCGAGCCAAAAATCCATAACGCACGATTTACCCCTAGTTTCAGCATTGCTATTCCGCCGATAATCCCACCTCCGATACTACACCAAAGCGAAGTTGTTTTAACCACCGCCGCAATATGCGATTTAGTAAAGCCCATATCTAAAATAAATTTGGTTTGTAACGAAGTCGCCAGCGAATCACCTAATTTATATAAGAAAATAAATAGGATAAGTCCTACTGCACCCCATACGCCTTTTCGGCTGAAAAATTCCTTAAACGGATCAACAAACGCCATATAAAACGGTTTACTACGGTCAATCGGTTTACTTTGTGGCTCGCTAGCCAATAAAGTCACCAATAGACAAGGCAACATAAATGCGGAGGTAATCAAAAATACCGTTTGCCAAGGATAATGATCCGCCAAGAAAAGCGACAAACCGCCCGGTATTAATCCGGCGATACGATAAGCATTCACGTGAATCGAGTTACCTAAGCCCAATTCATTGTCTGATAAGATTTCTCGGCGGTAAGCATCTACCACAATATCCTGCGTAGCAGATAAAAAGGCTAAAATTACCGAAAGCACGGTAATCATACCAATATCCGCTACTGGATCAAAAAAGCCGAAGCCGGCTAGAATTGCCAATAAGCCTAATTGAGCAAGAAAAATCCAGTCGCGGCGACGACCCAAAAACGGAGGGAAATAGCGATCCAATAAGGCCGCCCATAAAAATTTCCACGTATAAGGAAGCGAGGTCAAAGTAAAAGCGACAATGGTTTTAATATCGAGATTTGCCGAAGTAAACCAAGCTGGCATTAATTGAATCAATACAAATAAAGGCAAGCCGGAACAAAAACCGGTATAAATACAAAGCAACATATTTTTAGTAAAAATTTGTCGCCACACTGAAGCTTGAACTGAAGAATGAGAAGCGGTCATTTTTTCCTGTTATTTTACAAAATAAAACCACGGACAACACTAAGTATTCTTAGGTAAATCCGTGGTTAAAATTAATTAGCCTTTATAACCGTTCGGGTTATTTTTTTGCCAATTCCAAGTGTCTTTCATCATTTGTTCTAAACCACGTTCGGTTTTCCAACCTAATTCTTTTAACGCTTTAGAGGGTTCAGAATAGCAAACCGCAATATCGCCCGGACGGCGATCAACTAATTTATAAGGTACTTTAATTTCATTTGCCGTTTCAAATGCTTTTACCATATCCAACACCGAATAGCCTGTTCCAGTACCTAAATTATACACGTGGAAACCGGCATCGCCTTGGTGTTTATCTAACGCTTTTAAATGTCCAATAGCTAAATCCACCACATGGATATAATCGCGTACACCAGTACCATCGTGTGTTTCATAATCGCTACCGAATACTGAAAGTTCTTTTAATTTACCAACTGCAACTTGGCTAATATAAGGCAATAAGTTATTTGGGATACCGTTCGGATCTTCACCGATTAAACCACTTTCATGCGCACCGACCGGATTGAAATAACGTAACACTACCGCACTTAATTGTGGGAACGCTTTTACTGTATCTTCCAATACTCGCTCAACCATATATTTTGATGTGCCGTATGGATTTGTCGTGCCACCAACCGGACAAGATTCTACGATCGGAATAATTTGCGGATCTCCGTAAACTGTTGCAGATGAACTGAATACAATCGTATTCACACCTGCCGCTAACATTTCTTCGACTAAAACGATAGAACCCGTTACATTATTTTGATAGTAACGTAGTGGCTCACGCACACTTTCACCTACCGCTTTTAAACCTGCAAAATGAATCACTGATTCAATTTTATTTTCTGCAAAAACTTTACGCAGAATATCACGGTCTAAAATATCGCCTTGATAAAAAGTTACCGTTTTTCCTGTGATCTGTTTTACACGTTCCAAAGAAACTTCGCTGGAATTAGATAAATTATCTAACACGACAATTTCACGATTTGCATTTAATAATTCAACGAGCGTATGCGAACCAATATAACCCGCACCACCAGTTACTAAAATAGCCATATTTGTAATATCCTCTTAGAAATTCGATCGCCTGTATTTTACGCTTTTTTGCCTACAAACGATAAGTTAATTTTCGCCGGTTAGAGCGATAAATTCTTGTTCAGTTAATATTTTTACACCGAGTTCTTGAGCTTTTGCCAATTTTGAACCGGCTTTTTCGCCGGCAATTAAATAATCCGTTTTACTCGACACCGAACCGGATACCTTGCAACCAAAACTTTGTAGCAATGCTTTTGCTTGATCTCGAGTGAGCTGAGTCAGCGTACCAGTTAACACCACATTTTTACCTTTTAGTGGATTATCCGCAATTTCGACTTGCACCACATCTTGCCAATGTACGCCTTGTACAATTAAGTCCTCAACGACAGCCACATTGTGCGGTTCTTGCCAAAAACGTACGATTCGATTGGCGACCACTTCACCGACATCCTGTACCGCTTGTAATTGCTCAAAAGTTGCCGCACGAATCGCCTCTAAATTATGGAAATGATTCGCTAAGTTTTGTGCCGTGGCTTCGCCAACATCACGGATCCCTAATGCAAATAAGAAACGAGCTAAGGTGGTATTTTTCGCCTTTTCGATACTGTTCAACGCATTTTGTGCTGACTTCTCGCCCATTCGTTCCAAACGCATTAAAGTGGTGTGATCGAGTTTAAACAGATCCGCTGGTGTATGCACCAGTTCACGTTCCATTAATTGTTCGATCAATTTCTCGCCGACACCATCAATATCCATCGCTTTACGCGAAACAAAATGCTTTAACGCCTCTTTACGCTGTGCCGCACAGAATAAACCGCCGGTACAGCGAGCAACCGCTTCTCCTTCCACACGCACCACCGAAGATTCACAGACCGGACAAGCGGTCGGAAATTCGATTTTTCTTGCATTTTCAGGACGGCGATCCATCACCACCCCGACAATTTGCGGAATCACATCACCGGCACGGCGAATAATCACCGTATCGCCGATGACAATGCCTAAACGCTCAATTTCATCGCCGTTGTGTAAAGTGGCATTACTCACCGTCACTCCGGCAACAAATACTGGTTCTAATTTTGCTACCGGCGTAATCGCCCCGGTTCTGCCCACCTGAAATTCCACATCATTCAGCACCGTCATTTCTTCTTGTGCAGGGAATTTATAAGCAATCGCCCAACGTGGCGAACGAGAAATAAAGCCGAGTCGCTCTTGTAAGCCAATCTCATTCACCTTTAACACTGTGCCATCAATGTCATAGCCGAGTGTCGGGCGCTTCGCTTGAATATCTGCATAAAACGCAAGTAATTGCTCTCGTCCTTTTGCTAAACGAATTTCATTATTGACCGGAACACCAATAGATTTCAGCCATTGTAAACGCTCAAAATGGGTTGTGGGTAATTCATCATCCGATTCATACACACCGATTCCATAAGCATTTAACACGAGCGGACGCTGACGGGTAATTTTCGGATCTAACTGACGTAATGAACCTGCCGCATTACGTGGGTTAGCAAAGGTTTTCTCACCTTTTTCCAACGCACGTTCGTTCAGTTCTTCAAAGCCTTTTTGCGGAATAAACACCTCGCCACGCACTTCTAAGCGTGCTGGCGGATTGTCCATATTCAGTTTTAACGGGATATTACGAATAGTACGAATATTTGAGGTAATATCTTCGCCAGTAGTACCGTCGCCACGGGTTGCCGCTCGGCTTAACGCACCGTCTACATACAAAATACTGACCGCCAAACCGTCTAATTTTGGCTCACAACAGAAAGAAAGTGAGTTAGGATCTTCTGTAATATAGCTTTCCATACGGCGTAAAAAGCCGTCTAGGTCTTCATCAGAAAAGGCATTATCTAACGATAACATTGGAATTTCGTGTGTCACTTGTGCAAAGCCGTCCAATGGTTTCGCACCGACACGTTGGGTCGGTGAATCGGCAGTAATCCATTCCGGATGTTGCCATTCCAGATTTTTTAATTCGTTCATTAAACGGTCATATTCCACGTCCGGCACTAACGGATTGTCCAATACGTGATAATGATATTCGTATTCTCTTAATTTTTGACGAAGTGTTTCTAGGTGTGCAAAAGCCGTGTTCGCTTGAGCTTGCATTTGTGATAATAAAGGCATTGGCAAAATTCTCTATAAAAAAGACCGCTTAACAAGCGGTCGTTTATGCTAAAAGTTCTGCAAATTAGCTTACTCTAGCTAAATAGGCTTGGCGTGAGTTCTCATCAAAAATTTCTCGATGTTCATTTAACACGAAACCACCAAGTGCTTGTGCGAGATTCTCTGTCGTTTTGAGTAATAATTTGAGGTTCACCGCATCATTACCTTCTGACGGTAAGTGCATAAATAACACTAAACCGACAGTTGAGAACTGCTCAATTTTGGTTAAATCAAATACACCCGGTTGCATCATATTCGCGACACTAAAAATAACTGGAGAAGTATGGTTACCTAAATGTTGATGACGGTGGAAAATTTGATATTCGCCATATTGGAAGCCTAAGGCTTCAAGGCTTTGCACAACATAATCACCACGGAATTGCTGACCTTCCGGAGCGACCACATAAAGCATAATCATATTATTTTCTGCAATGTTTTTTTGTTCTTTTATTGGCTCTGCTTGCATTGAGTTTTTTGCCAATCCAACTCTCACTGATTCATCCGCATAAATATCTACCTCGCCACGATCAGCTTGACGCTCTAATTCTTCAACGGATTGTTCTAATATCGAACCGCTCTGAGCTACCGGTGTCGGCTGTGCGGTAAATGCCGGTTCTACACGTTGTTGCGGATAAGATTGCACTTGCGTTTGATACTGCATTTGTGGTGCAGATTGTAACGGTTGACCATTATAAACCGGCGTATTTTGTGGAGTAGATGTATGTTGATAAACCGCGACTTCTTGCCCCGGTAAATTAATTTTGATCTCACGTAATGAGCTTTCCACTTCTTGCTGAATCTGAACCGGATTTTCTGCTTCAAACTCTTGATGTTGCCCTACTTCTTGGGAATAAGACTGAGCGTTAAGTGACGATGGCACATCGGATACCACATTATTGATAGGCGTTGAAGGTGGACGAGTTGAAAACGTATTTGAAAAAATACGTGATTTTTCACGACGTGCCGACCATAAGCTAAAACCAATTAATACCGCAATAAGTAACGCACTAAAATAAAGAAAAGAATATGAAGCTCCATTTGAGGTCCTCTCTTATTTGAAATAATCTATAAAATTTAATTTCACTATTTGCGAAAATAATGTGCGTAGCTTAACATATTTCTTTCCGGATTTTTAACAAATTAAGGATAGAATCTATATGTCATCTGCATTTAACGAACCACAAAGCGATTTAGGCTTAGGGTTTCATTACTTTATTTATGGCTGGCGACTGATGTTACAGCGTGAGTTATTACCGTTTATCCTCATTCCGATTGCTATCAACAGTGTATTGATGATCGCATTACTTTGGTTTTTTATCGGTAATATTGTCGGTTGGGCGGATTGGATCGTCAGCTTTATGCCGGCATGGTTAGATTGGTTAACCATTATTTTAGTGCCATTGGCGGTACTCTCGTTAATTATGCTGTTTTATTTTACGTTTACGACCATTACCAACTTTATTGCCGCACCGTTTAATGCGTTACTTGCGGAAAAAGTCGAATTACAACTCACCGGCGAACAGCTTAACAGTATGACCGCCACGGAAATGCTAAAAGATGTTCCTCGTATGTTAAAACGCGAATGGCAAAAAATGGCGTACAGTATTCCTCGTTTTATCGCATTATTTTTATTAAGTTTTGTACCTGTTGTTGGACAAACGGTTGTGCCGATTTTAACCTTTGTTTTCGGTGCTTGGTTATTAGCGATTCAATATTGTGACTATCCGTTTGATAACCATAAAATCAGTTTTAAACGTATGCGTAACGCTCTTGGACAACGCAAGATTTTAAATTTCACATTTGGCACATTTGTAAGCATTTTTACCGCTTTACCTTTTGTGAATTTAGTGGTGATGCCGGTTGCCGTCTGCGGTGCAACCGCAATGTGGGTCGAAGAATACCGTAACTTTATGTTAGGACGAACCAACGATTTTGACGGAGCTGACTACACCAGTAAAACCGGTACAGAATTGAGTACCGAAACACGTTCGGGAGCGGTAAATCCGAATGTGCGTAATAGTGATATAAAGCCTCACTAAATATTTTCAATTCAGATAGATAGCAAAAAAGCGGGTAAATTTTGATCTATCCTCAAAAATTTACCCGCTTTTTCTGTATTAATTAAACACTATACATCATAAGTCGTTGAAGCAGTATTACCGCCACGACCTGTCCAGTTAGTGTGGAAGAACTCGCCACGTGGTTTGTCAGTACGTTCATAAGTGTGCGCACCGAAGTAGTCACGTTGTGCTTGCAGTAAGTTTGCCGGCACACGCTCTGAAGTATAACCGTCTAAGAAGGTGATCGCTGACGCCATACATGGCATTGGGATACCCACTTCAATCGATTTTGCTACCACTTTACGCCAGTCTGCCATTGCATTTTCTAAAATGCCTTTGAAGTAATCGTCTGAACCTAAGAATACTAAGTCCGGATTCGCTTCATACGCATCACGAATGTTACCCAAGAAACGGCTACGGATGATACAGCCTTCACGCCATAACAATGCGGTTGCACCGTAGTTGATATCCCAACCAAAGTTTTCTGACGCTTCACGAATGAGCATAAAGCCTTGTGCGTAAGAAATAATTTTTGAAGCAAGTAATGCTTTACGAACCGCTTCGATCCATACTTTTTTATCTCCTTCAACTGGTGTAATAGTTTTGTTGAAAAGTTTTGATGCGACAACACGTTGATCTTTAAATGAAGATACGCAACGAGCAAATACTGATTCAGTGATTAAGGTTAATGGAATACCGAAATCTAACGCATTAATACCGGTCCATTTACCTGTACCTTTTTGACCTGCAGTATCTAAGATTTTCTCAACTAATGGCGTACCGTCTTCGTCTTTGTAGCCTAAGATATCGGTGGTGATGTCGATTAAGTAGCTGTCTAATTCGGTTTTCTTCCACTCTTGGAAAATTGCTTGCATTTCATCATAGCTTAAACCTAAACCGTCTTTTAAGAATTGGTAAGCTTCGCAAATTAATTGCATATCGCCGTATTCAATACCGTTGTGAACCATTTTCACAAAATGGCCAGCACCTTCTTTACCAACCCAATCACAGCAAGGCTCGCCTTTGTCAGTTTTCGCTGAAATCGCTTGTAAAATCGGTTTAACATGTTCCCACGCTTCAATGTTACCGCCCGGCATAATTGAAGGCCCGTGACGCGCACCTTCTTCACCGCCTGAAACACCGGTACCGATAAAACGAATACCTTTTTCTGCCAATGCGGCAGTACGACGGTTAGTATCCGGATAGTTTGAGTTGCCACCATCAATAATGATGTCACCTTCTTCTAAATGCGGAAGAAGCGCTTCAATAAATTGATCGACAACGTCACCGGCACGCACCATTAACATCACTTTACGCGGTTTTTCTAATTTTGCCGCTAAATCTTCTAACGAATAAGCACCGATAATATTCGTACCTTTCGCGACCCCTTCCAAGAACTCATCCACTTTTGAAGTAGTACGGTTATACGCCACTACTTTAAAGCCGTTGTCGTTCATATTTAAAATTAAGTTTTGACCCATTACCGCTAAACCGATAACTCCGATATCGCCTTTTACTGACATTGTTTTCTCCTGTTGGTTTTGATTCGTTACAAGCGGTCGAATTTGTAAAATTTTTTGCAAAATTGACCGCTTATTTAATTAATTTTTCCATAGCTGAAAATAATGTTTTTGTTACTTTCATATTATCTTCATCTATTGCACGTTCTTTGGCAAACCATTCAATAACGTCATTTTCTTCTGAATGTCCATAAAAAAGAGTTGCAAATTTCTCTAACATTTCGCAACCAGCACCTCTAGTTCTTGATGTACCAAAGATAAAATCACATTGTTTATGATGTAATTCATACAAATTATGGCTAATTTCCCATTCACTATCACCTGAAGAGTAGAAACCAATACGCATATTTTCGTATTGGAATACTGCTATAAAATCAATATTGTTGCTGTGACGAGAAAAATACACTAGTTTATCCAAGTACTTTGCATTTATTTTTTCCAGTAGTTTATTAAATGTGGTTGTTTTTCCTTTATTGCCTGCACCGTATAAAATAAAAAGTTTTTTCATAATCGCCCCTAGTTTTTACATTTACTCAATCTGTTAAAAATGCGGTAAATCTTACAGCACTTCAACTAAAATTCTGCTCAAAAATCATTTTCTGCTGTTCAATCTCCCGTACCAGTTCTTCTTCGCTTGGCAAATATGCCATATATTTGCTGGTGAAAAGTTGGGCGTTGTCATTTAGCACCGAGTATTTTGCCACTACGCTGTCGGTTTCGGTGCAGAGCAATAAACCGATTGTCGGATTATCGTCCGCTCGTTTTTGCAAATCATCATACATTCGCACATACATATCCAACTGTCCGATGTCTTGATGTTTGAGCTTTTCGGTTTTGAGTTCCACAATCACAAAGCATTTTAGAATGTAATTATAAAACACTAAATCAATAAAGAAATCGGAAGTTTCCGTGCGAATATGTTGCTGACGAGCAACAAAAGCAAAACCTTTACCAAGCTCCAACATAAATTGTTGTAAATTATCAATCAGGGCTTTTTCCAGTTCCGCTTCACTATAAGCTAAGTGAGTCGGCAGATTGAGAAATTCTAATACGGTCGGCGATTTAATAAAATCACTCGCTTGTAACTTTTGTGTTTTTTGTTGCATTTCTGCTTGCACAAGTTCTTTGTCTTGGCTTGCAAGCAAACGCTCATAATAAAGTGTAGAAATATTGCGATCTAAAGTTCGTACCGACCAATGATTTTCTGCCGCTTCAGTTAAATAATAAAGACGTGCTTTATCATTTGATACTTTTAAACAACGCTGAAAATGCGACCAGCTTAATTGTGCGAACGCCGTTCGCAGTTTTGGGTAATCAGGAAAAAGCAAATAAAATTGACGAATTTCCCATAACGTACGCTTGCTAAAACCCTTTCCAAATTCAGCAGTTAGCTCAGCCGAAAGCGTTTTAATAATTTCTTTACCATACTCCGCTCTATCTGAGCCATTCTGTTCTTCCAATACAATTCGCTCACCGATTTTCCAGTAGGCTTCCTACCATAGCGGAATTTACCGCCACATAGGCTTGCTGACGAGCAGAATGTAGAATCTGTTTAACTTCGTTAAGATAAGATGTTGTTAGATTATTTTTCATACGTTCTCCTTTTAAAAAACAACATTCTTATACACGCAAGCGGTCGAATTTGCAAAAAAATTACAAATTCGACCGCTTTTGATTGTGTTTGGGAAATAACTTTCTACTTCCGTTCTAAGCAAATTTAATATGCTCTACAATCAAATTTTATTTTCACGCTTGAAGGCTAACGCAAGGGTAGATAACAACATTACAGTTGCTACAGCAATGTATAAATCTTGTTTCGCCAAGCCGCCGTCGAGCAACATTCCCGCCACTGTCGGTGCAAGAATCGAACCAGCACGCCCTGCACCAATCGCCCAGCCCACACCGGTATTACGGATATCCGCATCATAAGTTGCCGGATTGATGGTGTACAAACCACTGATACAACCGTTCACTAACGCACCGACAACAACTCCCATTGCCATCGCCACACCGAGCGCTGAAGACGAAAGAATAAACACCACTATCGCAATTGCTGATAACACGGTAAATAGCATTAATACCGTTCTTGCCTGCCAACGGCTGGCAATTAAACCGTAGATTAATGAACCGCCGGCACCACCAATCGAAATGGCCATGCCCACGTTGATACTATCTTCTACCGTCATTCCCGCTTCTTTGAGCAATGCAGGGGTCCACGAGCTAATAAAGTAGAAGCTGAACATAATAGCAAAGAATGAAAGCCATAAAAGTAAGGTCGAACGGCGATATTTGTCATTAAACAGTTGTGAAATCGGTAGCTTAGTTTTTACCGCTTCTACCTTTGCCGGTAAATCCCAATCGCCGTTAAACCCAATTTTTGCCGCAATTTTATTTAAACGTGCTTTCGCATTTGCCGGTTGCTTGGTGGTTAAAAAGTCGATCGACTCCGGTAACCAAATAAATAGCACCACCCATACCACAGTCGTCATCGTTGCACCGGCAAAATACACTGCGTGCCAGCTATAAGCCGCTTGTAATTCTTTTGCCATCATACCGCCGATCATCGCACCAATACCGAAACCCATGCCGCATAAACGCTGATCGCAAAACTACGCCATTTTTTTGAAGAATATTCGCTAGTAATCACGTTAGTACCAACTAAAATACCGCCAACCCCTAAACCGGTAATGACACGTGAAAAACCAAGTACAAATGGCGTGCTCGCTAAACCTGAAATCAACAAACCAATCGCCGATAATGCCACTGAAAGTAACAATAACGGACGGCGACCGAATTTATCGGCAAGTGGCGCAAGGAAAAGCGAACCAATCGTCATACCTGCTAAACCGGCACTGACTAACACACCAAATTCGGTTTTAGATAAACCGAACTCTTTAGAAATATTAGTTGCGGTAAAAGCAATCGCTAATACATCAAAGCCGTCTAAAAAGTTCATCACGGCGACCATAATCACAATTGCCCATTGATACACGCCCATACGTCCGTGATCAATCGCAAACCTTAAATTATTTGTATTTTGTAATGTTTGAATCGTCATAGGTATTCCTTATTAAAGATTTTCATTTAATTGGAATCCTAAATGAAACGATTGCAAAGAACAATGCAAATCTGCAATACTAGCATTGAAAAATATTAAGCTTTATTATGAATTTCATTCATAATCTATAAGCTATAATAATTTTGCCGCCTCTTGGTCTAAATACCACTCAGTCACACCGTTTTTCGCTTTAATACGAGCCGCCGGATACGGTAGTTTTTCTGCTTCAGTTTCGTAAATTTCTTTTAAGACTTCCGCTTTCGCCGCACCTGTTACCAAGTAAGTAATACGTTTCGCTTGCTCAAGCAATTTAGCGGTTTTTGAAATACGAATTTGACCGCTTTCAGGATGTTTAGCAATAACCGCCACATTCGGGTCATTAAAATCAGTTTGATGAGGGAAAAGCGAAGCGGTATGACCGTCATTCCCCATCCCGAGAATGATCCAATCAAAAGCTAAATCAGGCACACAAGCGGTCAATTCTTGTGAAAATCTTGCAAGTTCTTGTTCTACCGGCTCTTCGCCTCGAATACGGTGGATATTTTGTTGAGGAATTTGAATATGATCGAAGAGTAACTTTTGCACTTCACCATAATTACTTTCCGGATCGGTTGGTAACACCATGCGATCATCGCCCCACCAAAAATGCAGATTTTGCCACTGGATTGCCGTATTAAATGGCGCTTGTGCTAATGTTTTAAACAATAATTTCGGGGTTGAACCGCCGGATAATGAAATATGTACCGGGCGGTTTAATTGGCTGTATAACACAAATTCTTGTGCAATTTTTTCCACCGCTTGCTGAGCGGATGGGAAGGTGATGTAGTTCATTAACATTTCCTTTTAATTCATACTCAAATCTCCCCCACCCCCTCTTTTCTAAAGAGGGGGGCGGCTTTTTAGCTGAATATTTACACCGCACACTAATTATGCTCGATCTACTCCCCTCTTTAGTAAAGAGGGGAAGGGGGAGATTTGTTGGCTAAATTTATACTTTTTTCTTCATCATACCTGACGGTTTACGCCATACTTTACCATGTTTTGCGATAAGTTTATCTGCTTCAGTTGGTCCCCAAGTGCCGGCTTCGTATTCATATACTCTGCCTCTTTCTGCTTTATAGTCTAAAATCGGTCGCACAAATTTCCAACAAGCGTGTACTGCATCAGTACGAGCGAATAAAGTTGCATCGCCTTTTAACGCATCTAATAATAAACGTTCATAAGCGGTTAATAGGCTTGATGCTGAACTTAAATCCGAATAACGGAAATCCATTGAAACTTCTTTTGCCTCAAAACCGGCACCCGGTTTTTTCAAACCGAAACGCATCGAAATACCTTCATCCGGTTGCACACGAATAATTAATTTATTCTCCGGTGCATTTTGGCTGAATACCGGATGTGGCGTAGTTTTAAAATGAATCACAACTTCGGTAACTCGAGTTGGTAGACGTTTACCGCTACGTACATAAAACGGTACGCCTGCCCAACGCCAGTTATCAATTTCACATTTAATCGCAATATAGGTTTCCGTATTTGAATCCGCTGGGACACCTTTCTCTTCTAAGTAACCTACCGCGATTTGATCATCCACTTCACCTTTTACATACTGACCTAGCACCACATTATTTTTCACATCTTCAGCAGTTAACGGATGTAAACAATGTAACACTTTCGCCACTTCATCACGCATTGAATCCGCATTAATAATTGCCGGTGGTTCCATTGCGACCATCGCTAACACTTGTAATAAGTGATTTTGGAACATATCACGCATTGCGCCCGAACCGTCATAATAACCACCACGATCTTCAACACCGATCGCTTCCGCACCTGTAATTTCCACGTAATCAATAAAGTTACGGTTCCATAAAGGCTCGAATAAACCGTTTGAAAAACGTAATACCAATAAATTTTGAACCGTTTCTTTACCTAAATAGTGGTCGATACGGTAGATTTGATGCTCTTCAAAGTAATGATGAATTTTTTCATCTAATTCTTTAGCGGTTTTAATATCATAACCGAACGGTTTTTCCACAATGATACGCTTCCAGCCATATTCTTCGGTAGTTAAACCGTGGGCGGCTAGGCATTCCGGAATTACACCGTATAAACTTGGTGGAGTAGAAAGATAATAAAGCGTATTGCCGCAACTACCGTATTTATCGTGTAATTCATCTAAACGAGGTAGTAATTTCGCATAATCTAACGCATCAGAAGTGTTAACCGCTTGATAATATAAATGCGTACAGAAATCTTCTAAGGATTGTCCTTCCGCTTTCTCAAATTTAATTAAAGCGTCACGCATTTTGATTCGGAAAGAATCATCCGTCAGTTCTGAACGTGCCACGCCCAATACTGAAAAATGTTCCCCTAATCGTCCAATTTTAAATAAGTTATAGAGTGCCGGAATTAACTTACGAAAAGTTAAATCGCCTGATGCACCAAAAATAACAATACAACTATTTTCGATATTCATTTTTTCTTCTTATCCCGAGTTTATGAATGATTTTATATGTAATAAATAGCAAAGATTCCGTATACCTATGGTGAATTAAATTGGAAAATTGTTTCCCAATTCAAGCTCTTATCCGCCACCATCACAAAATGCGGATTAACAAACGTCGTACGCTGATTATAAGTAAGCGGTTCAAAATTCAAATCAAAAATTTTACCGCCGATTTCCGCCAAAATAACTTCCGCTACAGCAGTATCCCATTCGCCGGTATCGCCGAATCTAACATAACAATCCGCTTTTCCTTCCGCCAATAAACCGACTTTTAAACTGCTCGATCCGTATTGGAAAATTTCAGTTTGATAAGATTGATTAACCGAATTTAACACCTCATTCTGTGCAGAAACACCCATCGTGATTTGTAGACAGTCTGTTTTGAGTAATCCTTGATGACCGGATAGCGGTCGAATTTCTCCATTTTCTTGCAAAAATACCCCGCTTGCACGCATTGCAAAATAAGTTTTATCTAAAATCGGTGAATGAATCACACCTAATACCGGACAATTTTGCTGTACTAAGCCGATCACAACAGAGAATTGATCAGTACGATCAATAAATTGTTGCGTACCGTCTAGTGGATCAATAATCCAATATTCTTGCCAGGACTGACGCTCTTCCAATGGAATATTACAATTTTCTTCCGATAAAATCGGTATATTTGGCGTAAGTTCACGTAATTTTTCCGAGAGAAATTGACTGATAAAGAGATCCGCTTCCGTTACCGGTGTCTGATCCGCTTTAATTTTGATTTCCACCGAACGTTGATAAAAACCTTTAAGATATTCTCCGGCTTCTATCGCTATATGTTTAACCGCCTGTAAAAGTGTTGAATTTAATGGTTGCATACTAAAATTTCCCTATTTTTGACCGCTTGTCAGATACTCTCTTAGCATAAACAGGGCGGCTAAATTTCTTGATTCTGCAAAGTTCGGATCAGCGAGTAATTTATCTATTTCAGCTAATGGTATACGCACGATTTCCAATGGCTCCGGTTCATCACCTTCTAATTTAGACGGATAAAGATCTTGAGCCACAAATAAATGCATTAAACCGAACATATGACTCGGACCGGTATAAAGCGAGCGTAAAAATTCAATCTGTTTTGCACCGAAACCAATTTCTTCTTGTAATTCACGGTTAGCACTCTCTATCGGTTCTTCACCCACATCAACGATACCTTTTGGGAAGCCTAATTCATAACGCTCGGAAGCCACCGCATATTCTTTAATCAAAATAAGCTCTTGATTTTGAATCGGAATCACCATTACAGACGAACGACGTTGCGGTGTTAAACGTTCAAAGGTACGTTCTTCGCCGTTTGAAAAACGTAAATCGACCGCTTGCACCTCAAAAATTCGAGTTTTCGCGATTGTTTCAACCTTTAAAATATCCGGAAGCTGTTGAGTTTGCATATTTGACTCCCACCTCAAATAAATGTCTAAGATACCACATTTACTGAAAATTATTTGTTCTTTTTTATGAGCTTGTTATCATACCACTTTCTGGATTTTAATGTGCGTTAAAAAGGATCCGATATGCAGTTACAACCCACATCCGTCAATATTTCCCCTACCACTTTTTCCGAGCTTCCCAAGCTGATTATTTATAAATTTAAAGCCAATTATGATAAAAATTTAGCCGATATTTCCATTACCAAAGAATTGGAATCTCTTATTGGTAATATGAAATCTCTCGAAAGTATGAAAGGCTTTGTAAAAGGGAAATTCAATAGTTTACGTAGCGGTCAAAAAGATGATATTGAACTACATTATCTTGATTCACTTTTCGATTCTTATTGGTATATCAATCTTGAACGTCATTTAAATTATGAATGTGACGAAATCTACGACTTAGAATCTAAAAATAGAGATGCGATGACAATCCAAATTAATAATCTGAGTCCAAAATCACTTATTAATGTTGAAGAAAAGCGTATTGAGTTAAAAGTGACCGAACATTGCCAGACGGTCAAAAAATATCGCCACTTTTTAAGTAATGATACCGCAAAAATTGATGATAATTTCAGTGATATTTATCTTGGCAAACAACGTTATCGTTTTAATAAAGTTAACATTGATAATGTAAAAACAGAAAAAGTGACTCGTTTTAAGATTTCTCCGGATAAATTGATAAATGATGCACAAGCTCATTTATTAGCACAAGATATCAAGGCGGATCGTATTCTCAAAGATCATTTAAAATTTGAAGAAATTAATCTGTATCTGATTCCGATCCATTTGTTCAGTTATACACAACCGTCAAAAGGCATATATAACAAAATCATTAAATTTAATGCCGTGACCGGTGAAATTATCCGTAATCCGATGTTCCCTAATCTTAACTTAAACAAAGACAGCGTTGCGGAATTAGGTTCAGAATTAGCTGTTGAAGTGGCAAATTATTTTGTCCCTCTTTCCGGCACTATTGCTAAAATTGCCTATCAAGAATTAACTAAAGAGAAATAAAATGAAGCGACAACAATCAAAAGAAGATAACGAAGTTCGCCTTGATAAATGGTTATGGGCGACCCGTTTTTATAAAACTCGTTCGATTGCCAAAGCAATGATCGAAGGCGGTAAGGTACATTATAACGGACAGCGAGCCAAAACCAGTAAAACGGTAGAAGTTGGGGCAACGGTTAAACTCCGCCAAGGTAATGATGAAAAAGAAGTGATCATTACCGCACTCAGCGACCAACGCCGAGGCGCACCGGAAGCACAATTACTGTACCAAGAAACTGAAAAAAGTATTAAACAACGTGAAGCGATTGCCTTTGCTCGCAAAGCGAATGCACTTTCGATGCCACATCCTGATCGCCGGCCGAATAAAAAAGAACGCCGTGATTTGGTAAAATTTAAAGATCAAATATTGTAATTTATAAATTGATCCCCATATTAACGACAAGTTTATGGCGCACGTTTTACGTGTGCCTTCTTTTATTTTAACAAGCGGTCAAATTGGCAAATTTTTTTGCAAATCCTACCGCTTTTACTAGGAAAAACCATGAGTTATACAAAAGACAACGACAAACTTTATCGCTATTTATTCCAAAACCGTGCCGTGCGTGGTGAATGGGTGCGTTTAAACGATACCTTTACCGAAACGCTGAATACTCACCAATATCCAAAAGCAGTACAAAATTTATTAGGTGAAATGTTGGTCGCAACCAGCCTACTTACTGCGATTATGAAATTTGAAGGGACGATTACCGTCCAAATTCAAGGTGACGGTCCACTCAAATTAGCGGTGGTAAACGGTAACGAACAACAACAATTACGTGCATTAGCACGTACGAAAGCAGAAATTGCCGACGATGCAACTTTAAGTGAAATGATTGGCAATGGCGTATTGGTTATTTCAATTATGCCGAATGACGGTGAGCGTTATCAAGGCGTGATCGCATTAGACAAACCGACTATTCGTGAATGTTTAGAAGATTATTTTATTCGTTCGGAACAACTTCAAACTCACTTGATCATTCGTACCGGCGAATATGAAGGCAAAGCGGTAGCCGGCGGTTTATTATTGCAAATTATGCCGGACGGAACCGGCACACCGGAAGACTTCGAGCATTTAATGACACTTGCCGAAACGGTTAAAGACGAAGAATTATTTGGCTTAGAAGCCAAAGAGCTTTTATTCCGTTTATATCACGAAGAGCAAGTCGAAGTTTATCCACCGCAAGACACTAAATTCCATTGTGGCTGTTCTCGTGAGCGTTCGGGCAATGCGATTTTATTGTTACCAATGGAAGAAATTGAGGAAATGCTTGCTGAAAAAAATGGCGTAATTGATATGCAATGCGAATGTTGCGGTACGCAATATTTCTTTGATAAAACAGCGATTATGGAATTTAAACAAGAAGCAGATAAACTGAGTCAATTAGGTTTATAAGATAAAAAGTAAGCGGTCTGATTTCCTATATTTTTTGCAAATATCTCGAAAAATTAGACCGCTTTTTTATCACTCAAGTTATGCTATTTTCTTCGCCAACATGGTAGCAAAACGCATTTTAATACGGTTGCCGTTTGCATCAGTTTTATGCAATTCCCCCAAATCTTCGTTGTACTTCACTAATTCCCAGCCTTGATAATAGTTCGCTAATTCTCCCTCGCCAAAAGTAAATGAGAATGGCATTGGACACGGATATTCTTCGGTACTCATCGCACACACAATTAAGTTATAGCCACCGACTTTAGTGTTTTTCTGCATATTTTCAATAATTGCCGGAATACGCTCACGGTTTAAAAACATCATCACAACTGTCGAAACAATCAGATCATATTCGCCGTTTTGGTTGCCGATAGTGGCTTGATTAATATCGTAAATACCGGTTTCGACATTGCTCAGATTCTCTTTCTCAATCATATAATTTAAGAATTCGATACTCTCAGCATTATGATCCACCGCCGTTACATCAAAACCTAATAAATTTAAATAGAGTGAATTGCGTCCACGTCCGCAACCTAAATCCAATGCTTTACCAGCTTTCACATAATTCACCGCATTTAACACTTCGGAGTGTGTGGTGGTCAGGTTATATTTTTTCGCATAGTAATCTTTTGCTTCACAATAAAATGCGAGCTGACATTCCAAATCATCGGAAAGTGCTTCAACTTTATGCCAAAATTGCGGTTCAACAAACGGCGGCTGATTTTCAGGGGTAAAAATCACACTGCTGACTTCTTCGCCTTGTTCGGTCAATTCATAAAATTTTAATTCACCTTTAAGAATGGTCAGTTTTGCCCAAGTTCCTTCCTTTGTATTGTGCTTTTCTTGAAACATTTGTGGCAGGCTATCTTTGGTCCAAACCGGCATTTGTTTATAGCAAATTAAATTTTGCATAATAAGTCCTCTCTAACGAATAAAATAATGCCAAATTTTACTCCTATGATTTTTCTAGGCAATAAAAAAACCGACTAAAATAGTCGGTTATATCAAAAATACCTAAGATTTATTAGATCGTTTTTTTAAATTTCAACGCCTTTAAATTGGCGACCGAAATAGACTAAACCGGTATTTGGGGTGACATCAATATGTTTCAGTTCCACCATAAAAATGGTATGTGTGCCAACCGAATGGGTATCAACAATGTCGCCTTGTAAAGATGAAATCGAACCGCGTAACACCGGCTGTCCGTCAAAGCCTTCGTCCCAACTATCCCAAGCAAAACGCTCTTCCATACTACTACACAGCATACAAGCAAAATGCTTTGCCATTTCTTCTTGTTCATGACTTAATACATTAATACAGACTTTACCGTTTTGCTTGATGATATCGTGTACGGAACTGCTTTGATTTATGCAGAAAAGCAAAGTCGGCGCGTATCGGTGACCGAACAAACCGATGATACGGTAATACCGATTTTACCTGCCGTACCATTGGTCGTTACGATACTGACCGCGCGGATAAATGCGCCATCGCATTACGGAATTGTTGCGAAAATTCAGGCACTTCTTGAGGTTTTGGAATACAAGACATACAGCTCCTTTTAAATTATTCCTTCCAGATCACGTGATATTCTCGGTTATCCGCATCGTGAGAAATCAAGAAGCGAGCGAATACATCGTCCATTTCATCTTTATCGTTTACTAAGCCGACCCAAACTTCGGCAAATGCGTCAGGGTCAATCAGCGTGCCGATTTCTTGATCCCAATTTTCTGAAGTTTCAACCATCTCAACGGCACCACGTTCTTCAAATTGTAAATTAAATAATAAAATATCTGCAGGATCTAAATTCTCACCCGCCATTTCAAGGAAAATATCATAAGCGAGATCAATCGCTTCATCTGGGGTTAATTTGTTCATAATTTGTTTCTTTTATGTAAAAAATAGCGACTTAATTTGCCAATAAAGGTTAGAAAAGTCAAATTTATAGACATTGGATCAAGCGACTTATTACTTGTCCGGCGGTTTTTTCTTTAATAATTTGCCAATTGTTTGGTAATTCAAGCGATGGATGGTTCTTTTCCGTTTCCACATAAATCAACGCATTGTCAGCAAGCCATTGATTTTCGGCTAAAAGTTTTAACACTTTCGGCACAAAACCGTGATGAAAAGGCGGATCAACAAATATAACTTCAAATCCCTGTTCAGGATTTTTTTGAGCTAAATATTGCAGTGTATCGGCATTAATCACTGTACCGTTGGTGGTTTTAAGCGAAGTTAAATTGTTTTTCAGCAGATTTGCGGCATTTGTAAATTTTTCAAGAAAAACAACCGCTTGTGCTTGGCGAGAGAGCGCTTCGATACCAAGTGAGCCACTGCCCGCAAAACAATCTAAACAACGACTGCCAGCCACATCATTCATTAACCAATTAAACAGGGTTTCTTTTACTCGGTCGGTGGTCGGGCGTAAACCTTCCGCATTTAACACCGGTAACTTTCGTCCTCGCCAAAGCCCAGCAATGACACGCACTTCGCCGGTCGACTTATTTTGTAAAGTGGAATTACGATTTTTTTTCATACTAACTAAAGGAAAAATAAGGATTATTTGATAAACTATGTAAGTTTAGTCCATTTTAAAGGAAAAGTGAGAAAAATATGGCAGAAAAGAAAAAAGGTTTTTGGTCTTGGTTAGGTTTCGGTAAAAAAGATGAACCGAAACAAGAAGACATTCAAGCGGAACAGCATACTGAATCAGCCGCAGAAGAAACGGTAGAGCAAAAATTAGAACAAGCAGAACAACAAGCTGAGCAATTACAAGAAACGCTAGAACAGAAATTAGAAGATCTCGAAGATAAAATTGAAGATAAGTTTGAGCAAATTACCTCACAACCGGAAATCAAGGAATTTACCGAAACAGTTGAACAAAAAACAGAACAAGTTGAGGATTTTGTTGAGCGTATTGAAGAGGCTATTGAGCAAAAACTAGAACAAGTTGAAGAATTTTTTGAACAAAAATCAGAAAATATCGAACAATTCGTTGAAGATAAAGTAGAAGAAGCCAAAACGTTTCTCCAAGAAGCGGTTAACGAAGTTGAACACTCTTTCGAGCAAGAGAAAGAAGAGTCAGTATCTATTATTGATACGGCCAAAATTGAGCAATCGCTTACTCAAACGGAAGAATCATACCTCTCTCAACCGATTACAGAAAACCTTGAACAATCTCAAGATGTTCCGCAAGCGGTTGAATCTAGTGAAAAATCTGCAACTGAACACGAAATCAATCACCATCAACAAATCGAACAACGTGTTGAAAAAGTGGTTGATGCTGAGCTTGCTGGCGAAGTGAAAACCAAGTCTGATGCAGAGGAAAACTATGAAGAGTTAGAAGAACTCATTGAGTTTGAAACAGAAAAAACAGAACACGAACACGCTGAAGAAAAAACAGACGAATACCAAGAAAAACCAAGTGAAGGTGGATTTTTCAGTCGCTTACTAAAAGGTTTAGTCAAAACCAAACAAAGTATCGGTTCCGGTTTCCGTAATTTCTTTAGCGGTAAAAAAATCGATGACGAGTTATTCGAAGAA
Source organism: Actinobacillus arthritidis (assembly GCF_029774155.1). Classification (NCBI taxonomy): domain Bacteria; kingdom Pseudomonadati; phylum Pseudomonadota; class Gammaproteobacteria; order Pasteurellales; family Pasteurellaceae; genus Actinobacillus; species Actinobacillus arthritidis. Next base: position 31,268 of record NZ_CP103833.1, on the reverse strand, counting down.
CTGGAAGAGCAGTTATTGGTTGCCGATTTGGGTATGCCGACAACAACCAAAATTATCAATAACCTAACTCAACACGCTTCTAAGAAACAGCTTAAAGATGCCGATTTACTTTATCAGCAGTTAAAACTCGAACTGGGAGAGGTGTTAAAACCGGTGAGCCAACCGCTTGAAATTGATTCGAGCAAAAAGCCTTATGTCATTTTAATGGTTGGGGTAAATGGTGTGGGTAAAACCACTACTATTGGTAAATTAGCACGTAAATTCCAAACGGAAGGAAAATCCGTAATGCTTGCGCCGGCGATACTTTCCGTGTCTTTGCGGTGGAACAATTACAAGTTTGGGGCGAACGGAACAATATTCCTGTGGTCGCACAATCTACCGGTTCGGATTCCGCTTCAGTCATTTTTGATGCCATGCAATCGGCGGCATCAAAAGGAATTGATATTTTAATTGCAGATACTGCCGGTCGTTTGCAGAATAAAAATAACTTAATGGATGAGCTGAAGAAAATCGTACGAGTGATGAAAAAATACGATGAAACCGCACCGCACGAAATTATGCTCACTTTAGATGCAGGTACAGGGCAAAACGCAATTAGCCAAGCGAAATTATTTAATGAAGCAGTCGGCTTAACCGGTATTACCCTAACGAAATTAGACGGCACGGCAAAAGGCGGTGTAATCTTTGCAATTGCTGACCAATTTAATATTCCAATTCGCTTTATCGGGGTTGGAGAAAAGATTGAGGATCTACGTCCGTTCAATGCAGAAGAATTTATCGAAGCATTATTTGAACACGAAGAATAACAATTATTACGAGCAGGCAGGAAAGCTAATTTTTGCAAAAAATAAATGAAATTAAACCGCTATTTCTGAGTGTATCGTGATAGAAAAAGGTAAACACAATGATTAAATTCACAAATGTAAGTAAAGCCTACAAAGGCGGTAAGCCGGCATTGCAAGGGATTAATTTTCATCTGCCGGCTGGTGGTATGGCATATTTAACTGGCCACTCTGGTGCGGGTAAAAGCACCTTGCTTAAACTGATTATGGGGATTGAACGTGCAAACGGTGGACAAGTGATGTTTAACGGACACGATATTACTCGCCTTGAAGCACACGAATTGCCGTTTTTACGCCGTCAAATCGGTATGGTTCACCAAGATTACCGTTTACTTACCGATCGTACCATTTTGGATAATGTTGCATTACCGCTGATTATCCAAGGTATGCATCAGCAAATTGTTGAACGTGAAGCTCGTATTGCATTAGAACGAGTCGGTTTAGCCAATAAAGCCAATTATTTGCCCTCACACCTTTCAGGCGGCGAACAGCAACGTGTGGATATTGCTCGTGCGATTGTACATCGTCCGATTTTATTATTAGCCGATGAACCGACCGGTAACTTAGACGAAAAATTATCGTTTGAGATTTTCCGCTTATTTGAAGAATTTAATCAATCCGGCACAACAGTATTGGTTGCAACTCACGATACGAATATTATTTCAAAACGCCCGAAACCATGCTTAGTATTAGAGCAAGGTCATCTCAGAAATTAAGGAAACAATATGGCTCGTTCATTTAGCACAACGCTTGGCGCTCAAACTCGTTATACCTTACGTTCTGTCTGGCAAGATCTAAAAAAACGTAAGTTTGGTACTTTTCTGACTGTACTGGTCATTGCAGTATCTCTGACAATTCCAACTGTAAGTTATTTGCTATGGAAAAATACCCATCATGCGGCGACTGAATTTTATCCGGAACCGGAGCTGACAATTTATTTGCATAAAAACCTTGCTGAACACGATGTCAATGCGGTTGTGGAACGTATTCGTCATTTCGATGCAGAAAAAATTGAATCACTAAACTATATTTCTCGCCAACAAAGTTTGGAAGAATTTCGTTCTTGGTCAGGCTTCGGTGAAGCATTAGATATTATTGACGATAACCCTTTACCGGCAGTAATTACCCTAAAACCTAAAAAACAATTTACCGGTAATGATACGATGCTGGAATTACGTAACGGCTTGCAAGCAATTAAAGGTGTGCAAGAGGTTCGTTTAGATAATGGTTGGCTCGAAAAACTTACCGCTTTAACTTGGTTAATCGCACGTATTGCAATGGTTTGTACGGTGTTAATGTTAATTGCAGTATTTTTAGTAGTGGGTAATGCAGTACGTACTGATGTCGCAAATAGCAAAGCATCAATTGAAGTACAGCAATTATTAGGTGCAACTGATCACTTTATTGCTCGCCCATTCCTATATACCGGTATGATTTACGGTTTTTTCGGTAGTTTACTTGCGATTTTATTTAGTGCGGTTTTAATTAGCTACTTTACGGGGGTGGTAAAATATGTCACCGATATGTTCACGGTCAAATTTGAATTAAACGGTTTAGATTTCAGTGAAATGTTCTTTTTGATCGTAGCGTGTATCTTTATCGGCTGGCTGTCGGCAAAAATTGCGACTAATCGACATATTTTCCGAATCGGATCTAAATACTAGCCAATATAAAAAAGCACCTTTCGGTGCTTTTTCATTTCAATTGGTTAAACTTCTACATATTCCAATTTAAGTCCTAAGAAACCTTCTACTAACGCCTCACTAATTTGGCGATGGCTAGTAGTACCTTTTCGCTCCGCCATGACTACTCGTGTAATTTCTGTACCTGATTTACCGCTTAAACGGAGATAATTCAATGCACTTTGGAGAGGAAGGAAACTCGGATTAAATGCCGCATTTTCAGCATAACGTCCGCAAATAATCTGCTCACCGACCTGTAAAGCAATACCACTTAACGATTCACTATATGGTGCATAAGAATGTCTTCTTGCTTGGATTCTTGCTTGAGTTAAGGCATCACCTTGCTGTGGCAAGTCATACTGTTGTGGATCAAACAACACTTTTTCAATATTTAAATCTTTAGGACCAAAAGAGTCAGGTAAATATTGTTGTAATAAATTATCTTGACTATGCGGTAAATGAATTTTTAATGTTTTTGCACTATTTAGCTCATTCATAAACTGGCGACAATGTCCGCAAGGTGTGTAATTTACGACCATATCCGTAATCGCTGTTTCTCCGGCAAGCCACGCATGTGAAATAGCACTCTGCTCTGCGTGTACTGTTTGTTGAATCGCTTGTGCGGTAAATTCTTGATTTGCCCCAAAATAAAATTGACCGGATTCTCCGATTGCTACTGCACCGACATAGAATTTAGAAATCGGTACAAGCGCATAACAAGCGGCAAGTGGTAAACATTCGAGGGCTAACTCAATTGGTGAGAGTTTAAATTGCTGAGCCCATAATTTTACCTGCTCTGCTGAAAAACATGCTCTGTACTGCTGTTCAGCTAATTTTGAAGCGACATCCGTAATGACAGGATTATTTTTTTCTTGAACAACTTGGGTAATACGTTCTTTAAGTGCAAATACAGTTGGCATTATGCTTTTTCTCCTTTGTTTGACGGGGGCTTATTATAACTGCAAATTAATACGCCGGTTGTGATCAAGATCGCACTAATGATATGAAATATTTTTACTGATTCATTTAATACCAAAATACTAAATAAAGCGGCAAACAGCGGTGTAAAATTCGTCATCACTGCACCTTTTGCCGAACCGACAATCGCAATACCAAAGTTCCAAAAAGCATAAGATAAGATAGAAGGTCCAATGACCAAATAGGCAATGCCAAACCATTGATAAGCGGTTAAATTTTGCAAAATTTCTGCAGAAGATTGCCAAAATTCATAAACAAAGAGAGGGGTCATTGTGATAACCGCTAAGCCAACTAACGCAGTTAAAAATGCGGTATTACCAATATTTGCCGGGCGTAAGCGGATAATACAGCAATATATTGCCCAGCTTACTGCAGAGGTTATCGTCCATAAATCACCGTGGTTTATTTGTAAATTCATCAATTTTTCAAGATTACCTTGACTTAGTAACCAAAAGACACCGATAAGACTTAATAAGGCTCCGCTCAAAATCATCGGTTTAATTTTTTCTTTAAATACCCATAAATTTAAAAATAAAACCAAGACCGGTACAACAGCCAAATAAAGGCTCGCATTGAGTGCTGAAGTAGTTTTTAATCCTTGATAAAGCGTAGCTGGAAATAATACTACGCCTAACATACCTAATGACCACATTACTTTTTTGGCTGATTTAAGTGTCGGTAACGACTGGATTGTTGGTCGATAAAATGCAACCGCTAAGATAATTAATGCCGGAAACCAACGAATATAAGTTAGTGTTATCGGAGGAATCACATTACTTAATACTTTCCCCAATACAAAATTACCGCCCCAAAATGCTGTTGCTAAAATTAGACTGACATAACCAAGGCGAATATTCATTAAGCTCTCCGTTCTACAATCACACCGACACTACTCGCTTGCGCAACTGCCTTCGGTTTATGTAATTCAATGCGTAATGTTTGAATCGCATACTGATTTTGCAATAGGTCTGCGACTTGATGAGCGACCGTTTCAACCAATTTAAATGGCTTGGATTCAACAAAAGCTAAGATTTTTTCTGAAACTTCCGCATAATTTAAACAATATTGCACATCATCTGTTTCTATCGCTTTAGCAAAATCCCATTCCATTTCAATATTAAATACCAAACGTTGTTTAATGGTATGCTCCCAATCATAAGCACCGATAGAAGCAAACGCCGTCAATTCGTGAATAAAAACTTTATCCGCCATTTTAGTTTCCTTAAGAAGTTTGTGATAACATTGCCGAGAATATAGCATAGAACGCTAATGTAAGGACAATTTATGAGTATTACCGCCTATTTGTTAATTGTATTTGCCTACTTGTTAGGCTCGATCTCAAGTGCCATTATTTTATGCCGTTTAGCCGGCTTGCCAGATCCGAGAGAACAGGGTTCACATAATCCCGGTGCAACTAACGTATTACGTATCGGTGGAAAATTTTTAGCTTTAGGTGTGTTGTTATTTGATATTTTAAAAGGTGCAGTGCCAGTCATATTGGCATTTCTATTTGATTTAACGCCTTCAGCCATCGGCTTTATTGCTTTAGCCACTTGTTTAGGGCATATCTTCCCAGTATTTTTTCAATTTCGTGGAGGCAAAGGTGTTGCAACTGCCTTCGGTGCGTTATTACCGATTAGTTTAGCCGTTTCAGCCGTTGCATTATGTAGCTGGCTGATTGTCTTCCTGTTATTTGGTTACTCATCATTAAGTGCCGTCTTAACTGCCTTATTATTGCCTTTTTACGTTTGGTGGTTCCGCCCCGAGTTTACCTTTCCAGTTGCATTAGTCTGCTGTTTATTGGTCTATCGCCATCACGAAAATATTCAACGCTTATGGCGAGGTCAAGAACAGCCACTTTGGGTAAGAAAATGAGCAAACAAGCGGTTAAATTTGATGAAAAATTGACAAAAACTTAGCTAATTCAACCGCTTGTATCACTTATAAAAAATAAAGCCTAATTCGTTGGAATTAGGCTTTTATCCGAAATTATGTAGCAAATGCACAAATAGGCTAATTTGTATCAATGATGTAGGGGTGAATTGCATTCGCCCAAACAATTTATGATGACTACCAATAAGGGCGGACACGGTTCGCCCCTACAAATACACTTTTGTGCAACTGCTACATAATGCCGATTTTATCTATCCGATTATCTTCTATTGTAACGCTTTTTCAATTTTCTCATATAAATCACGTGCTAAACCGTCTAAGCTACCAAGACGTTCCAAGCCACGTTTCATTAAGGTTTGACGCTGATTATCATAACGAGAAAGTTTAATTAGCGGTTCAATTAAACGTGATGCCACTTGTGGATTACTATCATTCAGTTTAATTAAAACATCAACTAAGAATCGGTAGCCTGAACCGTCAATTGCATGAAATGCTTTAGGATTTTGACTTGCAAAAGCACCGACCAATGAACGTAATCTATTCGGGTTGTTAAAGTTAAAACTGCGATGCTCTAATAAAGATTGAACAAGCTCCAAGACATTCTCATCCGGGCGTGTCGCTTGCAACATAAACCACTTATCCATAACTAAACCGTCATCTTGCCATTTCTGTTCAAAATCCGCTAATAGTTGATCTCGACAGGCTAATTGTGCTTTAGTCGCCGCCGAAAGTGCCGCTAAAGTATCGGTCATATTATCCGCTTGCTGATAATGCTTATAAGTTAATCCGTTACCTAAATCTGTAAAGGCTAAATAAGATAAACATAGATTACGTAATGCTCGTTTTGACATATCCTCAGCCACAACACGATAAGCATCACAACGATTACGGTTATATACGTGTAATAGACGATCTCGCAATGTTTCAGCAATACTGCGTAACATAAATTCACGAGTGACGGCAATACCGACTGGATCAATCACTTTAAACACTTCTGCAAATTCCGTTTCTTTCGGTAATGTCAGCATTAATGCGGTTAATTCCGGATCGGTTTCGTAATTATCCAATAAATAAACCAATGCTTCGGTTAATTCCGCAGAGAACGTAAATGCCTCACCCGATTGATGACGAGTTAAATTCAGACGTAACTCATTGTTAAATAAGGTTTGTCTTGCATCCCAACGAACAAAATCATTCTGAGCAAATTTGAGTAATGCGATTAATTGTGCATTACTATACGCATAATCCAAGCGTACCGGTGCCGAGAAATCACATAATAATGCCGGAACAGGCTTATGCATGACATTATGAAACTCAAAGGTTTGATGCTCTTGCAAAATATCCAATACATTATTTAGTGTTGTACCTTCAAACTGTAATGCAATCGGCGAACCGTCTTGTTGACTATATAACTCAATTTTTAACGGAATATGTAAATTGACTTTTTCCAGTTGATCTGCGGTTGCCGGCGTATGTTGCGAAACGTATAAACGATAGATATGGTGCATTTCATCATATTCATCACTCACGCTAAGTTCAGGCGTACCGGATTGGCTATACCAACGGCGGAATTGGGTTAAATCAATACCCGAAGCACGTTCCATTGCAGATACGAAATCTTCACAAGTTGCGGCAGAACCGTCATTTTCCGCAACATATAATTGCATCCCTTTTTGGAATTTTTCTTCACCCAATAAGGTGTGAATCATACGAATCACTTCCGCCCCTTTCTCATAGACGGTAACAGTATAGAAGTTATTCATTTCAATCACTTTTTCCGGGCGAATCGGGTGTGCCATTGGGCTGGCATCTTCAGCAAATTGTACTGCACGCAATAAACGTACATCTTCAATACGTTTTGCCGGACGTGACCATAAATCTGAGGTAAATTCTTGATCACGGAATACGGTTAAACCTTCTTTAAGACTAAGCTGGAACCAATCTCGGCAGGTAATACGGTTACCGGTCCAGTTATGGAAATATTCGTGTGCAATCACGCTCTCAATATCTAAATAGTCAGTATCGGTTGCTGTTTCCGGTTTTGCCAGCACAAATTTAGAGTTGAAAACATTTAAGCCTTTGTTTTCCATAGCGCCCATATTGAAGAAATCAACCGCGACAATCATATAGATATCCAAATCGTATTCTAAACCGAAACGATCTTCATCCCATTTCATGGCTCGTTTTAAACTTTCCATCGCCCAGCCGGCACGATCTAAATTGCCGCGATCAACATAGATCTCTAATGCCACTTCACGACCGCTTTTAGTCATAAATTTATCTTGTAACAGATCAAAATCGCCAGCAACCAACGCAAATAAATAACTTGGTTTAAAGAACGGATCTTCCCATTCAACCCAATGACGACCATCTTCTAAATCGCCTTGTGCCATGCGGTTACCATTAGAAAGTAAGAACGGATATTTGGCTTTAGAAGCGGTAATTTTTGTGCGATATTTGGCAAGCACATCCGGACGATCCAACATATAGGTAATTTGACGGAAGCCTTCCGCTTCGCATTGAGTACAAATGCCGTCACCGGATTGGTATAAACCTTGCAGAGAAGTGTTTTGTGCCGGGTTTAAACCGGTTTCAATTTGTAATTCAAATGGAGATGCAACCCCGGTAACATCAACGGTTAATGATTCACTATCTTTCTCAAAACGCTCAAAGGTTTCGCCGTTTAATTTTAATGAGAGAAAATCAAAACTATGTCCGTCTAAACGAATATGTGTCGCTTCCTCATTTTTACGTTCGACAGTTAAGGTTGAGGTCACGAAAGTGCGGTTAGGGTCAAGTTGAAAATCGAGATAAATATCAGTGATAGTAAAATCCGGTGCACGATAATCTTTTCTATATTTGGCTTTAGGTTGCATACTATTTTCCTTGAATGATTTGGTAAGAAGAAACTCACCATAGAGAAGCGAACGTAATTGTACTAAAATAGTCGCAAATTTTCCAAAAAATCTAACCGCTTATGACATTCCATTTTAATCTAAACCTACCGGAAATCGGAGGAAAATACCAAGATCATCAAACGCTTGGCAATCTAATCGGACACGCAGACACGCTTGTTATTGCACAAGCTACGCGGCAATTTAACGGTTTGAGCGTAGTAGTTACGCCGGATACTCGCACAGCATTACGTCTTGAAAAGGCCTTAACACAATTCAGCAAATTACCGGTTTCAGTCTTTCCGGATTGGGAAACCTTGCCTTACGATAATTTTTTCACCGCACCAAGATATTATTTCCGCCCGTCTTTCCGCCTTGTTTCATTTGCAACAAGGTAATAAACAGATTTTCTTATTGCCGATTAACACGCTGTTACAGAAAGTTTGTCCGCCGAATTATCTCGCCAATAATGTATTATTGATTAAAAAAGGCGACCGTTTTTCAATTCAATCATTACGTTTACAACTGGAAAATGCCGGTTATCGTGCTGTGGAACAAGTATTAGAATACGGTGAATATGCGGTGCGTGGAGCATTGCTTGACCTCTATCCTATGGGGGCGGAAAGCCCATTCCGTTTGGATTTTTTTGATGATGAAATCGATTCGATCCGCACCTTTGATGTGGATAGTCAACGCACAATAGCCGAAATCAACGAAATTAATTTACTGCCGGCACACGAGTTCCCGACCGATAGCAACGGAATCGAGCATTTTAGAAGCAAATTCCGTGAACAATTTGGCGAGATTCGCCGTGAGCCGGAGCATATTTATCAGCAAGTCAGTAAAGGGATTTTGAACGCAGGGATTGAATATTGGCGACCACTATTCTTTGAAGAAATGGCGAGCCTATTTGATTATTTAGCGGAAAATACCCTATTTATTACCTTTGACGGCATTGCCGAAAAGGCGGAACAATTCCATAAAGATACCGCTCAACGCTATGAAAGTCGCCGAGTGGATCCGATGCGTCCATTATTACCGCCAGACAAATTATGGTTCTCGGTTGATGAAGTCAATCGTGGCTTAAAAGCTTATCCACGTTTGACACTAAGTGCGGAAAAAGTGAGAAAATCAGTAACTAAACAAAATGCCAATGTTGATAAGCTACCGGAATTGGCGATTAACTCGCAGTTAAAAGATCCGTTTGAAGCGTTCAATAAATTCCGTAGCAAATTTGATGGGCGACTTTTATTTTCTGTAGAAAGTGAAGGTCGCCGAGAAACCTTGCTCGAATTGCTTGCACCGCTCAAAATCAAACCGAAACAGGTTAAATCATTAGCGGAAATTGATTCGCAAATTTCATTGATGATTTCACCGCTTGATCAAGGCTTTATTATTGAAAATGCAAGCGGTCAAAATTTAGCAATTATTTGCGAAACGGATTTCTTGGGCGAAAAAGTTCAAACAAAACGTACGGAGAAAAATCGCAAAACGGTCAATCCGGACACGCTCATTCGTAACCTTGCGGAACTCAAAATCGGGCAAGCGGTGGTACATTTAGAAAACGGTGTTGGACGTTATGCAGGACTCACCGTATTGGACGCCGGCGGCATTAAAGCGGAATACCTTGTCTTACTCTATGCGAACGAGGCGAAGCTCTATGTACCGGTGGCTTCATTACATCTGATTTCCCGTTATATCGGTGGGGCGGATGAAACTGCGCCACTACATAAACTTGGTTCGGAAGCATGGGCGAAAACACGCCAAAAAGCGGCGGAGAAAATCCGCGATGTTGCGCGGAATTACTTGATGTGTATGCGAAACGAGAATCGCAAAAAGGCTTTGCGTTTGCCTACGATCGAGACAGTTTTATGCAATTTAGCCACACTTTCCCGTTTGAAGAAACTGAAGACCAGAAAACCGCAATTAATGCGGTCATTAGCGATATGTGCTTGCCAAAAGCAATGGATCGCCTTGTCTGTGGCGATGTCGGTTTCGGTAAAACCGAAGTGGCAATGCGTGCCACTTTCTTAGCGGTGGAGAATCATAAACAGGTTGCAGTACTTGTACCAACTACACTTTTAGCACAACAACATTCCGAGAATTTCAAAGATCGTTTTGCCAACTATCCGATTAATGTTGAGGTACTTTCTCGTTTTAAAACCGCTAAAGAGCAAAAAGCGATTTTAGAAAAAGTGGCAGAAGGCAAAGTGGATATTTTGGTCGGCACGCATAAACTGCTACAAGAAGACGTGCAATTCCGTGATCTCGGTTTACTTATTATTGACGAAGAACACCGCTTCGGTGTACGTCAGAAAGAGAAGATCAAACAATTGCGAGCTAATGTCGATATTCTTACGCTCACCGCAACACCGATTCCTCGTACGCTGAATATGGCATTAAACGGTATGCGAGATCTGTCTATTATCGCTAGTCCGCCGGCACGCCGATTGACGATTAAAACTTTTGTTCGTCAGCACGATGATTTGGTCGTGAAAGAAGCAATTCTGCGTGAAATTCTGCGTGGTGGGCAAGTGTATTACCTGCACAATGACGTGGCGACAATCGAAAACTGTGCGACTAAGCTGGCGGAATTAGTACCGGAAGCCCGGATTGTGATTGGACACGGGCAAATGCGTGAACGTGAATTGGAACGTGTGATGAGTGATTTCTATCATCAGCGTTTTAATCTATTGGTCTGTTCCACCATTATTGAAACGGGAATTGATGTGCCGACCGCTAACACGATTATTATTGATCGTGCGGATAAATTCGGCTTGGCACAACTGCACCAGTTACGTGGACGTGTCGGACGTTCTCATCATCAGGCTTACGCCTATTTACTGACACCACCGCCAAAAACATTAACCAAAGACGCTCAACAACGTTTGGAAGCACTTAGTTCGATTGATAATCTCGGTGCCGGATTTGTGCTAGCGACTCACGATTTAGAAATCCGTGGTGCGGGCGAATTGCTCGGATCTGAACAAAGCGGACAGATTGAAAGTATCGGTTTCTCACTCTATATGGATTTGCTTGAAAATGCGGTAAAAGCCTTACAAGAAGGACGTGAACCGACTTTAGAAGAAATCACCCAAAATCAGGTAGAAATCGAATTACGCATACCGGCATTGCTACCGGATGACTATGTGCCGGATGTGAATATGCGTTTATCGTTCTATAAACGGATCGCTTCAGCGGAAAATGTCGAAGCGTTGAAAGATTTGAAAGTCGAACTTATCGATCGCTTCGGATTATTGCCGGAGGCAACGAAAAATCTATTCCAAATTACTCAGCTTCGTCATTTGGCAACACCACTCGGCTTGAAGAAAGTTGATGCAGGGATTAACGGTGGCTATTTGGAATTTAAACCAAACGCACAACCTGACCCGATGAAGTTCTTACAACTGATCCAATCGGATAAGAATGTCTATAAATTTGAAGGCGCGCAAAAATTCCGCTTTAATTTACCGCTTACCGATAATGCAGAACGCTTGGCGTTTGTGGAAGAATTAATTGGGAAATTAGTATAACTCATAGGGGATTACTCCCCTATGTTCATTCATTGCCACCAAAAGTCTTCCGCCATTCATTTGGGCTAACGTGGAAGCGTTGTTTGAAGTGTTGACGGAAACTGACTGCACTTTGGAAGCCGATTTTTTCACTGATAGCCTCGATAGAAAGCTCACTACTCTCTAGTAATTCGAGGCTTTTTTGTAAGCGCTCAGCGATAAGCCATTGAGTGAAACTTGTGCCGGTTATTTTCTGGAAATGGCGAGTAAAAGTGCGTCTGCTAATGTGCGCCATTTCAGCCAACTCGTCAATATTATGCGATTTTTGCAGATTTTGACGTACATATTGCAACATTTCGTGCAATCTGTCGTTTTGTGAAGTTTCTAATTTCATCGGTTCAATAAATTGTGCTTGCCCACCTTCTCGGTGCGGTGGGGCAACCATGATACGTGCAACGTGATTGGCAATTTTCACGCCATAGAATTTACGAATGATATAAAGACAACAATCTAATCCTGCACTTGTGCCTGCGGAGGTGAGCAAGCGGTCATCTTCCACATAAAGTGCATTGGCATCTAATGCTACTTGTGGAAAACGCTGGCGAAAATCCGTTTCACCGTGCCAATGGGTAGTAGCTTGTTTACCATCTAGCAAGCCTGCGTAAGCTAACGCATAAGTGCCGTAACATAATCCTACTAAATATGTTCCACGTTGATAGGCCTCTTGCGGCACGCCTGTAACGCTTGGCTCGGTGGTTCATTTAAGTCCGACCACCCCGCTATCATCACAATATCCGCTTCCGTCAAATAATCCAAACCTCGCTCCGCTTGCACATTCAGTAAATGACCTTGTACATTCGGTTCTTCTGCCACGAGCGTAATCGAAAATAAATCATCGGACGGCAAAGCAGTGGTAAACACCGCATACGGCACGGAAAACTGAAAAAGATTCAGGTTTTGTTGCAACACCAGGGCAATTTTAAGCATAACATTCTCCTTTAACTTTGGCTCAATTTTTTCGTTTAGATGATAAAAAGTCAAATTTACAACAAAACAATACTTGATAAAGTCCCAAATAAGACTAAAATAGTGAAATTATAGTCTTATTTAGGACTTGTTTTAGGGAGAGGGATTATAATGAATAACATTGATTTACTTGCCGAAACAATGGCAAAAACCCTTGATATTTATGTGCAGTGGGCGAAGAAAAACGGTTTGCCCGAAAATGAATATTTTGTGCTGTACTCGGTTTATCACAATCAACAATGTTCGCAAAAAGCCATTTGTGAAGAGTGGTGCTTGCCGAAGCAGACGATTTCTTTTGTCTGCAAGCAACTGGTGGAACGTGGCTGGCTGACGACTGAAGCTAACCCAAGCGATAAGCGGGGCAAATTGCACCGCTTGACGGAGCTGGGAAAGGCGAAAATTGAGCCTATCATTACCAAACAAACGGCATTAGAACTGCAAAGTGCGGTGGATTTTGGCGAAGAAAAATTAGCCTTATTAGTCAACGAGTTGCGAGAGTTTAGCCTCATTTTAAATCGAAATTTAGGGGAATAAAATGCAAGCGAATGCGATTGAAAATTTGAAATCCATTGCGAAAAATAATAAACAACGGTTACTCAGCACGTTTTTCTTGGTTGCTCTTGAAAACACGCTGTTTTTGACTTATCCGCTGTTTGGTAGTTTTGCTGTGAAGGCCATAATGCAAGGCGATATTTGGCTGTCGCTCACTTATTCATTGGTAGTGCTTGTCATTTGGGGCATAGGGGCGACACGCCGTGCGGTGGATACCCGTGCTTTCGCTCGCATTTATGCAGAGCTTGCCGTGCCTGTGGTGCTAAACCAGCGTGAAAAAGGCTTGGATACGTCTGCGATTACCGCACGAGTGGCATTATCTCGTCAGTTTGTGGACTTTTTTGAGCAACATTTACCTATATTGATAATGTCTGGTTTCTCGATTATCGGGACGGCAGTTATGTTGCTGATCATCGAATTTTGGGCAGGTGTTACGGCATTTGGCATTTTGCTATTTTTCACAATCTTGCCGCCAAAATACGCTAAAACCAACGATCTGCTCTATTTAAAACTTAATAATCGTTTGGAAAAAGAAGTGCAAGTGATCGAAAAAAGCGAGCCTTATCAGCTCGATAAACACTACGATCTGTTAGCGAAATTGCGAATCCACCTTTCCAACCGAGAGGCAATGGGCTACTTATGGATTGGCATAGCGTCCGCTATTTTGTTTGGCGTAACCGTTGTTCAGCTTGCCACCACTAATGGCGTGTAAGCAGGGCATATCTATGCCGTCATTACCTACCTTTGGATATTCGCAATCAGCCTTGACGACGCCCCAAGATTACTCGAAGAATTTTCCAACCTCAAAGACATCGGCAAACGGGTGGAAGTTTGATGTGCAAGCGGTGGTAAATCTTCCAAAATTTACCACCGCTTTTTGTTTGAAATCTATTTGGGTTGATGTAAAAACCCCCCTCCACCATTTCTGCTACGGCTCGCACTTTTTTAGGGAGTTGGCGGTTGAGCATAACCAAATAATACGGCACAGGGGGGAGTTTCCATTCGGGGAGCAGTTGCACCAATCTGCCAGCGTCCAAATCCGCTTGAACTTCCTGTTTCGCTAAAATGGTTACGCCCAAATGGGCAAGCATAAGCTGATAGCTCGCCAAACTATCGGCGCTGATGATTTTGGGGTTGGTTTTGAACCACTTTTCTTCACCTGTTTGAGCATGGGTAACTCGCCATTGCGTAGGGTTATGCTGTTCGTCTGTGGGCGGTAGCCACGCTCTGTCAGGCACAATCCACTGCAGATTTTGCATTTCCGCAGGCGTTTGGGGAGTGGGATATTTTGCCAATAATTCAGGCGTGGCGAAAAAGCCGATGTCTAAATCCATCAATTTCTTGGCAATAAGTTGCGGATTGTCTAACGAGTCAATCCCCGCACGCAAGGCGATGTCCGTTTTTTGCTGATACAAATCCGCCAAAGTGTCCGTGAGTTGTAGGGTTACCGCCAGTTTTGGGTAAGTATTCTGCACCTTGTATAAGGCTTGCTTGAGCTGGGTCAAAATAGATGTTGAATATGTGGCAATGCTAACCGTACCACTTGGCTCATCTTGCAATTCTTCGGCGACCTTCATTGCTTGTTCCGCCCCCGCCAACATCGCCAAACAGCCTTGATAAAATTGCTCTCCCGCATTTGTGAGGGCAATGCGTCTGGTGGTGCGGTTGAGCAATTTGATACCGCACTGTTTTTCCAATTTGCTGATTGCTTGGCTAACCGTGGAAACTGTTAACCCCAATTTTTCCGCTGTTTTTTGCATAGATTGGTGTTGCACCACTTCGGCAAAAATCGCCATCGCCCTAAAATCTTGCATTTTTTCTCCCAAATTTGACCGCTTGTAGGGTAAAAATGCTATCTGAAATTTGTTTGTAAGACGGCATTATTTATTGAAAAAATTTAAAACGGCATTATCGCTCAGTTAAATCCAAATAATACTCAGCTTTATCAGAATAACCTTTTACACCGCAAATTAAGTAGGTTGCCACGTCAGATAAATAGCCTAAAACCTACGTCTAAGTGCCGTGATTATCGGTGGTGATGTCGTCAAATATCATTGCTTACACCTTGATTTTACTGTCTTCTTTTTTCATCAACTCTCGATGAAATGCCAGATACTGTTTACGTTTGTCATTTAGCAATACGCTGTCAAGTTTGACGTTTTGCCAGTGTTGCCAAACATCGTCCGACAAACGGTCGGATTTGAGCATATTGCCGTTATCGTCAAAAGAGATGTATTTTAAATCAAACAGGCTGTCTAGCGTGCGGCTGAGCAGTAAGCCATTGTTTGGATCGTAGGCTTCGTTATCATCAGACTGGATAAACGGCTTAATGTGGCTGGCAATCAGCACTGGATATGCTAGTTTTTCCAGCATACATTTCTTATCGCCGTAATATTCTTCGCTTTCTTCTTGCAATTGGTTTTTGTACAAGCGGTGCAAATACGGATCTCTTTTACGAGTGCTTTCTTCAATGTTGCTAAAAATGCGTTGAGCATCTTCAGCAAAGTAAAGATCATCGCCTACCCGTTGTAAGTCATCTAGTTTAGAAAGTAAATTCCATAAATGGCTAATTTGGTTATATTTTCTCTTTACAAAACCTGATTCCAATCCTTTCTTCAAATATTCATCTAACTCTGTTTTATCTAAGTAATCATGATGAAAAGTATTTAAGTCAACCAACATTAATGCTGAAATCTCATCTTTTCTTAACTTGCCTTGAGGGTGTTCCACTAGTGTTTTGATTAGAAAATTAAGTTGATGAATATCTGATGGTTTTGTAACCGAGCTTTGAAAAGATGAACTCGTATAAACTATTTTAGAAAGTATCGTTTCTCTTTTTCTATTTGTCTTTGCTTGTAAATACAATTTTGATAGCTCGTGATATGATGTTAAAAATGGTGTTATAAAACCAAGTTTTACCATTTGATTGATCGCTTTTCTAGCTGATTCTTCATCTAGTTCATAGCCTGTATCATCAGATTTTAATTCAGGCGTTTTTCTTATTTCTCTTTGTAAATCAGAATAATATTTAAACTTTCTACATAACTTTTGTTTTTCTGCAATAGTAGTACATTCTGCAATATCATTTGCATACTCAGGATTATTTGAAATTACGTTATCAATAAAATCAACACAAATATTTAATGCTTTGATAAATTTGACGTCATTAAAATCTGTATATGCTAATGTTAGTTTCCAATACTCTTCATAGGTTTGCATTAAGCATTCTCCACTAAAAACAAAATTTCGGTGTGCTTTTGCTTGTTCTTTTTGCCTGTTACTTTGTAAACGTGCGGTGTTTCCAAAATGGTTACTTTTCGTCCGTTGTGAGAAAGCATTTCACTTAATTCTTCACGATTGGGGTGCGAAACATTGTTGTAGCTGAGTAGCCAATATTTAAACGGTTTGAGCTTTTCAATCAATTTTTCAAATAATTCAACCGCTTGTTTTTTATCCATAAAATGATTATCAAAGGGCTGTTTGATTTCGCCTGAAATATAGCTGTCAAGCAAGCCATAAAAGCCGAAATAATTGTTCATCGTGCCTGTGTAGGGCGGATCTAAATAGACAGCATCAGCTTGAATATGATCGAGCAGTTCAAACACGTCTTGATTATAGACTTGATGAACTTTTCCGTTATCAAACACCGTCTGGTTGTAGGCGTTGAGATTTTCCCGAAAGTGAAATTCAAAAGATTGATTGTGATACGCTCGGCGGCGTCCGTATTTGGCATAGCTGTACTCTTCATCTCGCAACTGTTTGACCTTTTCCCAAGGGATCGTAAAACGAGAATACGGCATTTTTCGGATCATCGCCCGACGCATTAACGCAAACGCCAACGCCTGTTTATGCGTATTTTCCAGCTTTAAAATGTTTTCCCGAATACTATCAAGTTGCCTACATTCTTCTTCAAAAAAGAACACATCGCTGTAATGCTTGGTCATAAAGCCTGATTGGGGCGGATTGCTGAAAATAAAATCCACATCGCAAGCGGTCAAAATTTCCTGATTATTTGCAATCAATGCCAACGCCAGCTGATAGTTGATGTTTAAAATATCGTTGGCAATCACTTGATAGCCACGTTTTTTCGCTTCAAAAGAAAAAGAACAACCGCCGCTGAACACGTCAGCAACGGTTTTCACATCAGCAGGTAGTTGCTCGCAAATCCATTCAGCAATTTTTTCTTTATTACCTATGTAATTGACTTTCGGGTATTTAGGCTGGTTCATTTTGGTTCATTTCTAATACGGCTTCGGCAATCGCCTGAGCCAAAAGGGGCGGAACGGCATTACCAACTTGTTGTCGCTGGGCAATTTTCTGCCCCAAGAAAACAAAATCATCGGGAAACGACTGCAAGGCGACAAGCTCTCGCACGGTCAAAGCACGATTTTGTTCATAATGAAAGACTTTTCGCATATCGCCTGTTACGCAAACAGACGGCTTTTCGCTGTGGTAACGAATGTATTTACGGACATCACCCGAAGTCGGTCGTAGGCTTTCGGGAATATCATTGCGGTCGCCGCCATTTTTGACAAACGACATTTTTCTCAGCATCTGCTCGCTGTGGTTCATCGCTTCGTGGTTCAAAATCAAGCTGTTCTCACCCGCACTTAACTTCGGAAAATGCCTGATGGCATTACCAACAGTGTTGTATTCCGTGTGGCTCGGCTCGGGAAAGGCAATCTTCCCCCTGTCTTTTCGCCCGATAAACACGATACGGCTACGCAGTTGTGGTACGCCAAAATCAGCGCATTCAGCACCTTGCTCTCTACCTGATAACCCAACTGCTCAAAATGCTCAGTAATTTCTGTTCGGGTTTTGCCCGAATTATGGGTAAACAAACGAGCCACATTTTCCATTACAAAAAATTTCGGTCGCGTGAGTTTAACTACTCTCACAAATTCTTTAAACAGATGATTACGAGGATCATCGGCAAAGGTTCGTCCGATTTTGCCAGCTATACTAAACCCCTGACAGGGCGGACCACCAATAACTACATCAACTTTTTGATGATTAAGCTGTTTGAACAATTCATCATCAGAAAGTGTGGTCAAATCGCATTGTAAAATTTTGTGTTCAGGAAAGTTTGCCTGATAGGTATCGCAATAATGTGGTTCGATTTCCACAGACAAAAGTTGGCGAAATCCCGCACGGTCAAACCCGAGCGAAAATCCACCAGCACCTGAAAACAAATCAATATAGGTTAAAGACATAAAATAGCTAATATATTGTGATAAATAACAATTGCTGTAAATTATAACAAATTTATCCAGTTAAAAACACTGGATGGAATAAGGAAAATGCTAATTCAATCACTTTTTCCATTGTCCTAAAATCTTGCATTTTTTCTCCCAAAATTGACCGCTTGTAACCACTATATTTTAATTTAATTAAAGAGTATTTTTTAAATTACCCCATTTTATTGAATAATGCTGTTTTTATAATAGGCACATTCATTCAGCACATAGGAAAAATAAAATGAAAACCTTAGTGATTGTTGCTTACCCAGATTTAACTTCATCTCGTGTTAATTCAGCCCTTGCCAAAGGAGCAAAAAGCGTGGCGAATGTAGAAGTTTGTTCGTTGTATGAGCTATATCCAGACGGCAAAATTGACGTGGCGACCGAGCAAGCGGTACTAAGCCAAACTGACCACATCGTGTTGCAATTTCCGATGTATTGGTACAGCACGCCAGCCTTGCTCAAACAATGGCAGGACGATGTTTTAACCTATGGTTGGGCGTATGGCAGTAAAGGGAAAGCATTGGTGGGGAAAACGTTATCGGTGGCAGTTTCGCTCGGTGCATCCGAAAATGACTATCAACCAAATAGCGAAATGGGGCATACGGTGGACGAGTTTTTATTACCGATTAAAACAATGGCTCGCTACACCAATATGCAATATAGCAAAACCTTTGTGGTTGGCGGTGCGTTGAAGATCAGTGATGAACAAATCGCCCAAGCGGTCAGTCGTTATCAGGCGTTTTTGGCGTAAGCTTAGGAAGTAAAAGCGGTAGTAAATCTTCAAAAATTTACCACCGCTTTTTTATCTATTTCCCCAAAGATTCTCCGCCATTCATTTGAGTTGATGTGAAATGGGAAAAAGTGAAATAATTAGCCAATAGCGGTAAGTGGTTGGAAATTTCCCAGTTCCTGTTTTACACTGACTGTCAATTTGAAAACACGATGAGAACAACAATGCAAAAACGAAATTGTCCACGCTGACATCGCCTGCCATTATTCTTTCCGTTACCAAAGCATTATTGGCAAAGGCGAAATTTCATTACTTGAAGAAAGAGAAGAAAAAATCACCGCACTTCAATACTTAATGGCTCATTACACTGGCAAATCCGATTGGCAATTTGAAGAAAACGAACTCAAACGCATTGCGGTAATGAAGTTGGTGGTAACGGAATGGGCGTGTAAAGAGCATTAGGCGTATTTCATTAAGCCATACCAAAACTTTTCCGCCACGTTTGCGGAGATACGCCAAACAGATCTTTAAAGTGCATTCGCAGATTGCTCGCTGTGCCAAAGCCTGCTTTTTGGGCGATACGTTCCATATCGTCATCGCCATTTTCCAACAGCGTTTGTGCTAACGTGAGGCGCTTTGCGATCAACCATTCAGATAAAGTTAAATTGGTTGCCGCCTTAAAATGGCGGTTAAAGCGCGTTTGGACAAATGGATACGATTTGCCAAATCGTCAAGGCGATGATTGTCCGCCAAATTTTCACTTAAAAACTGCAATAATTGGTCGATTTTTTCATTTTTAACGTGGCTGATGGGCGAAATATCGCTAAACTGTGCTTGTCCGCCCTCTCGTTGTGGGGCGGTAACAAACATTCTAGCGAGCGTATTGGCAACTTTTGTGCCATATAATGACCGCACAAAATACAAACAACAGTCCATACCTGCATACGCCCCTGCGGAAGTCAAAATATTGCCGTCATCAATATAAAGCCTATTACTATCTAATTGAATAGATTGGAATTTTTCTCTAAATTCGTTCTCACCTGCCCAATGGGTAACAACCGTTTTTCCTTGCAAAATATCCGCCCACGCTAATCCAGATGTGCCATAACATAAGGCAATGATTTTCTTATTGTTTTTATGATGTGTTTGCAATTTCTGAATAAACTTTTTAGACGGTTTTTCACCAACCCAGCCTGAAATCACAATAATATCCACTATGTCTAGCATATCTAAATCGCCGTGGGGCGTAAGTTTCATTCCTAATTGGCTAATGATTGGCTTGCCGTTATCGCTTACAATTTGAAAATCAAATAATTTTTTGCCGTCATATTCCGCTTGAAACAGCGAAAAGGGAATATTAAAAACAAAATCGTTGTAGCCATTTTGGGCGTATAGAGCAAGGCGAGGTGGTGTGTTCATTTAAAAATCGTTTTATCAAGTAGAAGATGTTGTCGATTTTAACATAACAATATAAAAGAATGGCAGAATCCTTTCGATAAATGGCAATATTGCCTATTTTGCAAGACGTGATTTTCATTAAAATACCCCACATAGCAACAAGCGGTCGTTTTTCGGAAAAATTTTACAAAGGATACAATATGAAACTTAAAGCAACTTTATCAGCATTAACATTAGGTTTATTCGTCGCAAATTCAGCGTCAGCATTGGAATATCAACACGTTCGTAACGCAACAGCGAAAATCAATTACGCAGGCACAACATTCTTAGTTGATCCATATTTAGCGACTAAAGGCGCTTATGAAGGTTTTGCGGGCACAGTAAACTTTGAAAAACGTAACCCATTGGTTGATATGAAACAATCAGCGGAAGATGTGATCAAAGGTGTGCAAGCGGTAATCGTTACTCACACGCACGATGACCACTGGGATAAAGCAACACAAGAGAAATTACCAAAAGATTTACCGATTTTCGTACAAAATGCGGATGATGCAAAAATCATTCGTGGTCAAGGCTTTAAAGATGTGCGTGTAGTGGGCAATCACACTGAATTTAACGGCGTGAAATTAACGCGTGTTAAAGGTGGTCAGCACGGTACAGACGCAATGTATGCTAACCCAATGTTAGCGGAAATGTTAGGCGATGCGATGGGCTTCGTGATGGAAGCAAAAGGCGAGAAAACCACTTACGTTGTGGGCGACACCATTTGGAATCAATCAGTGGACAATGCAATTGCAGACTTCAAACCTGAAGTGATCGTGATGAACACAGGTCGTGCTGAAATGTTAGAACCAAAAGATGCAATCATTATGGGTAAAGAAGATGTAGCGAAAATGCGTCAAGTTGCACCAAAAGCAGACATCATTACCGTGCATATGGACGCTGTAAACCACGCAACGGTCAGTACCAAAGATATGCGTGAATTTGTGAAAACGAAAGGCTTAAAACAAGTTGCCGTGCCAACTGAAGGCGAAACACTCAAATATTAATTTGTATAGAAAAGACAAACGATCTAGACGCAAAAGCCCAAGCAATGCTTGGGCTTTCTTTTGCTAAGGATAAATTTGAGGCTACCAATAAGCACGGAAACCAACAACTGTTGTATAGTCACGTGATTTATTTACACCACTTTCTACTTTAGCTTCCGGATGTTTAGTACGAGTCGCTTGCCATTCTACGAAAAGTTTGGTTTTTAACTGATCAACCACTTTTGGTAAATAGTATTCGGTACCCACCATAAATTGGTGTTTTCTTTCGTTATTATCTCTGCCAATCGCACGCTCAAGTCGATTAGTTTTATAAGCATACATACCGTATGCACGCCAATCATCGGTTAAACGGTGATAAACAACGGTACGTACTTCTTTCTCTGTTCGTTCATTGCCTTGTACCGATTGGTTTTCGGTTTTACGACGTTCTAAATCCACACCGAATGTCGTTTTATTGTAAGTATATGCCGCACCGACTGAATACGCATTACGGTCATAAGCAGGTGCTGAACCAACACGTTCAAAACGTTCACGAGAGAAACCGGTCGCTACTTGTACGCTTTGTACGTCATCAAACTTATAATTATAAATTGAACCGAAGCCCCATACGTCTTTACGATCTTGGCTTAAGTCCATATTCGTATTTGAACGTTGGTTATGACCACCGTAGTATGCACCAACTTTTAAGCCTTCAATACCTTTATAAACATATTGTACTGAACGACGTGCACCAGAAACTAATAAACCGTCTGATAAACTTAACGTATTTGGAATATCAGTTTGTTTTACTTCATCAGTAATCACTGTTTGGTTACCGTAAGTCACTTCGCCATATTGTTTATGACCTAAACCTGCATAAAGTTGGTGAGCATAGATATGATCAAAATCGTGTTGAGAACGAGATTCACCTCTCTCATCAGCACCACGTAAACGCCATTCGACACGGCCTAAAGCGTAGAAACCGCTACCAAGTTGTTGAGTTAAACGGAAACCGAAACGTGAACCATTATTTTGTACTGGTTTATTTACATGATTACGGACAGCCGAACCGTTTTGATAAGTATCTTTAGTGGAGTTACTGGTCCATTTTACACGGGCAGAACCGATAAATTCCGCTTTAGTACCGGTTGAGTCTAAGTTAAATAATTCAACTGCTGATGCTGAGCTTGCCACAAAAGCAGAAGCAAAAAGGGCTAATGCTGTTTTTTTCATATTCACTCCAAATGAAATATAAATTAAAGGTTATAGTTTACTTGGAGTGAAAACATCAATCAATGTGATTTTGTTAGTTTATATTGTGATTGGTTATAATCCGCCTATAATAAAAGCGATAAATAATTAATGAGAGTGAAATTATGATGACAAAACAAGCCCCTCTTATTGCCCTTGTCGCCGGAGAGATTTCTGGCGATATTCTTGGTGCAGGACTGATTAACGCCCTTAAATTACATTATCCGAATGCCCGTTTTATTGGGGTTGCAGGCCCCCGAATGATACAAGCCGGTTGTGAAACCTTATTTGATATGGAAGAGCTGGCGGTAATGGGACTGGCGGAAGTGGTCAAACATTTACCTCGTTTACTCAAACGCCGTAAGCAAGTGATTGAAACAATGTTGGCGGAAAAACCGGATATTTTTATCGGTATTGATGCACCTGATTTTAATTTAACGGTTGAAGAAAAACTCAAAGCGAGTGGAATCAAGACCATTCATTATGTCAGTCCATCGGTTTGGGCATGGCGTCAGAATCGAGTGCATAAAATTGCGCGTGCCACAAATCTAGTATTAGCGTTTTTACCGTTTGAAAAAGCATTCTATGATCGCTTTAATGTGCCTTGCCGTTTTATCGGCCATACTATGGCAGATGCGATTGCACTTAAGCCGAATCGTGCAGAGGCCTGTGCTACGTTAAATTTAGATGAAACAAAACGTTATCTTGCAATTTTGGTCGGTAGCAGAACAAGCGAAGTTGGTTTTTTAACTGAGCCGTTTTTAAAGACCGCACAGCTTCTTAAGCAAAAATATCCGGAGTTGGAATTTTTAGTACCACTAGTCAACGATAAACGCATAGCCCAATTTGAACAAATTAAAGCACAAGTTGCACCAGAACTAGATGTACATATTCTAAAAGGCAATGCTCGCCAAGCAATGATTGCGGCAGATGCTACTTTGCTTGCTTCAGGTACAGCGACGTTAGAAGGAATGTTATGCAAATCGCCAATGGTAGTCGGTTATAAAATGAAAGCAACGACTTACTGGCTAGCTAAACGTTTAGTGAAAACTAAATATATTTCGCTACCTAATTTATTAGCGGATGAAATGTTAGTACCCGAATTAATTCAGGATGAATGTAATCCGGAAAATTTAGCGTGGTATTTGGGTAATTATTTGGCAGATGATGCAGACCATATAAAACAGCGAAACGAATTAAAGCAACGTTTTACTGAATTACATAAACTGATTCAATGTGATGCGGATACACAGGCGGCACAAGCTGTAGTCGATGTGCTAGAAGCGGAAACAAGCGGTCAAAATTAATTTTATTTTTACAAAAGGAATCTCACAAGATGTGGAAAGAAGTTTTACTTAATTATGGTATTTTTTTATTAGAATTACTCACCGTATTTGGCATTGTTGCGGTTATTGTGATGTTAATTTTAGAAGCGAGAAAACAACCTGAAAACGGTGCAATTTCAATTACAAATTTAACTGAAAAATATCAAGAGCAACAAAAATCTCTGCAAGGCTTCTTCTTAAGCGAAGCAGAACAAAAACAACTTGAAAAAGATGAGAAAAAAGCGGCAAAAGAAAAAGCGAAAGCCGAGAAAAAACGCTTAAAAGAAGGCGGAGAGAAAACCGAAGCGGAAAAATCTCGCCTATTTGTTTTAAAATTTAATGGCGATGTTCAAGCGAGTGCCGTGAGTGCATTACGCAAAGAAATTAGTGCGATTTTATCGGTTGCGAAACCTGATGATGAGGTGTTACTCAAATTAGAAAGCCCCGGTGGGGTAGTACACGGTTATGGCTTAGCCGCTTCACAGTTACAACGTTTACGTGATCATAATATTCCGTTGACGGTTGCGGTGGATAAAGTAGCGAGCGGCGGTTATATGATGGCGTGTGTCGCAAACAAAATTGTTTCTGCACCTTTTGCGATTATCGGTTCGGTTGGCGTGGTGGCACAAGTGCCGAATATTCATCGTTTACTGAAAAAACACGATATTGATGTAGATGTGATGACGGCTGGCGAATATAAACGTACCGTTACCTTAGTCGGCGAGAATACTGAAAAAGGTAAACAAAAATTCCAGCAAGAATTGGAAGAAACCCACGAATTATTCAAGCAATTTGTAGCACAAAATCGTCCGCAATTAGAGATTGAAAAAATTGCCACTGGTGAACATTGGTTCGGGAAACAAGCATTGGAACTTAATTTAGTGGATGAAATCAGCACGAGTGACGATTTCTTACTGGATGCAGTTAAACACAAAGACGTGATTGAACTTAAATTCAAACAAAAGAAAAATCTTACACAACGTTTAGGCGAACAAGTGGAGATGTCTATTGAAAATATCATTGCGAAAGTTTTACATCGAAACCGTTCGACAATGATGTAAAAAAATAAGCGGTCGGATTTTGCAATTTCCTCACAAAATCCGACCGCTTGTCCGTTTAGGTTAACTCAAATTATTTAGTTAATTGAACTAAGATACGGCGTACCGGCTCTGCCGCACCCCATAATAATTGGTCACCCACAGTAAATGCCGCAAGGTATTCAGGTCCCATCGCTAATTTACGTAAACGACCGACCGGAACGCTTAATGTACCGGTCACTTTCGCCGGCGTTAATTCACGTAAAGTGGTTTCTTTGTCGTTTGGAATCACTTTCACCCATTCGTTATGTGCCGCAATAATTTGTTCGATTTCTGCTAACGGTAGGTCTTTTTTCAGTTTAATCGTGAATGCTTGGCTGTGGCAACGTAATGCACCGATACGCACACATAAACCGTCAACCGGAATCGGGTTATCACTTAAACCTAAAATTTTGTTAGTTTCCGCATAACCTTTCCATTCTTCTTTGGTTTGACCGCTTTCTAATAATTTATCGATCCAAGGAATTAAGCTACCAGCAAGTGGTGCACCGAAGTTATCGGTTGGGAAGCTATCTTCACGCATTTTCGCCGTTACTTTACGCTCAATATCTAAAATTGATGAGGCAGGGTTTGCTAATTCCGCTTTTACAGAATCTTCTAATTCACCCATTTGTGAGAGTAACTCACGCATATTTTTCGCACCAGCACCCGAAGCCGCTTGGTAAGTTGCCACAGAAACCCACTCTACTAAATCTTTTTCGAATAAACCGCCGATCGCCATTAACATTAGACTTACGGTACAGTTACCGCCAACAAATGTTTTTACACCATTTTTTAAGCCATCTGTAATCACATGTTGGTTAACTGGATCTAAAACGATAATCGCGTCTTTTTCCATACGTAAGGTTGATGCGGCATCAATCCAATAGCCGTTCCAGCCTGTCGCACGCAATTTAGGATACACTTCTGTAGTGTAGTCGCCACCTTGGCAGGTTACGATAATATCTAACTTTTGAAGTTCTTCGATATCAAAAGCGTTTTTTAAATCGCCCGCATCTTTACCTGCAAAAACTGGTGCTTTTTGACCCGCTTGTGAAGTTGTAAAAAAAACAGGATTAATATTTGCGAAGTCGTTTTCTTGTACCATACGATCCATTAAAACTGAACCGACCATACCACGCCAACCGATAAAACCTACATTTTGCATTGTGTTGCTCCTAAATTGAAAAGTACAAAGTTGTGTTTGAATTTATTTTGGAAATAGATGTGATAAATACAAGATTTTATGTAAAAATGCAATGACTTTTAGGCTATTTATGCAATATAACTGTAATGTTTTATAATAGGCTAGAATAAAGACTCCCTTAATCCATATATTAAAAGGAAAATCTATGAAATTCACAAAACTTGCACTTTCTATCGCACTTTTTGGTGCATCAACGATAGCTGTTGCTCATTCTGAGCACAAAGCTGAAGCGCCAAATACAGAAAAATTGGTTGTACAAGTACAACAACTTGACCCAGTAAAAGGTAATAAAGATGTGGGTACGGTCGAAATTACCGAATCAGCATACGGTTTAGTGTTTACACCAAACTTAACCGGTCTAGCTCAAGGTTTACACGGTTTCCACATTCATGAAAACCCAAGCTGTGAAGCAAAAGAAAAAGACGGCAAATTAGTAGCTGGCTTAGGCGCTGGTGGTCACTGGGATCCTAAAGGTGCAAAACAACACGGTTTCCCATGGTCTGATAATGCTCACTTAGGTGACTTACCAGCATTATCAGTTATGCAAGACGGTACGGCAACAAACCCTGTACTCGCACCACGTTTAACAAAACTTGCAGATGTTAAAGGCCATTCATTAATGATCCACGCAGGTGGCGATAACCACTCTGATCACCCAGTCGCATTAGGCGGTGGTGGTCCACGTATGGCTTGTGGCGTAATTAAATAAACCTAATAAAAAAGTTTAAATGTATGAAAAAGGGGATGTTTAACACATCCCCTTCTGCTATTTAGTTAGCATCCCTTGTTGAATTTGGAACAGCCTATCTTGCTCGCTTTCTTGCCACTGCATTTGATTTAGCTGATCTTTAGTAATCGCCGTCACAAACACCTGTGAGCCACTTTCTCGTAAACGATAAGCCAACAGTTCTCGTTTAGTTGGATCTAACTCGGAAGCAAAATCATCGATCAAAAATAAACACTGACGCTCTTTTTGAGCCACCAAATATTCCCCCTGAGCCAAACGCAACGCACACATCAGTAATTTAAGCTGACCACGAGAAAGTACATCTTCCACCGGCAAACCATTTGCCCGAAAACGAAAATCCGCCTTTTGCGGACCAATCATGGTATACCCCATCGCTTTATCTCGCTCAAAACCTTGAGCAAGAATCTCAGCATAATCGGCACCTTTCTCCCAACCTTGATGGAAACTCACGCTTATTTCCAATTCAGGTAAGAAAAACTGACAGGTTTTCTCAATTTCCGGTCGTAACGCTTCCGCATAGTTTGCACGCATTTGGCTGACAATCTCCGCCAATTTCGCCAATTCAATATCCCATGGCTTTAATTCAGCATAACTGCGAACTTGATGTAATGCCGCATTTCGTTGCTTGAGTAAACGTTTTAAATTCGCCCAGTAACTATAAAATTCGGTATATTGATGGAATAGCCCCCAGTCTAAAAACGCTCGACGAAAAGTCGGTCCGCCGTTTAATAAGGTAAGTCCTTCCGGCGTAATCACCTGCATCGGCAGTAGATGTGCCAAATCAGAAATTTTATTGCCGTCTTCGCCGTTAATTTTTAACAACGTATCGCCCGAACGTTTTTTCTGGATCCCGACCGACCATTGATGTTGTCCCTCGTCAATTCGACCGTGCAACACAAAATCTTCCGCTTGGTAGTGAATAATTCGATTACTGACATGACTTTTAAATGACCGACCGTGCCCTAAGTAAAAAATCGCTTCCAACAAACTAGTTTTACCGCCGCCGTTATGCCCTACGATAAAATTAAAATTCGGACTGAGTTCAAGATCGAGAGATTGGAGATTACGGAAATTATTGATGATTAATCTGGATAGGGGCATATATGGACTCTCTAAGATCGAGTGTTCTAAAGCAATTCTGATTGGTGCAATAATTCACAAATGACCGCTGATAAAATCGCTTTTACAAGCGGTCATTTTTATACCATTTTTTGCAAAATTGGAATGTTGTTTTGTTCCCCTATTTTCCGCTGGAGCGATTGCGTAAACTTTTGAGGATAACTTTCCTTGTTTGAGCTTGCTTGCAAGCGAGTTTGGAAAGTTCGTCCCAAAAGTTAGCAATAAGCGGAAGAAAAAGGAAAATTTGGGGTCGCCTTTCTCTGGTTACTTTCTTTGGCGAAGCAAAGAAAGTGACATTCAAATTAAAGACGCATTGGCATAATAACGTATTCGGCAGTGCTGTTATCACAATCTTCAATTAAGCGACTTGAACTTGCATCCACCAAATTGAAACGCACTCGCTCACATTTTAAGGTGTTCAGCACGTCTAACAAATAACTCACGTTAAAGCCGACTTCCATTTCCGGGCTTTGATATGCCACGTCAATGATCTCTTCCGCTTCTTCTTGTTCCGGGTTATTTGCGGTAATTTTTAGTAAGTTTTCACTTAACGCTAAACGCACGCCACGGAATTTTTCATTCGATAAAATTGCCGCACGCATTAATGCACGTTTTAACACTTCAGTTTCCGCTTCTAAAATGCGATCTGCATTGCGTGGTAATACACGGCGATAGTCAGGGAAACGCCCATCAATCAGTTTAGAGGTAAACACCACGCCGTTCATTGATACACGCAAATTGCTGGTACCAATTTCTAAACGTACCGTTTCATCACTCACAGCGACAAGACGAGATAATTCTAATACCGCTTTGCGAGGTACAATGACCGAATGAGTTAATAACTCTTGATTTAATGCCATGGTACAAACCGCTAGACGGTGTCCATCCGTTGCCACAGTACGTAATAAATTGCCTTCAGTTTCGAACTTCATGCCGTTTAAGAAATAACGTGCATCTTGGTTCGCCATTGAGAATTGAGTCGCATCAATCAAACGAGCAAGGGTGGATTGTTCAATCGAAAAATCCACTTCCGGCTTCCAATCCATTAAATTCGGATAATCGCTTGCCGGTAATGTGGCTAAATTAAATTTACTGCGAGCCGCTCTAACTAAAGCACGATCTTCTTCGAATTGAACCGAAATGTCGCTATCTTCCGGCAAACTACGACAAATATCGAGGAATTTTTTCGCAGGAATGGTAAATTTTCCGGCAAAATCGACCGCTTGTTCAAGGGTTGCCACCGTGGTTAATTCCACTTCCAAGTCCGTGCCGGTTAGTGATAAGCGGTCGCCTTCGATTTCAAGCAGAATATTATTAATCACAGGCAAAGTCGGTTACGCTTAATACGCCACAGACCTGTTGTAAAGGCTTAAGTAACTGTTCTCTGGTTATCGTAAATTGCATAATAATCCCTTATCGCCTATGACGATAATTTTCTGGTTAAGTTGGTATAATCTTCTTGAATACCGCTATCGGTATCACGTAATTCATTAATCGTTTTGCAAGCGTGCATCACGGTAGTGTGATCACGTCCGCCAAATTCTCGACCGATTTCCGGTAAGCTGTGATTGGTTAATTCTTTTGCCAATGCCATCGCCATTTGCCGAGGACGAGCAACCGAACGGGTACGACTCTTTGACTTTAAGTCAGACATTTTAATGTTGTAATATTCGGCAACCGTTTTTTGAATATTTTCAATCGTAATTAAGTGATCGTAAGAAGCGATCAGATCTTTTAAGGCTTCACGCACCGCATCAATCGTGATTTGACGTTTAGTAAAGTTACGCCACGCAATCACACGGTTTAACGCGCCTTCTAATTCTCGTACATTGGTACGCAATTTTTGCCCGATGAAAAATGCCACTTCTTCCGGCAACTCTACCCCACGTTCTTCCGCTTTTTTCATCAGAATCGCCACACGAGTTTCTAATTCAGGCGGCTCAATTGCGGTACTTACCCCCCAACTTAGTCGAGATTTAATGCGTTCTTCAATATTTTCAATATTTTTCGGGAAGTTATCCGAAGCCAAAATAATCTGTTTATTACGCTCGAATAAGGAATTAAACGTGTGGAAAAATTCTTCTTGCGAGGCTTCTTTATTAGCAAAGAATTGAATATCGTCAATCATCAGCACGTCAAGCGAACGATAGAATTTCTTAAAATTCTCAATCGTATTGCCCTTCAAGGCTTTAACCATATCTTGCACAAAACGCTCGGAATGAATATAGACTACTCTCGCTTGCGGGTTACGTTTTAGGATTTCATTACCTACTGCATGTAATAAGTGCGTTTTACCCAAACCGGTTCCGCCGTAAAGTGAAAACGGATTACAGTGACTTTCACCCGGATTATCCGCCACTTGCTGTGCGACCGCTTTGGCTAATTGGTTGGATTTACCTTGTACGAAATTCTCAAAAGTAAGCGATTCGTTTAAACCTGTTCTGAAATTCTTATTGGTTTCTTGTGCTTCTTCTTTTGAATTGTTGCTTGTCGTACTCGGAGAGACAGGTTTATGTTCCGCCGGTTTAATCCCAACACGGATTGAAACCGCTAAATTGTCATTCTTGGATAAAAAACGGGCAAGATCGACGATCTCCGCCAAAAATTTATCCTTTACCCAATTTTCAACAAATTGGTTTTGAGCATAAAGCGTGAGTTCCCCATTTGCAAAACTTGCCTGCAAAGGGCGTAGCCAAGTGCTGTAATCAGTCGGCGATACTTTCGTTTGTAAGTGATTAAGACAATCAGACCAAAGGGAAGACAC